>JBDQJI010000071.1:0-20830 GCA_040263875.1 Alphaproteobacteria bacterium
AGATTGCCATGGCCCTGAACTCAACGCCGCGAAAGTGCCTCGGATTCAAAACACCCATCGAGGCCATGCTCGCCGAGCTTGGAAATGACGTTCAAATCAGGTTTGCTTGATCGCGTTGCGCTTCGCGTCGGAATCCACCAAATAAGTCTACACGCCCCAGTGAGAATACTCTCTCCGGGGCTTGCAAGCCATGTTTTCTAATTTTTAGGCTTTTTCGGCTTTGATGATCGGCGTTTTGGCTTTCTTTTAGGTTTTGCCCCTAGAAGCATTTTCCAACCCTCCTCACAAACCATCTTTGCTAATTTTTTATACTCCTCTTCGGTGAATTTATTAGTTAGTTTTGGCATACCTATAACTATCGCCTCACCAACTACATCCCGGAGCCTTGATGCATTGGGTCGACGCGTATTGGCAATCCAACGCATTCGTTCAAGGCTTTTCTGCTCCCGGCTTGTAGCTGAGCCACTCGCAAGGCTATCTTGGGTATTGACGCGAAAAGCGTCCAAAGGGTTCGCAAGGTCACCAAATGTTCCATCTGGACGAGAGAACGTCCACTTATTGAGGGCGTGCTGCAGATGCTCTTGGCTCTTTCCCCCGCCGTTTAGGTGCCCTACCAAGTCAACAAATTCAGGCCAGCCCTCTTTGAGCGTTTCCTTACATGCATCGGCCAATATCTTGTCGCCACGACGGGTCATGGGATTCCCGAGTATTCCGTGTCGATTATGCATATGCGGTACCAGGACTTGGTCGACAACATCCTCAGCTACACGCGTGAGCTCCTGCAGTGGCAGTTTCGGCGGCGGCGGGATGCGCTTAGGCGCAGGCTGAAGCCACTCATCTGGAGTAGTTGGTGGTTGCTTCTGCGGCATTCCGTCATTGCGAGGTCTATTTGAATTGGGCGCCGGGGCTGGTTGTATTATTTGCTTGGGCGGCTCGCCACCTTTATCAAGCCTATCTCGATCTCGGGGCCGTCGCGGGAACACTGGTTGTGACCAGGGAGATGCAGTTCGACCGGCCCCGGCCCTGGCTAGGATAATACCTTCCATAGGCACACTATCCTGGTCAATGAATTCCAACGCAGACCCAGGAATCTCCTCGGTCATGGTTTTTCCCCAATCGGGCTCATCAGTTAAATCTCCAGCAATATGTATGACCGGCGGTTCCACGGCGTCCGCGGCCTCTTCGCTAGTCCAAGGGCGCTCGATTTCGTCCAAGGCATAGCTGATAAGATTTTCAGTCTGTCTCATTTTGGCGCTCTGGGATTTGGCCTCTGGTGCATTGTTGGGCAATGATGCAGGCTTCGGCAGCGGCGGATGCTGATTTGGCAGCAAGCCTGCGGCGCGCATGTCGCGTTGGCGGCGGAGGGCGGGGATGATGGCGGCTTGGGTTTGGGGACCGTAGGCGGCGTCTTCTGTTAAGGCTGCATAATTGTTGCTATTTTGTTCTTTTTGGAAATTCCACGTCGCGACCTCGAGTGCGTTGGTGCGTTCGCCGGCGAGAGATTTGTCCCGGGCGTCAAGAAAGCCAAGTTCAGATAAGTTTCGAGCGGCTGTCGCTACGTCGGTGAGACTGTTGGTGCGGTCCGGGCCGACGGAGGACTTTATGAACGCGTTGCGCTCATTATACGGACGTGGGTCTGGGATTTCTTCCAGAATTGCGGGATCGGCGGGGTCAAAAAACATGGCTTGGTGTCCTTATCGGGTTTCAGGACATCGGATGTAAACATTATAGGAACATATTTTAAGCTGTTTTTGTCAATTGTTCCAGTATTGTTTCTATCAAGAACTCCCCAGCGTCAGCAAATTCTCCACTGGCTTATACAGTTCCTCCAAATACGCTACATCTGCCGCATCCAGCGTAATCTCAGCCGCCGCCACGAGCTGGTCCAGTTGTTCCACCCGTGAGACGCCGATGACGGGGGCTGTGATCTCTGGCTTGTTCTGTAGCCAGGCGACCGCGATTTGGGCGGGGGTGTGGCCGGTGCGGGCGGCGACTTCCTGGACGCGGGCAGCGATCTGGAAATCCATTTCGCCGCGGTAGAGGCCGCTGGTGCGTTTGGCGTCTGCCCCCTTGGAGCGAGCAGTGGAGCCTGCGTCCAACCCGCCTTTATAGGCGCCCGTTAGGATGCCTCGCGCCAGGGGGCTCCAGGGGGTGAGGCCGATGCCGGTGGCGATGCAATAGGGGTTCATCTCCCGCTCTTCCTCGCGGTAGATCAGGTTGTAGTGGTTCTGCATGGAGATGAACTTGGTCCAGCCGTGCCGCTCCGCCAGCATCTGCAATTCCGTGAACTGCCAGGCGAACATGCTGGATGCGCCAAGATACAGCGCCTTCCCGGATTTCACTACATCATGCAGCGCTTCCATCGCTTCCTCGATGGGGGCAGAGGCCGCGCCCAAGCCGCCATGGGGGTGGCGGTGGATGATAAGCTGGTCCACGTAATCTACGCCCAAACGCTTCAGGCTGGCGTCAATCCCCTCCATGATGTGCTTGCGGGAAAGGCCGCCCTGGTTCGGGTTCCGGCCCATGGGTGCTGAAAGCTTGGTGGTGAGAACGTATTTCTCCCGCGCTGTCAGCCCACGCAAAATTTCGCCCGTGACTTCTTCAGAGGCACCGAGGCCATAGACATCCGCGCAGTCGAAGTAATACAGGCCGTGGTCGAGCGCTGCCTTGAAGATCGGCTTCGCATCATCAATCGAAAGCGTCCAATCCCCCTGATGCCCCCGCCCCGGCACGCCAAAATTCATGGTGCCAAGGCATAGCTGCGAAACGCTGAGACCGGATTTGCCGACTTGGCGGGATTTAAGCATGGGAGATTATCCTTCGTAGCCGGATTGGATGAGGCGGGCGGCCTCTAGTGCGGAATATGTCAAGATGGCGTCTGCGCCCGCGCGTTTGAAGCTGATGAGGGCTTCCATCATGGCGCGGTCGTAATCCAGCCAGCCGCGTTCGCCTGCCGCTTTCAGCATGGAATATTCGCCGGAGACATTGTAGGCGACGGTCGGCATCTGGAACGTATCTTTGACGCGGCGGATGACGTCCAGATACGGCAGGCCGGGCTTCACCATGACCATATCCGCACCCTCCTGGATATCCAGTGCCACTTCACGCAGCGCTTCATCCGTATTGGCCGGGTCCATCTGGTAGGTTTTCTTGTCGCCCTGGCCCAAGAACGTGGAGGAGCCGATGGCGTCCCTAAACGGCATGTAATAGGCGCTCGCGTATTTGGCGGCGTAGGAGAGGATGCGGACATGGTCATGCCCAGCTTCATCCAGCGCTTTGCGAATTTGGCCAACGCGACCGTCCATCATGTCGGAAGGGGAGATCACGTCGCAGCCTGCGTCCGCCTGCAGGATGGATTGCTGGCAGAGCACTTCCACCGTTTCGTCATTCACCACATAGCCGTCCCGCACCAGCCCGTCCTGGCCGTGGCTGGTGAAAGGGTCGAGCGCTGCGTCGCACACAATGCCAATATCCGGCGTCTCCGCCTTCACCGCCTTGATCGCCTGCACGACGATATTGTGCGGGTTGAGGGCTTCCGAACCATCCGGGTCTTTCTTCGCCTTCTCAATCTCCGGGAAGATGGCGACGGCGGGGATGCCGAGATCAGCAGCCTCACGGGCGGCTTCGGCGATGCGATCCGGGCTCCAACGGAACTGGCCGGGCATGGCGTCGATCTCTTCCTTCTTGCCCTGGCCTTCCGCCACAAAGATCGGCCAGATGAAGTCATCCACCGTCACAATATTCTCGCGCACCAGGCGACGGTTCCAATGGTCCCGCCGGTTACGACGCATGCGGATTTGGGGATAGGCGCCGGATGTCATGGCGAAGTCCTTCACACTCAAAAAAATTACCTGCTGTAACTTTTATACAGTGAAGCAAGCGCGCGGGCGATGGAACCGATGTCACATCATTGATCCATGCCCTCCCCGCCGCTAAACCATGGGGGACCGCCAGGAGACGATTAGCGCCATGGATTTTGCCCTCACCGAAGACCAGACCGCGTTCCAGGACGCCGCCCGCCGCTTCGCCCAAGACCAACTCGCGCCCCACGCCGCCAAGTGGGACGAAGAAGCCATCTTCCCGACAGACGTGATGCGGGATGCGGCGGCGCTTGGCTTCGCGGGAATTTATGTGGCGGAGGATGTCGGCGGGTCCGCCCTCACACGCACGGACGCCGCGCTGATTTTTGAAGCGCTATCAGAAGGCTGCACCTCAACCGCTGCCTTCATGTCGATACACAATATGTCCGGCTGGATGATTGACCGCTTCGGCAGCGAGGAGCAGCGCCAGCAATGGCTGCCGGACCTCACATCCATGGCCAAGATCGCCAGCTATTGCCTGACGGAACCGGGATCGGGCTCGGACGCAGCAGCGCTCTCCACCAAAGCCGTCCGGGACGGGGACGATTACGTACTGAACGGCGGCAAGGCGTTTATCTCTGGCGCGGGCGTGTCCGATGTTTACGTCACCATGGTGCGCACGGGCGAGGATGGGCCGAAGGGTGTTTCCTGCCTGATCATCCCGAAAGACACGCCAGGACTGTCCTTCGGTAAGGTCGAGCGGAAGATGGGATGGAACAGCCAGCCGACAGCTCAGGTGCTGTTCGAGGACGCCCGCGTGCCCGTCGCCAACCGCGTCGGCGCTGAGGGCGAGGGCTTCAAGATCGCCATGGCAGGTCTGGATGGCGGGCGCATCAACATCGCCGCCTGTTCGCTTGGCACGGCGGAAGGCGCGCTCAAAGCCGCGATGGCCTATATGGAAGAACGCAAAGCATTCGGGAAACGGCTGGCGGATTTCCAGGCATTGCAATTCAAAGCCGCAGACATGGCGACCAATCTGGATGCTGCCCGCCTGATGACCTACCGTGCCGCGCGCTCCCTCGATGCAAAATCGCCGGACGCCACCCTCCACTGCGCCATGGCCAAACGCTTTGCCACAGACGCCGGGTTCGATATCTGCAACGAGGCGCTGCAAATCCACGGTGGCTACGGTTACCTGAAAGACTTCCCACTTGAACGCCACGTCCGTGACGTCCGAGTCCATCAAATCCTGGAAGGCACAAACGAAATCATGCGCGTTATCATCGCCCGCAAACTTCTGGATAAGGCGAGGGCCTCCGCATGACCGACAACTCCGAAGCTGGCGATATTCTGTTTGAGGCGCGCGGCGGGCTGCGGCTTATCACGCTGAACCGGCCAAAGGCGCTGAACGCAATTTCGTTGGCTATGGTGCGGGCCATGGCGGACAAACTGGCGACTTGGGCTGAAGATGACACCGTTCAATCGGTGATGATTCTTGGCGCTGGCGGCAAAGCGTTCGCGGCGGGCGGCGATATCCAGAAGCTGTTCGATGAAATGACAGCCGGGGATACGACTTACCCGCAAGCATTCTTTGGCGAGGAATATCGGCTTAACAACGTCATCAAGACCTACCCGAAGCCGTATATCGCGCTCTACAACGGTATTGTTATGGGTGGCGGGGTCGGTGTTTCAGTGCATGGCGGGCATCGGATCGCGACGGATGCGACGACTTTCGCTATGCCGGAAACGGGCATCGGCTTCTTCCCAGATGTTGGTGGCACCTACTTCCTGCCGCGTCTCAAGGACGGCCTCGGCCAATATATGGCGCTGACAGGCGGTAGGCTCGACGGCGGCGATTGCGTCGCTGAAGGGCTGGCGGACGCCTATCTCCCGGTCGAGAAGACGGATGCGTTGATTGCAGCGCTAGCGAAGGCATCGTCAGAAGATGTAGCCACCGCCATTCAAAGCGTCGCTGAACCAGCGCCCACTGGCCGCCTAGCCGGGAACCGGGCGGATGTAACTGCTACATTCGACCAACCCAGCTTAAACGCCGTGCTGGAAGCCCTCACCGCCAGCGACAACGCGTGGGCCGCAAAGCAGCTGAAGGCGCTCCGCTCAAAATCACCGCTCTCGGTCGCGCTCGCATGGGAGCAGTTGGAACGCGGTGCGAAGCTTGATTTCGAAGACTGCCTCGCGCTCGAATATCGGATCGCGCTTAAATCCTTCGAGATGGGGGAGTTTCGCGAAGGCGTGCGTGCCCTTATCGTGGACAAAGACAACCAACCGAAGTGGCGCGACGCCCGCATTGAAGACGTCGCACCCTCTGACGTTCAAGCCCATTTCGAGGTGCCGGACATCGGCGGCCTCACATTCTAGATCAGTTGTAACGGAGAAGATCATCATGGCCCGTATCGGATTTATCGGCGTTGGCAATATGGGTGGGCCAATGTCCGCCAATCTTTCGAAAGCGCAGCACCAAGTGCAGGCCTTCGACCTGTCGCCAGAAGCCGTTGCCGCAGCAGAAGCAGCAGGTGCGACAGCAGCCCCAACGGTCGCCGAGGCTGTGAAGGACGCAGAAATCGTCGTCACCATGCTCCCCGCAGGTGCGCATGTGCGCGAAGTCTATATGGGCGAGGATGGAATTTTCGCGAACGCCCCGAAAGGCACGCTGTTCATCGATAGCTCCACCATCGATGTCGCGACCAGCCGGGAAGTGGCTGCCGCTGCAGAAGCAGCCGGGTTCGCAATGCTGGACGCCCCCGTATCTGGCGGTACCGGCGGTGCGGAAGGCGGTACATTGACCTTCATGGTCGGCGGTGATGCGGATGCGTTCGAACGCGGTGCCAAAGCCTTCGATGCCATGGGCAAAACCATCGTCCATTGCGGCAGTGCGGGTGCGGGACAGGCCGTCAAAGCCTGCAACAACATGATGCTCGCCATCTCCATGATCGGCGTTGCGGAAGGCTTCAATCTGGCGGATGCGCTCGGGATCGACCGGCAGATCGTCTACAATGTCTGCTCAACAGCCACGGCATCTTCCTGGGCTTTGAACACCTACTGCCCCGTGCCCGGCCCAGCACCAGCCTCTCCCGCCAATCGGGATTATCAGGCTGGGTTTACGGCAGACATGATGCTGAAAGACCTTCGGCTTGCTCAGGACGCAGCGCAGCAAGCAGGTGTGTCTACACCATTAGGCTCAGAAGCCCAGGCGCTGTACGCCCTCTTCTCCAATATGGGCAGCGGCGCTAAGGACTTCTCCGGTATCATTGAAATGCTGCGCGGCAAGGCTTGATTGCTATGGCGAAGCGTCCGTCCCCCGCCGCGTTCGACTGATGCAGGATCGCGCCGACGGAACCTATTTCGATGGTGTGACGGCGGAAGGCCATGAGGCCTATCTGCTATTGGCTGGCGACTATCTGATGATCACGCCGGAAGGCTTCGGTGCGGTCTATTGGCCGCTTGATGATATCGCGACGGCGCATGATGTGCGGCGCGGACATCTCCGCCTACAAAACGCCAATGACCCTGATGCACGGCTGATCGTAGAGGACGCAGATACCGCCTTGGCCCTCCGTCGCCGCGCGCCTTGGTTGGATACGCGTCACGGTAGGCGGCACGGGCATATCAGCCGGCGGAACCGTATTTTCGGTGCCATTGCGGCGACGGCGCTGATTGCCCTCCTAGCGCTGGAGGGCCTGCCACGCTTGGCGACCCTGGCACCGAACGAATGGCTGGCACCCTTCGGTGAGAGTGTCCGCACCGATGTGGCTTATGGTATGGGCGAAGGCTATTGCGATGCCCCCGCCGCAGAGGCCGCCGGGCAACGCCTGCTCGCACGGCTTGCGGATGCAACAGGCGAAGATGTGGGCAGCATCAATCTACGCTTTGCGGCTGGGGATGTGATCAATGCTGTCGCTGCACCCGGTGGGCAATTGCTGGCATTTGAAGGGCTGATTGCGTTTTCTGATACGCCGGAAGCGTTTGCATCCGTTATCGCCCATGAGTTCGCCCATGCCCTTGAACGCCATCCGACCCGTGGGGTTGCCCGAAGCCTTGGGCTGACATTAATTGGCGAAATGCTGACCGGCGGCGGTATGGGCGGCACGGCAGCGGAAGCGCTGACTGGCCTCGCCTACACTCGTGCAGCGGAACGGGAAGCAGACGCCGTCGCACGAAAAATGCTGATTAATGCAGGCATTGGCACTACCGGCATGGCGTCATTCTTTGAGAATTTGCAAAAGCGGTTCCCTGAAGCAGACGGCGGCTCAGTCTTGCTTGGCTCCCACCCCCGGCTTTCTGACCGAGTTGAAGCGGCGGCAGCGACGCGAGGAACACGACCTGCAATGTCCGCAGCTGACTGGCAAGCGATCCAGAACGCTTGTTAGTGTGTGCAGGGGTGAGTTTTATCCTGCAAGCTTTCCCCCTCACCCCATCCGCATCTAAAGCCGCTTATACATATACGTCGTGGCGTCCAGCCGGTCGCCTGCTGGAGCCATTGCAAAATATGGGATCTGGCCCGTCGTCTTATAGCCAAACCCTGAATACAACGGCTCGGCAGCGTCACCAGTCCGCGTATTCAGAACCAGAAGCTTCAGTGCACGGGCTTGCGCTTCATCTTCCAACGCAATCATCAGCTTGCGAGCAAGGCCTTGGCGGCGGGCATCTGGGTGGACCAGAAGCTTAGCCACATCGGCGCGATGAATCTGGTTTGGCGGCAGGTCCATATCAAGCTGCACCGTGCCAAGCACACGGCCATCGACAGAGGCTGCAAACAGCACCCGTTTGCCGCCCGCCACACCATCCCGCACCTTCCCAGCGAAAAATTCCCGGGCATCTTCTAGCAAGAATGGCCAGACAAACCCAACGCTGGCACCAGCCTGGACCGCTGTATGCAGAATTTCCGCCAGCGCGTCCAAGTTGGCATCAAGGCCAGCCGCATCCAGCTTTTCGATGAAAGCGGGCATGTGTGACGGCCCCTTAGTCGGCAACGATGCCGTCAATATCGGCCAATTCATCGCTCGTCATCGCCCATCCAGCGGCATTGACGTTAGATTGAATCTGTTCCGGCTTAGTCGCACCAGCGATCACGCTCGACGTGACGGATTGGGAGGCGAGCCAGCCGAAGGCCAATTCCAGCAAGCTGTGGCCATGGTCCTTCGCGAAGGCTTCCAACTTCTCAACCTTGTCAAAGTTCGTTGGGTTCACATAGCCCCGGTTAGCGAATTTCGGATTGTCCGTTAGCCGGGCCCCCTCAGGCATCGCGTCACGCTTGTATTTACCTGTCAGCAGGCCGGAAGCGAGGGGGAAGAAAGGCAGCATGCCAAGGCCATATTCTTCCATCATTGGCACAACATCGGCTTCGATCCTGCGGTTTAGAACATTCCATTCTTCCTGGCAGGAAGCGAACCGTTCAACACCCAGTTCACGGGCGACATATTCCGCTTCCGTCGAGCGCCAGGCGCTGAGGTTTGATGAGCCGATATATCGAATTTTGCCTTGCTGGATCAGCATATCCAGCGCACTCAGGGTTTCGTCGATGGGCGTGTAGGGATCGGGTTTGTGAAGCTGGTAGAGGTCAATCCAATCCGTGTTCAGGCGGCGCAGGCTGTCTTCCACAGCTTGGATGATGTAGCCACGGGATGCACCGCGCTTCTTGCCTTCACTGTCCATTTCCCAGCCAAACTTGCTGGCAAGTACGATGTCCTTGCGGCGCTCACCAAGAGCTGCGCCCAGATGCTTTTCAGACCCGCCTTGGCCGCCATACATGTCCGCCGTGTCAAACAGTGTGATGCCAGCGTCGATTGCTGCGTGGACGACGGCTTTGGTGCCGTTTGCATCCAACTTGGCACCAAAGTTATTGCAGCCAAGGCCAACCAGCGATACGCGCAGGCCAGACGTGCCCAGATTACGGATTTCCATCGATTCTCTCCCGGAAGAACAGTTGTTTGCATATCAATACGCTGACGGCGCTCACGCGTCGAGATCATGCAACACTTACGGAACAGCGATTGCCGCAGCAGCGGCATGGGCTAGCGCTTCAGCTTTGGCCCGGCCTGGCCCAAGGCTTTCTGCGACACGACTGGCGGATGCAGCAGCGGTAGCGTCTTTCCCAGCTTTGGCTATGGCCGCAAATGCAGGGGTAGCAGCAGGTCCATTCAAGCGGCCAAGAATGCGCCGGGCGCTCGCGACATCACCTGCCGTCGCGTAAGCCGCCGCTAGGGATGCCCTTGACGCTGGGCTGTCACCCCCATTTCGGAGCGCGGCATCCGCCCGCGCAATGTCGCCGAGGTCCGCGTAGGCGGCGGCGAGCGCAGGCGCATACGCCGGGGCGGCAGGAACCTGCCGCGCTGCCGCTTGCAGGAACCCGGCAGAGCCGGCCTTATCACCAATCAAGCGCCGCACGTCCGCCTGGGCCAGCAGTTCGGGCAGCATTTCTTCTGGGCCTGGGGCTTGAACATTCGGATCAATCCGGCGGGCCGCCTGTATATAACCAAGCCGCGCCAATGCAGACGCTGTTGCTGGGGCCGACGCCTGCCGCGCGCCCACCTGAAGGCTGCGCCACAAGGCTTCCGCTTGCCCGGCCAGACCTTGCCCCGCCAGCGCCAACACGGTTTCACCACCAGCACCGTCCGCCACGCTCCGCCAAAGCGCTTCACTTGCTGGACCGTTCTGGCAGAGGATTGCAGCCCTTAGCAGACGGACCTTCGCAGTCAGCTGGGCAACGCCAGCGACACCTTCCGCAACGTCTAGAATCCGTGCAGCGTCATCCTTGAAACCAAGACTGCATGCGGTCTCCGCCGTTTCAGCCAGCAATCCAGCCCGCCAGCCATCACGCACGGCAGGTGGTTGATCGCCATTGGCCTGCCAAATTGCCTCTGCCGTTTGCCGGAGCGCATCTCGCGCGTGGCTGTCTAGACCAGCTTCATGCTGAATGCGCGCGATCGCCAAGACGGTGCGGGTACGCGCTGCGCCATCTGGAATGCGGGCCGCCTCTGCCGTTGCTGCCGCCATCAAGCGTGCGCCGGTCTTTGCGTCTGCAATTGCTTGAATTGGCAGAAGTACCAGACAGGCCAGCAATGCCACTAGCCGCAGACTCTTAATCAGCATCGATCAACGCCTTTCGAAGGGCTGGTTCATCAACATCACAGCTCGTGAAATGCCGGAATGCATGCACGCCTTGATGAAAGAACAACTCATAACCGGAGACGGTCTGCAGGCCTGCCGCAGCGGCATCCTGCAAGAAAACTGTGTCGCGCGGGGTGTAGACGGCGTCGAACGCCCAGGCCGCCGTTCCCATCCATTCCGGCCCAAGCGGTGTTCCGCCATATCCGCCCATGCCGAGTGGGGTGCAATTCAGCAAGCCTTCAGCGCCTGGAACACAGTCTGCAGGATCATCGGAAACCGTGATCGCAAGGCTTGGCTCTGCTGCTTTCAAAACGGCAGCCAACGCCATTGCTTTAGGTCGATCCACTTCTACCAAGCGCATATCTCGCGCACCCAGGCCCAACAGGGCAAACGCTATCGCTTTGCCAACGCCGCCTGCACCCAGCAGACAGACTGGCCCCGGCGCTGCCTTACCCAACGCACCCCGATATGCCGCCATAAACCCTGAATGATCTGTGTTGAAGCCTTCTGCACCGTCATTACTAAAAACGACCGTGTTCACCGCACCCATGGCCCGCACCAATGGATCATTGATCTGCAGCTTGGCGACGACGCGCTCTTTATAAGGCAGCGTGATATTGAGGCCGTGACATTTGGCTGAGGCGGTCGCGAACACAGCGTCAAAGTTCTGCTTCAAAGCCGAGGGGATCAGCAGGTCATAGCGAACATTGATCCCCGCCAGATCGCCTGCCAACTGGTGCAGCATTGGCGCGCGAGATTCTGCAATGTTGTCACCAATCAGCCCAAGCACGACATTCGCCAAATACAGAGCCTCCCCATTCAGTACGAAACGTATAAGCTTCGTCACACAGATTCTCTAGGGAGGTTGAGTCCATGAACGCGGAAAACGGAACCGGCCGGGACGGTCATGTCACGATCATCGGTGCTGGCATTGTCGGCGCATCCACAGCGCTGCACCTCCTGCAGGACGGCTGGCGCGTAACGCTGTTGGATTCTGAGGCACCCGGTTCGCAGACATCCTACGGCAACGCAGGGGCCATTTCCCCACAGTCGATTAATCCTATGGCCGGGCCGGGCATGCTGAAGCAAATTCCAGGGTGGTTGCTGGACCCCTTGGGGCCGCTCGCACTCCGCAAACGCTATCTGCCAAAAGCGTTGCCGTGGCTGATGAAATTTGTCGCCGCCGGAACACCTGCCCGCATCGCCGAGCAATCCAAGGCACTGGCAGCATTGCATGCACCCGTCATCGATGCGCACGAAGCATTGGCGGAGCTTGCCGGCGTTAAGCACCTGATCCACCGTCAGGGCTGGCTCTCGCTGTATGAAACTGACGCGAACTTCAATAGTGACGCCACAGGGCGGCAGCGCATGCGGGATGCTGGGCATGAAATCCACGAGTTGGGGCCGGAGGAAATCGCGCAACTAGAACCGGGCCTGGCACCCATCTTCAAGCATGCCACCTGGGCGCCGAATAGCGGCCACACCGCCAATCCAGGCGCGCTAACGGAAGCATATGCGCGACAGGCTGCAGCCATGGGCGCAGAAATTGTTCAAGCAAAGGCGCTAGGGTTTGAGGTCGGTGCCGATGGCCCGCACACGCTGAAAACCAGCCAAGGTGACCGCAAATTGGACAGGCTGGTGATCGCGGCGGGCGCATGGTCTGCCAGACTTTCCCAACAGCTGGGCGACGGCTTCCCGCTCGAAAGTGAGCGCGGGTATCACATGATGCTGCCAAACCCCGGCTTCACGACGCGCCGGCCTGTCAGCTTCAATGAGCGGAAGTTCATGACGACGACCATGGAGAAAGGCCTTCGCCTAGCTGGAACAGTTGAGTTCGCTGGCCTTGAAGCGCCGCCAACCTGGGGCCGCGCAGACAAACTCCTAACCCATGCATCCCAAGTGTTTCGGGAGGTGGATACATCTGACGCTGAACGCTGGATGGGCCAACGGCCCGCAACACCGGACAGCCTGCCCGTCATTTCTAGCTCCCCACATCATGCCCGTGTGTTCTACGCGTTTGGCCACGGTCATCTTGGCCTGACAGGTGGTGCTGTTACGGGCCGTCATATTGCAGCCCTTGTCGCCGGGCGTGATCCAGAAATTGACCTCACGCCCTTCCGGGTAGACAGGTACTAGATCGGCACGCGCTGATCCGAGCAATGTATCAGCTAAAGCCCGGCATCAAACAGGATCCAGAACGGCGGTGGGCTTTGCCAGACCGCGTATTCTTCGGGTTCGGCGCGTGCCATATTTTGGCTGGCGTCTATCTACAAAACCCGCCGTTGCCGGGTTTCTTTTCTGAACGCGTCATTCCAGGCGACGGTTTTTCTGGAAATCATATCTACGTCACCAATGGCGACATCGCGTTTGATTATCGGGGATATGTAAAACGTGAGTGCTTGCTGCGTCGCCATGCTACGGGATGGGCTGAGCAATATCCCGGTGGTTGGAATAGCAGGCTGGAGCAGTCAGATTTTGACCTGCTCGATACCCATGCGCTCAATCAAAGAAAAATGCGCGGGCCTGATCAATATTTCGGCGACCCAGTGGCCCGTGCCGAAGCATTCATTGCCAAAATTGATCATAAGCGCAACGCAGCGAAAGCGGCTTCATTCTCCTGAAACCGCTTTTGCAAGCTAAATCAAATGATAGCTTACTCCATCGGCTCCTTGCAGCGCCATACGATCATAGATCCGACCGTCAACATCACTGCGAAGACTGGTGCAAGCTCGACGAGTAGCGGCGCATACTCGCCGATCACTGGCAACTGCCGGATAAGAATAAGTGCTGCCATCGATAAGAAGAAAACTAAGCCAAGAACCATCGGATATCCCCCGAAATGCGTTGCGCTAACTGTTAACGGCTGGCTTTCAAACCCCAAGAAACGGGGCCTCAGCCGTGTGAAGACGCATGCATGCGATGAGCCCAATGCCACTGCCAATTTCGGCTGTAGCCGCCCTCCGCAAGACGCACCCCCTACTGGGGACACGCTTTGGTAAGCGCACGTGCTTGCTCTTCAAAACCAAAGGGACGATATCGGATTAAATAAGAGCCCGGATATTGGGGAAAATAGCTATGACCTTGGTACTAATACGGCTTAATACACATAATATGCTTGTGTACTAAGCCGCTTTACCAGAATGATTACTCAGCCGATGCACTGATTTCTAGCGCAAGCTACATTCACCGTGCACCGGCTAGCTTCGCCGCCAGGTCGCCAGAGAGCAGACCTGTCATAGAAAGCCGCATGGATGGATGCCTTGCCAGCAGCGCCCTGAGCGCCTTTGTCGGAAATGCCAGGCAGCGTGTCGGTTCTGCCGCCGCAGCACTCGCCGTTGTTAAAGCATCTTGCAGAAAACTGATTTCACCAACGGCTGCACCCGGTTTCAAGCGCGCTACGGACGTTCCGTCCCGTGTGATCTCTACTGCACCATCGAGAATGATATAGAGCTGATCAGCGTGAACGCCCGCGTCTAGCAATACATCGCCCGGGGCGAATGCGGCGCGCTCTCCCACATTCAGCAGTCGCATGAATTCTACGGCATCAAACCCACGGAATACCGTTGCATGCAGTTCACGTTCTTCATCTGTGAACTGAATGCCGCGACGTTCTCGGATAATCTCAATCACACGGAAGGCGTGGATCGCCATGAACACGCCGAGCCAGAAGATAACCAGCCAGAGCGGACCGCCAGGCACCAAATAGTTATAAACGACACCGAATAGGCCGCTCACCAGCCCCAGCACCCGAAGTAGCAGCATATCCCGCATGGCCAGGGACGCTGCCGTCAGGCCGAATGAGAGATGGCCGATAATGCTGAGCGGCGTCAGCTGGTCTGCAAGGATCTCAGCCAACGCCATTCTGATCTACTCCGATTTCCGGAAAGGCGAGAAGTCCGCCAGGAATTCGATCTCTTCGCCAACGGCGCGGCGTTCCCGGCGAACGAAGTCCGCTACGGCAGCGCGGAAGTTCGGGTCTGCGATGAAGTGGGCGCTGTAGGTTTCGACCGGCAGGTAGCCACGTTGGATTTTGTGCTGCCCCTGGGCACCAGCTTCGACACGCTTCAACCCGCGCTCAATCGCGAAATCAATGGCCTGATAATAGCAGGCTTCGAAATGCAGGTTTTTGAAATGCGCGAGGCAGCCCCAGTTCCGACCGTATAGCGTATCCGCACCAATGAGATTGAGCGCACCCGCGACCCATTGCTCATCATATTCCGCCATCACCAGCGCCACCCGGTCAGCCATGCATTCACCCAGCAGGGAAAAAAATGGGCGCTTCAGGTAGTCCATGCCCCATTTCTTGTCCGTGGTGCTGCGATAAAACGCATAGAAAGCGTCCCAATGCTCTTCCTTCAGGTCATCGCCTGTAAGGATGCGCATTTTGACGCCCTGGGCCGCGACAGCTTCGCGTTCCTTGCGGATATTCTTGCGCTTGCGGCTGGACAGCTGGGCCAGGAAATCATCGAACGTCTGATAGCCCTGGTTTTCCCAGTGATATTGCTGGCCGGTGCGCTGGATCAAGCCGTATTCCGCCGTCCGGTCCCACTCACCCTTGGTCAGAAAGTTGATGTGGAGGGAGGAGACGCCGGAGTTGTCTACCAATTGCAGCATGGCGGAAATCAGCGCCGCCTCATATTGCTCCTGGTCGACTTCGGGGCGGACAAGCAATCGCCGCCCGGTCGCTGGCGTAAAGGGCGCAGCACACACAAGCTTCGGATAATAGTCGCCACCAGCCCGCTCCCAGGCCTGCGCCCAACCATGATCGAACACATATTCGCCCTGAGAATGGCCTTTGAGGTAGAGCGGTGCCACAGCTGCTAGCTGACCATCTGGCGCGTAAGCGGCCACATGGCGCGGCAACCAACCTTCCGACACATCAACAGAGCCACTTTCTTCCAGCGCGCTCAGAAAATCATATGAGGTGAAAGGATTATCTGGCCCCGCACAGGCATCCCAATCGGCCTTGGGGATGTCCGCAATCCGCTCCTGGATGCGGACTTCTATTATGGGGCCAGATTCATCCATCGGCGTCGTTACTTAATCTCGAAAACCGCATCGATTTCGACTGCGACGTTCATCGGCAGCGCAGGCGCGCCGACAGCAAAGCGGGCGTGACGACCGGCATCACCCAGCACATCAACCATCAAGTTGGAGGCACCGTTGATGACGGCAGGTTGCGCCGTGAAATCCGGGTTGCAGTTCACGAAGCCGCCAAGTTTCACACAGCGGACGACCCGGTCCAGATCACCATCACATGCGGATTTAAGCTGCGCCAGAAGCGCCAGTGCACAGGTCCGGGCGGCTTTCTCGCCGTCCTCCTGGCTGATGTCCTGGCCAACTTTGCCAACGTATTCCTCACCGCCCGCGCGAGAGATTTGGCCGGAAATAAACACCATATTGCCAGAGATGACATAGGGTACGTAGTTGGCGGCCGGCATCGGCGCTTCCGGCAGGGTGACGCCGAGTTCAGCAAGGCGCGCATCAATTTTTCCAGCCATCAGGCGGCTCCTTCAAATGGGATTAGATTCGGTTGGCGCAGAGAGTATGCGCCGCACCTGCCCGCTACAAGTCTTGACCGATGGCTTCACTGATTGAGGTGAGGCCATCTTTCGCTCCCAGGGCGGCCAGTTCGTCCGTGATCTTCCGGATCAGCGAAGGCCCGCCATAGACGAGCGCTGAATAAAGCTGCACCAGCGTCGCACCGGCTTTGATCTTGGCGTAGGCCTGGGCACCGTTCGATACGCCGCCAGCGCCAACCAGCAGCATCCGGCCCTGCAACCGGCTGGCGAAGGCTTTCAACACTGCCGTTGATGGCTCAAACAATGGCTGGCCGGAAAGGCCGCCTGCCTCCGCTGCTTCTGCGCTTTTTAAGCCGGGCGGGCGGGCGATTGTTGTGTTGGAGATGACCAAGCCGGCCAAGCCCTTGTCCTTGAAGGAAAGTGCAACATCGGCAACGGCAGCAATTCCGGCCTCGTCCAGATCGGGTGCCACCTTGACCAACAGTGCAGGCGGGCGCGTGACTTCGGGCGCAACAGCGATGGCGTCCCGGGCGGCAACGGCGCGGGCGAGTAGGTTCGCCAGCGCCTCCTCCCCTTGCAGATCACGTAGACCCTTGGTGTTGGGGGACGAAACATTGACCGTCAGGAAATCGGCGAAATGGCCGAAGGCGGCAATGCCCAGCGCATAATCTTCCGCTGGATCGGCAGTTTCCTTATTGATCGCAAGATTGACGCCAATCACGCCATCACCGCCCTTATGGCGATACTGGCGCAGCCGTTCCGCGACAACAGCATGGCCTTGGCTATTGAACCCAAAGCGATTGATGACACCTTGGTCCGCCGTCAGCCGGAACAGGCGCGGCTTCGGGTTTCCGGGCTGAGGCTTCGGCGCTACTCCGCCGATTTCTGTGAACCCAGGCCCTAGCGCCCAGGTCTGGGCGACGGCCTCACAATGCTTGTCGAACCCAGGCGCTATACCAATCGGCGAACGGAGTGTGCGCCCCAATGCCTCTGTCGCCAGCAAGGGATAATCTGGCCCAGAAGCGCGCCCGGCCAGCCCCATTGCGAGCGCTTTCAGGGCAAGGCCGTGGGCGCGTTCTGGATCCAGCAGGCGGAGGGCTTTCAAGCCCGCTTGTTCAAGCATTTAGTATCAAAGCCTCATATGTTTGCGGCGGCTTGACGTTTGTATTTGAAGCGAGCAATGCGTTCTTACCCGCAGGCTTCCTCCGTCACCTTGCGGATTTAGAAAGCTATCAAACCTGATTGCGCGGCACGTCCCGGAATGGCCTGTCTGTATCCGTCCGCATTTCCTTCGGCATCTTCAAGATGCGTTCGGAAATGATATTCCGCTGGATTTCATCCGTCCCGCCAGCAATGGAAATAGCCGGTGTGGACACCAGAATTTCGGCGACAACGCCTTCGGTTCCGTCATCATCCCCGGTCAACATCGCATCCGGCCCGGCAATGGTCGTGTGGGCCAGATTGGCCGCACGGGCGACGATAGAGGCTGCGAGCTTGCCGATGGACCCTTCTGGCCCCTGCGGCTTGCCCGCAGCAGAAGCAGCCCGCGCGCGCCTGGCCGTCCATTCGGCAGATTTCGCCAATGTCAGCACTTTGGCGATTTCCTGGCGCGTCGCCGGATCATCATATTTGCCAAGCGCCTTCGCCCGTTCGACCAACATATCCACACGGCCCATGCGCTGGGGATACCATGTGTAGGGTGCCATAACGGTGGCGATTTCGGCGCGCTCTTCCTCATAAATTCGTTCAAGTTGATCGGACGCTGAATCATATTTGCGCGCACTATCCGCACCGCGCCGTTCATTCATCAGCGTTGTCGTCGCGACCTTCCAGCCTTCACCAAGCTCTGCCACTTGGTATTCAGGTTCAATCACAGCATCTGTCAGGAATACCTGGTTGAACGAGGCATGGCCGTTCATCTGCTTCAACTGGTGCACATCAACACCGGGCTGATGCATGTCCAGAATGAAGTAGCTGAGGCCTTTATGCTTCACCGCATCCCAATCTGTGCGGGCGAGCAGCAAGCCGTAATGGGCATGATGCGCACTGGTGGTCCAGACCTTCTGACCGTTGATGATCCACTTGCCATCCTTCAAATCCGCACGCGTGGCCGCACCTGCAAGGTCAGACCCGCTGCCGGGTTCGCTGAACAACTGACACCAGGTTTCTTCGCCGGTGAGGATGCCGCGCAGGAATTTTTCTTTGTGGTGGTCCGTGCCGTGCTCCAGGATCGTCGCAGCGGCGAGAACACGAATGCCCATCTTGGCAACGCCGACAGCGCCCACCTTCGCAAATTCCTCATCCACGACCGAAGTCATGCCCAATGGCAGGCCGCGCCCGTACCATTTTTCTGGCCAATGCGGCATGCCCCAGCCTGAGTCCATAAGCTTCAACCGCCATTCGACGAGGCCAAGGTTCGGGTCCCAATTGGCTTTCAGATAGGCCTGAACGTCCGCACGGACTTGCTCTACGGTCATCTCGCTCATGCGTCTGTCCCCCAATGCTGCATCATACGCTCGCGGTGCAAGTTCGCGTCGCCCAGGAAGGCTTCGCTCTGCTTGGCGCGCTTGAACCAAAGATGCGTGTCGTTATCGAATGTGAAGCCGATGCCGCCGTGCATCTGCACAGCATGGACGGCGGTTTGGAAATATGCCTCTGACGCAGCCGCCTTTGCCATTGAAGCAACGGCGCGGGCATCCGGGTCATCATCATCCAGTGCGCTGGCAGCCGAGTATCCAGCAGCCTTAGACAATTCCACATCCAGCAGCATGTCTGCCGCCTTATGCTTGGTTGTCTGGAATGAGGCGATAGAACGCCCAAACTGCATGCGCATCGAAACATACTCAAGCGCGTCTTCGCGGAGCCGTTCTGCGCCACCATTCATTTCATTGGCAATGCAGGTCAGCATCACATCCATGGTTTGGGCGTATGCTTCCGCGCCTGCCGCCGCGTCACCCAGCAATTCTACCGGGGCCGCATCGAAATCTATCCGAGCGAGCTTGCGGGTCGGGTCCATGGACTTGAGTGCGGTGCGGGATACACCCTGGCCATCCGCCGATGTCGTGAAGAATGCGATGCCGCCACCCGGCGCGTTCGCCGCGATAACAATTCGGCCAGCATTCATGCCATCAAGCACGTAGCTCTTGGTGCCAGTCAACGTGTAGCCGTCGCCAGCCTTGGTCGCCGTCATCTTGATCTGGTCCGGTGCCCATCCGCCGCCGGGCTCTGCAGCTGCCAGCGTTGCGATCACTTCCCCGGATGCCAGGTCTGGCAATAGTGCGCGCTTCTGATCGTCGGACCCGGCGTTCATGATCGCCGTCGCGGCCATCACGGTGGAAGCGAAGAATGGCGCACATAAAAGCGCCCGCCCCATTTCCTCTGCCGCTATCGCGAGTTCAGAGACGCCGAAGCCAGCGCCGCCGTATTCTTCCGGAATATGAAGAGCAGTCACACCAAGCTCACCCGCCAGCGACGCCCACACATCAGGGTCATAGCCCTGGTCGGTTTCCATTTGCGCACGAACTGCGGATGGCGGGGACTTCGCCTCCAGGAAACGACGGAGCATGGAGCGGAATTCTTCCTGCTCCTCGGAAAAGCTGAACTGCATGGGACGCGGCCCCTATTCGACGGAAAACGGATATGGCGTGAATGCTATTAGGCGAGGCCGTCTCGATCAACGGCAGCGCGGAGTGCGGCTTGGTGCTCTGGATCGGCGATGGCGATCAGTGCCTCCGCTCGCTCTTCCAAAGAACGCCCACGCAATTCCGCAATGCCATGTTCAGTGACGATGGTGTCTGCGTCCGCACGGGGTGATGTTACGGGGCCAGAAAGCCTTGGTACGATTTTGGTGTGTCGCGCTTTCCCCGCCGTTGAACTGAGCGCAATGATCGCCCGGCCATTCCGGGAGACGAGGCCTGCACGGTTGAAATCAAGCTGGCCGCCAATGGCACCAATATAGCGCCCGTTCGCGGCCTCCGCGCCCACAGAGCCAGTCAAGTCCACCTCCAACGCGGAATTAATGGCGAAGAACGTCTCGAAATGGCGAAGGGTATCGGCGTTATGGGTGTAGTCCCCAGCGCGCATCACCAAGTCTGGATTGCGGTGCACATGGTCGTACAGCCTGCGGGAACCATAAAGCGCCGTTGCAACATTCTTGCCTTCGTCAATTTCCTTGTAGCGGTTGGAGATCGCACCTGCCTCAATCAGATCAACAAAGGAATCCGCGACACTGCCAGAATGCACGCCGAGGTCCCGCTTGCCGGCAAGCGCCACCGCAATCGCATCTGGCAAGGAGCCGACGCCATATTGCACAGTCGCCCGATCCGGGATGAGCCGTGCCACATGGGCGGCGACGGCGTGATCCACTGGCCCGGGCGGGCGGGA
>JBDQJI010000072.1:0-20580 GCA_040263875.1 Alphaproteobacteria bacterium
CGTTTACGCTTCACCCGTCGCGTCCGTTGCCAAACTTCCACCCTGCCAAATCTAACTCATTAATACGGAAAGATTATCACGCCTCGCGGCACCGCCAAGCTAAATCTCATATGGGAAATGTGGGATTAGGGTGAGATTCTCAAGCCTAGAAGCCAGCGAGAAAGTACGGTCTACGACAACTGTGTCCGTGCCCTCATCAGCGCCTTCAATAATTGTGTCCAGTGTATCAGTCAGACGGTAGGTATCATTACCAAGACCGCCGCGGAGGATGTCTGCGCCATCAAGATCATCGTCGCCATCTTGGCCCAGCAGAACATCATCGCCAATTTCACCGCGCAGCAGGTCGTCGCCGTCCTGGCCGCGAAGATCGTCATTGCCGTCATTGCCTAGGATCAGGTCAGCCCCGGCACCGCCGCGAATTGTATCAGCATCAACTGTGCCATTGAGCGTTTCGTCGTTGCTAGCACCATTTATATTCGCCATTTTCTGCGCCTTTTCCTGCCTGAATTTTAAATTAGTTCACGAGAAATTAACGATACAGATTTCAACCGTTAATCAAATTTGGGTATTAAACCATAGAAAACTCATTGATTCATCAACGAATTTTCATAACCCATTCGAATCTGTAGATTCATTAAATTTTTTACTCGCGTTAAAGAACTCATTTGACTCGTCAACGAATTTTTCTGCCAGCTCTTCTAAATTTACTAATTATTAACCTGTTAACTCGCTTTTTAGAAGCCCTCCAAGATATCCTGATGACCCACTTGTGCATTGCCGAATCGCCGAAGCGCCACGTCTCTGGCCGCCCTCAGTTTCGGGAAATTCATCCATCAAAGCTTAGAGGGATGCTGACCTCCAGGCCTGGTGCCCGTTGTGATCAAATGCCAAGTCATTAAGCTGCGTAGACAGTCTGCACATCACGAAGCGAGCGATCCCATGACGACGAATTGGAATGACGCTGACGGCACACTTCTTGGCACCCATGAAGATGGTGTCCTAACCATCACCCTGAACCGTCCTGAAAGCCTGAACGCCGTTACCGGTGCCATGCTCCAAGGCATCTATGACCGGGTGCTGGAAGCTGCGGCGGATGATGATGTCGGCGCTATTGTACTGACGGGTGCAGGGCGTGGGTTTTGCGCTGGTGGAGATGTTAAGGCGATGTCTGGCGGGTCTGAACGCGCGCCGACAATGGAAGCACGGCTTGATCCATTGCGCCGGCGCATGGAAGTGTCTCGCCTGTTGCACGACATTCCAAAACCAACCATCGCGATGTTGCGCGGCCCAGCCGCCGGTGCAGGGCTCTCCTTAGCACTCGCCTGCGATATGCGGATGGCAGACCCCAGCGTGAAGATCGTTACGGCCTTCGCCCGCGTTGGCCTTTCAGGTGACTTTGGCGGCACCTGGTTTTTGACGCAGTTGGTTGGCCCCGCCAAAGCGAAAGAGCTATATCTGGCCTCCCCCACCGTACTGGCGGATGAAGCTTTGCGGCTTGGTATCGTCAACCGTTTGTATGAAGCAGATGCCCTTGCAGTTGAAACCCAGGCCTTTGCGGCAAAGCTCGCCAGCGGCCCCAGGATTGCGTTGGCGCATATCAAGCGTAACCTAAATGCAGCAGAGACGGGCACGCTCGCAGCGTCGCTTGATCTTGAAGCCCTCCACCATGCCCGCTGCGGCATGACAGAGGACCACGCCGAAGCTGCAAAAGCGTTCGTTGAAAAGCGTGCGCCCGTATTTCAGGGACGATAAACCATGCTCCGCCTTCGCCAGATTTGCCTCGTCGCCAGCGAACTCCGCCCCGTGGTGGAGGATCTCAAAGCCGTATTGCAGTTGGATGAATGCTTCCACGATCCCGCAGTTGCTGAATACGGCCTTGAAAACGCTCTGCTGCCAATTGGCCGGGATTTCCTGGAAGTCGTCGCCCCCACGCAAGAAGGCACAGCCGCTGGGCGCTATATAGAGCGGCGCGGCGGCGATGGCGGTTATATCGTCATCCTACAATGTGATGATGCAGACCGGCGGCGCGCGCTCTATCAAACGCTTGGGGTGCGTATCGCCAACGCTATGGACTATGGCGACTTTGATGGCACGCAATTGCACCCCAAGGATACAGGCGGATGCATGCTTGAAGTTGACCAACAGGAAGCCGGAACGCCAAACGGCCCCTGGCACCCTGCGGGCGATGATTGGGAAAAATCTGTACGCACAACAGGTGCCATCGGCATGACATCCGCTATCATTCAAAGCCAAGATCCTGTAGCCCTCGCTGGCCGATGGGGTGCAATTCTGGACAAGCCTGTCGCTGCGAACCTGTCCATCCCCTTGGACAAAGGCGCGATTAAATTCACGGAACCACGGGATGATCGCGGCGATGGGTTGATCGCACTTCAGATCACCGCCAAGGACCCAACCGCTATCATTGCAGCCGCCAAAGCACGTGGATTGCCGACAGGCGCGCATAGCGTCACAATCGGCGGCGTCGTATTCCACATTTCCTGATTCCGCATTTTAGAGACCCGAACGAATGAGCGCAGGCGAAAGACTTCCCGGCACGCCCATCCCTATGCTTACTTGGCCAGGTGCCGATGGCCTTGCGATCGCTGGCGATGCTTGGGGTAATCCCGGTCGCCGTATCGTCACGCTGCTACACGGCGGCGGCCAAACCCGCCATGCCTGGAAAAATACCGGCGAGACACTGGCAGCCGCTGGATACCGCGCCATCGCCTTCGATGCGCGCGGCCATGGCGATAGTGGTTGGGCTGCCAATGCTGATGACTATACCGGCGAGAAAATGGTTGACGATCTGCAAGCCGTTTTAAAGGCCGAAGGTGCTGAGAAACCGGCAGTCGCGGGCGCATCCATGGGCGGGGGCACGTGTCTATTGGGCGTCGGCAATGGCTTGATTGACGCCGCCGCACTGGTGCTGGTCGATATCGCGCCACAGGTAGAGCCAGAAGGTGTCGCCAAAATCCAGGCCTTTATGAATCAAAAGCCTGATGGCTTCGACAGCCTGGAAGAAGTGGCGGAGGCTATTGCCAATTACCAACCGCACCGCAAAAGGCCACGCAAGCTGGATGGACTGGCGAAGAACGTGCGGATCGGCGCTAACGGCAAATATGTCTGGCATTGGGACCCGAAACGTCGGCAGGCGCGCGCCAACGCATCTGGCGTGACGCCCTACCGTGAGCGCCTATCGCTTGCAGCCGATAAGCTGACTGTCCCTACGCTCCTAGTGCGCGGCGGCCTATCCGATGTATTGAGCGAAGATGGCGCTCAATCCTTCCTGAAGCAGGTTCCCCATGCGGAATATGTGAACGTCAAAAATGCGGCACACATGGTGGCGGGCGATAAGAATGACATGTTCGCCGATAGCGTTATCGACTTCCTGAAGCGCACCGCGCCGCCGTTCAACGCAGCCTGAGGCTAAGCACGGCACCGGCGAGCGATATGACGACCATTGCGATAAATGCGGTCTGGTAGTCGCCTTCCAGGTCGAACAATGCCGCCCCGGCCCATGCGCCTAGACCGCCGGCAATGTGATGGGTTGATGTGACGAGGCCAGAAAGCCCGCCAAGGTTCCGGGCGCCGAACAGGTTACGGACGAAGATGACCGTCAGCGGAGCCGTCACCCAATATGTCAGGCCGAAAAGCAGCGCGAATGCGGCGATCAGCGCAGGGTCCTTCAACACGCTAATAACGCCAAAGATCACGAGCCGCAGGACGAAACACACGGCAGTCGGCCATGCTGGCCCTACCTTGTCCGACCACACACCGGCGAGCAGCACGCCGATCAGTCCGGCAAGTCCCATGAAGGCCAGCAGGTTCCCGGCAAATAGCGCGCCAACGCCTTCATCCAGCGCAAATGCCACCACATGCACGGATACAAAGAAGTCCTGGATACCGCAGAGGGCGTAGACGGCCAAAAGCAGCCAAAATCCATGTGTGCGAGCAGCTTCCGGCACAGTCATTCCGCTAACGTCTCTGGCAGGTTGGATATGGCCCGCCGCTTCCCTGCGCAGTGCCAGGATAATCACCGGCACGACGGCCAGGTTGATCGCACCCAGCCAGAAGAACACATCCCGCCACCCAGCAGCATCCAGCACGAATGACAACCCAGATAAGATCGCTAACTGCCCAAGCCCCATGCCAGATATCGCCACGGCATTGGCCAAACCGGCATTCGCCCCAAACCGCCGTGTGATCATCACACCCACGGGTGTTATCGACACAGCACCATTTCCTGCAGCAAATATAACGCCGTAAAGCAGGAATGCCTGCCAGGGTGCAGTCGCGAAGCCCATCAGGCCGATGCCAATGGCGCTCACGATAAATCCGCCGCCCAATATCCATGCTGGCGGAAATCTGTCAGCTAACCGCCCGACAGCAACCATAGTGCAGGCTGTGGCTACCATGAACACAGCGATGACGGCGCCCAGCAGCCCCCGGTCCCAATTCAGGTCCTCGGCCATTGGCTTCAGAACCAGCCCAATGCCATGCCGCCCACCGCCGCCGATGAAGAGCGTCAGAAAGCCAATGGCCAGCACTAACCCGCCAGTCCGCCACATCTCCTGATACTGTTTCAAATTATCTGCTCCCCGCCCTGGCACTGGCACCTTACTTCATGGCCGAAAATAATAGACTGGGCGCAATGATACTTGGCATGGCCATCAGTCAAATGCCTCTCGTGGAAGTCACTTCCATCTAAAACACCATCGGGCGACAAAGAAATGTTTATGTACGCGAAATTTGATACTTTAATGACGAACGAGTCCTCACAGACTTTCAATTTGATGGTACCCACAATAAGTCGATGATAGTTGATGCCACAATCAAGCTGCGCCTCTACATGGAAGCGGAAGGGGGGCGGAAGAGCCCAATTATTGTTGAAGAGCACGCATATGGCGGGGTCATTCAGTTTGGCCCTGCCTACGAAAGCGGCTGTGATTGCAGATTTATTCTGAATGAGGAAGTGTCTTTATCGTTAGGTGTAGAGCATGAGGTAGAGATTGCATTTTTGGATCTTTCCTATGCCAAAACCGTCATAAGAGAAGGCGATAAGATTTACTTGTGGGAAGGGCGCGTAATTGGTCAAGGAATTCTATTGAAGTACAACAAGATTCCTCTACCACATTGCACTTGATTAACCTGAGAGGCATCAGAGCATTCATCTAATCAGGATCAAAAAGCTAAGAACATGCCGGAAGACCGCGTTCTATGTCAGACGCCGAATAAGCCGACCGCTGGAACGCGCATTCCACGTTGGAAATTTGACGCGGTTCGCACCGCAATATTGACGGTTCTGGCAGAAGGCGAAATGACGTTTTTAGACCTGACATCCGCATGCAAAATCCGCATGGCGGATGCTGATCTCGCAAAGCTAGGGTCGCTTGGGTGGCACGTCACTACTGTTAAGCTCGAGCTGGAATGCCGGGGAGAGATCGCGCGCGTTCCAGGGTCGAAGCCGCAATTGCTTACACTTGTTGAGGCGGGGAAGCAGTAGCGCCAGACTTCACCGCCACGCTATGCTTTGCACCGACCGCATTCCTGAGAGGCCTACGCATGATCGACCACGTCTCCATACAAGTCCGGGACCTCCAAGCCAGCGCTGCGTTCTATGAGGCTGTACTGGCGCCGCTTGGCCTAAACCGGTTTGTTGATCGCGAAGCTACTGTAGGGTTTGGTCGTAAATACCCGGAATTCTGGTTGAATAGCCGCCCGGATGCATCGCCAGTGCCGCAAAATACCGGAACGCATATCTGCCTCCGTGCGCCAGACGCTGACGCCGTCAGTGCATTCCATGCCGCCGCACTTGCAGGCGGTGGTCAATGCGATGGCCCGCCGGGGCCGAGGAAAGCTGAAGTCACAACATATATCGGCGCCTTCATCCGTGACCTAGATGGCCATAAGATCGAGGCCGTCTTTTTCCCGAAAAAAGCGGTATAGAGCGACTATGCGGATCGGCATTGTTTCGGACATCCACTGCAATATCGCAGGCCTCAAATCCGCTCTCAACGTAATGGGCGCGATCGATCAGCTGCTATGCCTGGGCGACAGCATTTTTGAGTATCGGTTTTCAAATGAAGTCGTGGCGGAACTCCGCACCCAAGATGCATTGGTAATACAAGGCAATCATGAGGAGACGTTCTTTGGGATCGGCGGCGTCCGCGCCCGTGCAGCGCCGTCGATTGAGGAAGACCACGCACTTTGGCTGGCGGACCAACCGCTCCGCCGCGATATTGTGCTGGATGGCCGCCGCCTCCACCTCTGCCACTCTACGCCATGGGAACCGCGCGGCGCTTATATCATTCCTGAAAACCGAGAGATGGCGCGGTTTGGCGATACAGACACAGACGTCGTGATGTATGGCCACACCCACCGCCAAACCATCCAGACCCTGAACAACACCCTGATCATCAACCCCGGTTCCGCCGGTGACGCCCGTGACAGCTCCAACGGCCGCCGCCTAAGCTGCGCCGTGTTGGAAACGGACCCGCTTTCCGCCACTATCATTGATTACGACGCCACACCGCTCTAAAGGACCACCCCATGCTCGACGCTGATACGAACCCGCCGATCATTCGCCTCAACGAAAATGACAATGTGGCGGTGGCGCGGAGGGAACTCGAAGCTGACGTCGCACTGCCGGGCATGAATGTGCGGACGCGCGAGATTGTACCGGCGGGCTATAAGGTCGCCGTTCGGGAAATCGCAGAGGGCGAGGCGATCCTGAAATACAACACGATCATTGGCTTTGCAGCGCGGGACCTACAGGTCGGTGAGATGCTGCACAATCACAACATCGCCTTCCAGGAATTCGACCGCGATTACGCCCACGCAACCAAGTTCAAACCGGTAACGGAACTGCCCGAAGCTGAGCGCGCGACCTTCCAAGGCTATAAGCGCAGCGATGGCCGGGTCGGCACCCGGAACTTTATCGCCATTGTATCCACCGTGAACTGCTCGGCGACGGTTGTTCACGCCATTGCAGACCATTTCACCAAGGAACGGCTGGCGGCATACCCGAATGTCGATGGCGTCGCCGCGTTCGCCCATGCCATGGGCTGCGGCATGGAAATGACCGGTGAGCCGATGGACCTGCTGCACCGCACGCTGTCCGGCTATATCCAGCACCCCAATGTGGCGGGCGCGCTGGTTGTTGGCCTTGGCTGCGAGCGCTGCCAAGTGGGCGGATTGTTCGCCGCAGAGGACCTGACGGAAACCCCAAACCTCCGCACCATGATCATGCAAGAGCAGGGCGGCACACGCAAAACCATAGAGCGCGGCATCGCAATTGTTGAAGAAATGCTGGCTGAAGCGAACAAATGCACGCGGGAGGAAGCCTCTGCCGCGCATATCAAGGTTGGCCTGCAATGCGGCGGATCGGATGCGTTTTCGTCCATCACCGCAAACCCGGGGCTTGGCCGCGCCATCGACATTCTGGCCCGCCATGGGGGCACCGGCATTCTTTCAGAAACACCGGAGATTTATGGTGTTGAGCACACGCTGACAGCGCGCGCGGCCACGGTAGAGATCGGCGAGAAGCTGATCGACCGCATTCGCTGGTGGAAAGATATCTACGCCGTCGGGCGAGACGTACAAATCAATGGCGTTGTCAGCCCAGGCAATCAAAAAGGCGGCCTCGCCAACATTCTGGAGAAGTCATTAGGCTCCGCAATGAAGGGCGGTACAGGGCCGTTAATGGCAGTTTATGAATATGCAGAGCGGGTAAACCAATCCGGCTTCGTGTTCATGGACACGCCTGGCTTCGACCCCTGCTCCGCCACCGGCCAGATCGCAGGCGGCGCTAACCTGGTGGCATTCACGACCGGGCGCGGGTCCTGCTTTGGCGCGAAGCCCACACCATCCATCAAGCTCGCCACCAACAGCCCGATGTTCCAAGCACTTGAAGAAGACATGGACATCAACTGCGGCAAGGTGCTGGATGGCGACGCGGATATGGAAGCCATGGGCCAAGAAATCTTCCAGCACTTCCTGGATACAGCCAGCGGCAAGCCAACCAAGAGCGAGCTGCTGGACTTGGGCCGCCATGAATTTATCCCGTGGCAAATCGGCATTGTCGGCTAATCCCATGCTGCCCCATGACCTGACCGCGACCGAAGCCGCCGCCGCAATCAGCGCCGGATCTTTAACCGCCGAAACCCTAGCCAGGAGCTGCCTGGAGAAAGCAGCGGCGCTCGAGCCAGCCGTCCACGCTTTTGCATACCTCAACCCAGACCAAGTGCTGGATGCCGCACGTGAGCTGGACAAGGGATCGACCATGGGCGCGCTCCGTGGCGTTCCCTTCGTCGCCAAGGACATCATTGACAGCCATGACATGCCAACTGGCTACGGCTCGCCCATATATAAGGGCGCACAGCCGTTCGCGGATGCATCGCCTATCGCCATGGCACGCGCGGCAGGCGGATTGCTGCTTGGAAAAACTGTTACGACTGAATTTGCCAATCTTAGCCCCAATGAGACTGCTAATCCGCTCGATACAGCGCGCACGCCAGGCGGGTCATCCTCTGGGTCTGCAGCTGCGGTCGCGGCGCGTATGTCGCCGCTGGCTTACGGCACTCAGACCACGCAGTCGACGATCCGGCCTGCCGCATTCTGCGGCGTTCACGGCTATTGCCCGACCCAGGGCGATTTCCGCATGGCAGGCGTGCGGGAGGCCGCAGGTACATTTGACCGGCTGGGCCTCATCACCCGAAGTCTTGATGACATCGCCCTTCTCCGCGCCGTGCTGTTGCGCGCGCCAACACCGAAGCTAGAAGCCACAAAGCCGCGCATCGGCATATGTCGTGATCTCGTATGGGATGAAGTAGACCCAGCCCTCCGCAATGATATCGGCGCGGCAGCATCCCGGTTGGAGGCCGCGGGCGCATCTATCCGCGATATCAAACTACCGCCAGAGTTCGCGGCCCTGCCCGATACGCATCGCCCAATCTCCGCTTACGAATTCGCGCGCAATTTCGCATTTGAGATTGACCAGCACTGGGACCAGATTAGCCAACGCTTGCGCGATGGCCGGATTACAGACGGCCTCAACACCTCCTTGGCAGACTATAAATTCGCCCTCGCCCATATGTATCGCTGCCAAGCGATGCTGCCAGCGCTGTTCGCAGATGTTGATGTTATCCTGACGCCATCAGCGCTCGGCGAAGCGCCGCTTGGCATAGACGCTACTGGCTCCGCCGCCGTTGGCGCCGTATGGACGCCGCTCTTCCTGCCTTGCGTGACACTGCCTGTCTTCACTGGCCCGAACGGCCTGCCGATGGGCCTGCAAGTCCTCGGCCCGCTACATGGGGATGATGCAATGCTGGCCCATGCCAAATGGATCGAGCAGGCGCTATAACAGCCCAATGCCATTCCGTTTCGTCCACACCGCAGATATCCATCTGGACTCGCCACTGAAAAGCCTGGCGCTCAGGGATGCGAACCTTGCCGATCTGGTAGACGCCGCCACACGGCAGACGTTCGAGCGGATCGTGGACCTATGCCTAAACGAGGACGTCGATGCACTGCTTATCGCAGGCGATCTGTATGACGGCGATCAGACATCCATGAAGACGGCAGCTTTCCTGGGAAGCCAGATGCGGAAGCTCAGCGACGCTGGCGTGCGGGTCTGCTTAATCCGGGGCAACCATGATGCCAAGTCCAGGATCACGAAACAGCTGGACCTTCCGGAAAGCGTCAAAACGTACAGTACGCGCACAGCTGAAATCCTCCATATCCCCTCCCATGATGGCGCACCGGCCATCGCCATCCATGGCACCAGCTTTCCCAATGGGCAGGTGCCGAACAGCTTGCTGCCTCGTTTTGATGGCCCGATTGCTGACTGCGTCAATATCGGGATGTTGCACACCAGCCCGGATGGCGCAGAGGGCCACGATGTTTACGCCCCGGTCGCCATTGCAGATTTAGCGGCGCGTGGGTTTGACTACTGGGCGCTCGGCCATATCCACAAGCGACAAATCCACCGGGCAACGCCAGCCATTGTGATGCCGGGTATCCCGCAGGGACGGCATGTGAATGAAGCCGGTGCCAAATCTGTCACTCTGGTGACAGTGCATGATGACCGACAAATTTCACTGGATGAACGGCATGTCAGTGTTGCGGAATTTGCGCGGCCTGCGCTGGATATATCCGGGATAAATGGCTGGAGCGACGTCCGGCAAGCCATTGATATAGAATTGAACGCCTTGGACACTACCAAGCAATCCGACCATGTGATTGCCCGTATTATCCTAACAGGTGCATCTCCGCTTACGTGGAGACTGCGACGGGATGCAGACCTGTTGCAGGAAGAAGCCCGGGCAACTGCCAGCGATGTGTGGATCGAAGGGCTGGAGATCGCCTGCACCGCCCCACAATCAGCATCCACGACCGATGCAGGTGCTGTGGCTGAGCTGGCACGGCTGATGGCAGGCATCGCCGCTAGCCCTGATTTCCTGGACCGTGCGGTGGATGAAGCCAATGCGCTTATCCGTGCTCTGCCCAGGGAAGCCCGCGATGTGCTTGGCGAAGACCCAGCCGCTGTCGCCGCTGTTGCTGCCGAACTAGCGGACGCCGGATCCGATGAAGTTCTGGCGCGCCTTGCCATTCCAGCGAGCGAGGTCGACTGATGCGCCTCAACCGCCTCGGCCTCGCCGCGTTCGGCAAGTTCACGGACGCCTCGCTAGCCTTTGGCGTCAAGCCTGTGGGTGGCCCAGACCTGCACATCCTCTACGGGCCTAATGAGGCTGGAAAATCAACGATTTATGCCGCGATGTTGGATTTCTTTTTTGGCATCCAAGAGAAGAGCAGCTTCAATTTCAAGCATCCCTATAACGCCATGCGCATTGAGGGGGATGTCGCAGGTGCTGATGGCGCAGCAGCTCTTGTCCGCATCAAGCGTCGCACCAATGACCTGCTGGATGGCGAAGGGCAACCAGTAACGCTCAATCCATTCACGTCGGGCCTTGCTGGACTGGACAGGGACAGTTACGCGGCCATGTTCTCCCTGAATGAGGCCTCGTTGACGGAAGGCGGCAAGAGTCTTCTGGCGGCAGAGGGCGACTTCGGGCGCATCCTCTATGGCGCCAGTGCGGGCCTAACCGACTTTGGCAAAGAATTGGATGCCGTAACGGCAGAAGCCGAAGCCTTCCACAAAGAGCGCGCCCGCAAGACTGAACTGAAAGCACTGTCGACTGAATTAGATAACCTCGCCAAGGAAAAAGCGGAGATCGACACGCTCGCGCCAGAATACGAACGTCTGCTCTCTGCCAAGGCCGCCGGAGCAGAAGCATTGGCGGAAGCCGAGGCGGCAGAACATGCAGCGCAGGCGGCGTTGTCGAAATTACAAAATCAGGCGAAGGCGCTGGAATATCTATCTGAATTCAAAGACATCCAAGCGCTCCTTGCACCTTTGCATGATTTGCCAGAAGCACCAGCCGGACTGGATGCTGAGATCACCCGCCTCCGCGAGGAAGCCGCGCGCCTGAACACCCAAAGCGCCGACACAGCAGAAACGCTGAAGCAGCTTGAAGAGAAGATTGGCGCGCTCACGGTAGACGAAGCAGCCCTCAGCCAGGCAGATGCGCTCATGACGCTCGCTGACCTGGAGGGCCGTTACCGCGCCGACGCCCGTGACCTGCCGCGCAGGTTAGAGGAGCAAACGGCATTGAAAGCTGAGATCGCAGCCCGATCCAAACGCATGGCCGGTGATTCAGTCGAGGATGTACGAACGCTTTTACTCTCGCCCGCCATTAAAGGGGCCGTGCTTGACCTGGCAGACGCCTGGCCAGCCTTGCACGCACGCCTGCAAGCAGCAGAAACAGAGGCAGAGAACGCAGCTTTGGCATCATCCGATGATCTACTAGATGTTGCCGCTAGGGCAGAATTGGAAGCAACTCTACAAGCTTATGAAACAAGCGACGCGAGCGCCCGCGCTAACGTTGCCGCAGATACCGTAGCCACGCGCCAAAGAGCGTTCAAAAGCGCTATGGAGGCCTTAGCACCTTGGAGTGGAGATATCGCCAAGCTCCGCCAAATCACTCCGCCTAGCGCGGAGATGCTTTCAACTTGGCGCACGTCCTTGGAAGAATCAGCAGCCGCAATTGCTCGCGCTAAAACGGAGGTGGCCAATGCGGTGGATCGCGCCGCAGAAAAACAAGCCGAAATCGACTCAAAGCTCACATCTATTCAGTCACTTGATGGACAACAGTTAAATTCATTAATGAACCAACGTGATGCAGCTTGGGCTACGCACCGAGTCTCCCTAGACTCCGCCAGTGCCGACGCCTTCGAACACCTGCTGCAGGAAACAGATGCTGCCAATGCCGCGCGGTTTGCGAATGCTAGTGCCATTAGCGATCTAGCTGCTGCCCACGAAGCGCTCTCCATCGCTAGCGCGCAGGAAGGTGCCGCCAGCAAACGGATCAAAGATGCAGAACTGGCCCGCAAAAAAACGCAGTCTTACATCATTATTTTTCTTGAAGATGCTGAACTTAAACATATTTCCGATGTCGGCCAAATCAGCGACTGGTTTACGGTGCGGTCTACAGCACTAGCTACGGCTGACGCTTTAACTGAGGCAGAGGCGCTGCACCAATCCGCCGTGAATGATGCTGACAGTTTGCAGCAGCATCTATCAGGATTGCTGAATGTAGATGCAACCCTGCCAGCCCTCGCCAATCTCACCCGTACCCGGCTTGATGCAGACAAAGCGGCGCGCGCTGCCGCACAGCAGCAGGCCAAGCGAACTATCGACCTGGAAAAGCGCCAGTCCGAAGTAAACGCATGGCAGAGCGAATGGGCCGCGGTGCTTGAAGGAACTTGGATGGTGCCCATGCTGGCGTCAGTACAGAGCGTCAAAGCAGCGTTGGTGGAACATGACGAACTCGCTGCCCAGATAACTGCCCTCGATACGCTGGAGCGCCGCATTACCGGCATGGGAGATAACCAAGCAGCCTTGCAAAAAGGCCTCAGCCGCATCTACAGCGCATTGGATGAGCGTATCGCGGGCCTTGACCCACTTGACACCTACAGTGCCATCCAAACCCGCGTGAAAGATGCTAAGGCGCAGAATGCAGATCGCATTCGACTGCAAGAAGATATCGACACAGCAACGACCCGCCGCCGATCCCTTGAAGTGCGCATGAAGGCGCATCATCAGGATATAGAAGCCACTTTGAAATCAATTGGTGCCAACAACTTACTGAGCGGATCTCAAGTTCTATCTGAAATTCAAAACCGCACCCAGCTGCGCGAGAAATCGAGCCAAGCTGCCCGCGCTATCCTGGACCGCGTCGGAGGGGATGATATTGCTGGCGCTGTCGCATCCCTCGACGCTTTAGACCGCAGCACGCTTGCCGCTGACATTGAATTCGCTGACGCGCGCGTCCAAACAGCAAGAGCTGAGGCGCTGCAATCTTATACAGCCAACCGGGATGCTGAACGCGCGCTTGTACAGATCGGCGGCGATGCGGCCGCAGCAGAGATCACACAGCGCCGCCAGACCGTGATAGAGGAAATCACCGACGGTGCCCGCCGCTATCTACGCCTGAAGCTAGGTGCCATGGCAGCGACAGAGGCGCTTGAGCAATACCGCGCCAGCCACCAGAGCGGCATGCTCACCGGCGCATCCAAGGCATTTGCCCAGATAACGCGCGGTGCCTATTCCAGTCTCAAAACTCAGGCAGGCGGTAAAGGCGAAGAATTGATCGCAGTCACCGCCAGCGGCGCATCCCGCCTGGATGATAAATCCATGTCTACCGGCACCCGGGCGCAGCTTTATCTGGCGCTTCGGATTGCGGCCTACCATGAGTTCGCAGCCCGCCAGGCCCCGCCCCCATTCGTCGCGGACGATATTTTCGAGACGTTTGACGATGGCCGGGCCGAGGTCACATTCCAGCTTCTGGGCAAAATGGCGGAAACCGGTCAGGTCATCTATTTCACCCATCACCAGCACCTGAAGCCCATTGCAGAACGAGCCGTCCCCGGTGCGCGCTGGTTGGACCTGACAACTCTGTTCTAGCTCCAGATTGCGCCTGACTTGCGGCCTAGGCCTGCTTGGCGCCAGAATTACGGTTTCCATAGAAAACCGCTCAGGAGGAAGCCCCATGGAAGTCGGCGTTTCACTGAATATGTTGCAGCAGGAAGGGCGGTCTGACGCCTCTGTCATGCAGAACCATCTGGCGATTGGGGACCTGGTAGAGCCGCTTGGTTTCGATTCCATCTTCGCCTTGGAACATCATTTCACGGGCTATTCCATGTCGCCCCAGCCAACGCAAACGCTGGCCTACTTTGCGGGGCGCACCAAGCGCGTGAAGCTTGGAACGGCGGTCATCGTTCTGCCATGGCATGATCCTGTGCGCGTAGCCGAAATGATCGCGCACCTGGACATCCTTTGCGGCGGGCGTTGCCTATTCGGGTTTGGTCGAGGTGCGGCGCGTACCGAATACGCCGGATTCCGCGTACCGATGGATGAGGCCCGCCCGCGGTTTGCAGAGGCCGCAGAGGTCGTCATGAAGGCGCTCTCCAACGACGTGTTCGAGCATGATGGCGAATTCTTCAAAATCCCAAAAATGTCGATCCGCCCGCGCCCGATCTCCAAGCCGGAAACGCGCTTCTATGCGTCATCAGTCAGCCCGGAATCAGCGGAACTGATCGCGAAGATGGGCTTTGGCATGCTGGTCATCATGCAGAATGAATGGTCCAAAGCGGCACAGGACGTTGTGAAATTCCGGGAAATGACTGCCAGCGTTGGCCACACACCGCGCCCGCCTATCGTCTCCACCAACATTTCCTGTGCAGAAAGCCGGGATGAAGCCACGGATCTGGCGGCTGAATATCTTGGTAATAAATGGGACTCGATTGAGAACCACTACAAGTTTTCAGATGGCGAATTGGCGAACGTTAAGGGCTATGAGTCTTACGGCAAAATGGCGAAAACCTATTCCAAGATGAAAGACCCAGGGTTCCGCAAGTCCGCCAATGAATTCTATGTGTCTATCCAGGTAGCGGGCACACCGAAGGACTGCATAGAGCAGATCGCGGAGCTTCGCCGCTTGACTGGCACTGAGCACTTGGTTGGCGAATTCTCATTCGGTGGCATGCCGCATGAGCGCGCGGAACGTAACCTCCGCCTATTTGCCGAGAAAGCGCTCCCGACACTGAAGCATGACCCATCATTCTGCGTGCCCATTACGCCCGCTGGTGAGCTGGATACATCAGAATCCGGGCACGAAGACGTATTTGCACCCGCTTGACCTCTAGGAGAACGCACAGATGGCCGTTGAGATTAAAGAACTAACCCCGGGCTTCATCGGCGAAGTGTCAGGCGTGGATCTGACCAAGGCGCTAACGCCGGATGAAGCCGCGACAATTGAAGACGGCATGGACCGCCTTGCCGTGCTGATATTCCATGATCAGGACATCACGGACGAGCAACAATTGGCGTTCAGCGTGAACTTCGGTGAGATCGAGCGACCGGATAAGAAATCCAACATCACCCAGGCGAAGGACCGTCGCTTGAGCGAGGATATGGCGGATATTTCCAATCTGGATAAGAATAACAAGCTGCATGGCCGGAGCGACCGGCAGCGATTGTTCAATCTCGGCAATAGGCTCTGGCACTCGGACAGCTCGTTCCGTGCCACACCTTCAAAGTTCTCGCTGCTATCTGGACGCATCGTCCCTGCAACCGGCGGCAATACAGAATTTGCCGATATGCGCCAAGCCTATGATGCCTTAGACGACGCAATGAAAGCCGAAATCGAAGATATGATTTGCGAGCATTCACTGCTGCATTCGCGCGGATCGCTTGGGTTTGATGATGATCTGACTGAGGCGGAAAAGCAGGGTTTCGCGCCTGTGCGGCAAAGCCTTGTGCGCGTTCAGCCAAATACAGGCCGCAAATCGCTGTATCTGTCCGCCCACGCTGGCAAGATTCTGGGCATGCCGACGCCAGAAGGCCGAATGATCCTGCGCGAACTGAATGAGCATGCAACCGCACGGCAGTTCGTCTACGCCCATGAATGGCGTGCTGGCGATCTTGTAATGTGGGATAACCGCCAAACCATGCATCGCGCACGCCCTTTCAACGACACGAAGGATGTCCGCGATATGCGCCGCACCACCATCGCCGGTGAAGCAATGACAACAGCGCAGGCGGATGCCGAGGCGGCTTAAGCACAGCCTCAACCCGCCAGATACTCCCCTTCCAGGAAGATACACACATGCCCGCTAAATCTGACGCCATGATCTGCGCCGCCCAGCCCGAAGCGGCGGAGGCTGGTGCGCGCGTGCTGCGGCAAGGCGGCAATGCCGTTGATGCAGCGATGGCAGCCGCATTAGTGCAAGGCGTTGTTGATCCGCAAATGTGTGGGATTGCAGGCTTTGGTACCTGCCATATCTATATGCCGAAACAGGGCGTGCATGAATGCATCGATTTCCACGGCAACACGCCCATGTCTGCGACGCCGGAGATGTGGTCCAACCTGATTGAAGGCGAAACCCAGGATGGCTTTGGGTTTATCCTTAAGGGCAATGTCAATGATCTTGGATATCAGTCGATTACGACGCCGGGCAGCCTGCTGGCCTACCATCAGGCGATCAGCGATTATGGCACGTTCGATTGGGCAGATATCTGCGCACCAGCTATCAAACAAGCTGACAATGGCTTCATCGTCCGCCCCCATGTGGATTTTTGGTGGAACCAAGGGGCATCTTATGGTCGGGTGAATGTCGGCGATCGGCTGGGGTTCTCTCAAACTGGGCGGGACGCGTATTTCCGACGAGATGGTGCCATCAAGCGCACGGGCGACCATGTACAGATTCCAGATATGGCGGAGACCCTCCGGCGGATCGCAAAGGGCGGCGCGGACATCTTCTACCATGGTGAAATCGCAGACCAGATCGACGCTGACATGGCCGCAAATGGAGGCCTCATGCGCAAAAGCGATCTTGAATCCTATCAGCTCGTGCGCGGTACACCGATGTGGACTACCTACCGCGGCCGCCGCATCGCCTCCAACCGGCCCCCAGGCGGCGGTGTGCAGTTGTTGGAAATGCTCAACATCCTGGAAAACTTCGATCTGGCAGGTATTGGCCACAACGAAACCGAATATCTCCGCATTGTTTCTGAAGCCATGAAGCAAGCCACCATCGATAAGGACGCCCATGTGGGCGATCCCGCTTTTGTCGATGTGCCGCTCGACCGGCTGCTCTCCAAAGACTACGCCACAGATGTCGCCAAGCGGATCATCGCCCGAGAGAGAGCCAGCGTCGAGCGCTATCAGGGCGGCATGGCTGAGCCGAAAGACACGACCCACGTCGTTGTGCGCGACCGCGACGGTAATATCGTCACGATGACCCATTCGCTTGGCATGCCTTCGGGCGTAATTACCGATGGCCTGGGCTTCATGTATAATGGCTGCATGGCGGTGTTTGATCCGCGTCCAGGCCGTGCTGGGTCCGTAGCGCCAGGCAAGAGCCGGTTCACCTCCCTTTGCCCATCTATCGTGTTCGATGGCGACGAGCCAAGGATCGCGCTGGGCGCGCCCGGCGGCACACAAATCGCCATGGGTGTATTGCAGGTCATCCTGAATATGTTGGACTTCGATATGTCGCCCGTGGAAGCCACGGCAGCACCGCGTTTCTCTTCGACCAGCAATGCGCTCGACATCACCAACCGCATTCCGAGCTACACGACAGAGCCGCTGGAAGCCGAAGGCTACCAAGTCGTTCGTTCCCCCCTCACCTTTGCGTTTGCGGCACCACACGCCATCAAAATCGATCCAGACGGCACATTGAGCGGCGGTGGTGACCCGAGCCATGACGGTGTAGCGCTTGGGGTTGTCCAGGGATCAGCCGCGTGAGCGACCTCACACAAAAACCCGCAACGGAACTCACAGCCCTAATCAAATCACGTGCAGTCTCACCGGTTGAGGTTATGGACGCTGTGCTCACCGCAGCGGACGCAACCCAGGCCACTTGCAACGCCTTCATCACCTTGGATAGCGAACGGGCGATGGAAACTGCCAGGGAGCAGGAATCCGCTTTGATGCAAGGCACTGCAGACGGCCCGCTTTTTGGCGTTCCGGTCTCCGTGAAGGACCTTTGCAATACGAAAGACCTGCGCACGACCTTTGGCAGCCTCTACTACAAGGACAACGTCCCCGCCGCTGATTGTGTGGCGGTCGCCCGCTTGCGCGACGCTGGTGCCAACATTTTCGCCAAAACGACGACGCCAGAATTCGGCCATAAACCACTAACCGAAGCGCCGCTTTATGGCCGCACGCTGAACCCTTGGGACAGGACGCGGACTACAGGCGGCTCGTCTGGTGGTGGTGCCGCAGCCGTTGCCACTGGGGCTGGCCCGTTAGGCGTTGGAACAGATGGCGGCGGCTCGACGCGTATCCCTGCAGCAGCCTGCGGGCTTGTCGGCGTCAAGCAATCGCTTGGCATTGTGCCCCATGACCAAACGCCCGATGTATTTGGCCTCCTGGCCTATGTAGGCCCGATCGCTCGCACGGTCTCAGATGCAGCGCTGATGTTGGATGTGATGGCTGGACCGCACGCCAGCGACCCCCATTCGCTTGGGCGCGGTCTGCAGGGCCTGACAGAAGCCGGTGCCCAGCCCATGGACCTCAAAGGCAAGCGTATCGGCTGGCGAACGCGGATGGGCAATGAGCGCGTTGACCTGGAAACGGAAGCGGCTTTCAAATCCTCCCTCGGCGTGCTGGAAAGCCTTGGTGCCGAATTGGTAGAGCGAGATGATCCGTTCGAAAACACGCTGCCTGTGTGGGGTCCACTGACATTCTCTATATGGGCGACCCGGTTTGCTGACGTTGAACAAAAGCTGGGCGATCAGATGTCCGACACGCTCCGCCGTTGGATGGGCGAAGGCCGAAGTTTCGGTGCAACAGAGGTGCAGTCTGCGATGGAAGCCCGCACGCGCTTATTCAGGCAAGTCCAATCATGGTTCGAAGACTTAGACTTCCTGGCGACCCCAACCCTCGCCGCCCCTGCCTTACCAGCGGATCAAAACCCGTTCGAGCCTGTGATGATTGACGGCGGTGATGCAGGCGGCCTGCGTGACGGCTGGTATCCCTACACCCATCCGTTCAATCTGACCGGTCATCCAGCAGTTACCCTTCCGAATGGGTTCACTAATGCCGGACTGCCCGCAGGCGGACTTCAACTGGTCGGCCCATGGCTTTCAGATGTAGAATTGCTTACAGCATCTGCTGCTTATGAATCAGCACAGAACTGGACATCACGGCAGCCAAATTAGTGGCATCAGACGTCTCTCTTCCATGGTGCGTATAAAATTCAAGAGCCGCTTGTTTATGCATAACACCGCCCAATAGACCAGCACTTGAACACTTGTTGTGCAACGCACAATGTTTTTTATAAACTTATAACATTTTCCCTTGTTCTAAATGAGATAGCTGCTTTTCTGCGCTGCAGCGGACTAACCGCAATCATCTTCCAACCCCTGGAGCGCGCAATGAGATCAATTTTTACCGGAAGCTTTCTAGCCGTAGCGATGGCCGCTACATCCCTCCCGGCCATGGCGGAAGGGGAGCTGGATGGCCTTCCTGGCGAGCTGTCAGCTAATGTTGCTTTCGTGAATGACTATCGCTTTCGGGGCATCACTCAGAGCGACGAAGACCCCGCTGTTCAAGGGGGGCTTGATTACAGCGCCGAACTCACCGAAGGGTTCGGTCTCTATATTGGTGCTTGGGGTTCCAGCGTGGATTTCAATGATGGTGATGAGGCCAGCATTGAGATTGACTACTATGCCGGGTTTACGAAAACTCTTGGTCCGGTAGACCTAAGCCTTGGCGGCGTCTACTACACCTATCCGGGCGCATCCGACGCATTGAACTATGACTATTTTGAGATTGCCGCCACTGCAGGTGTATCCCCAATCGAGAATTTTAGCCTGACCGCAGGTTATAACTATTCGCCAGAATACTTTGGCGAAAGCGGAGAATATCACTACCCCAGTGCATCATTCGAATATGCTATTCCGCTGAAAACGCCAATCGCGCTCACACTGGGCGGGTCGATTGGCTACAACATGATTGAAGATGAAGCGACGTTCGGCGTGACGGACGACTATACGGATTGGTCGCTCAGTCTTTCCGCGAACTACAATATCCTGAACCTTTCGGTCGCCTATGTCGATAATGATGAGCCTGGCACAATTGGCGATGCTGCCTTCATTTTCACAGTAGGCGCGAGCTTCTAAGCCAAAATGAACAGCTGTCCCCGGTCCCACCACACCATTTTGGCGGGATCGGGGAAGCCTAACCGACTTCGTGGCGGCCTATATCGCCATTGAGATTGGGTCTGGACTCATCAGGCTAACACCCAAGTCCGCAGCATTCCTGTAGGCACCGTCCGCTGTCCGGGCCTGACGGGTGCCGTCCATCTTAGGTTCAGGGTGGATTCCGACGCGAAGCGCAACGCGATCAAGCAAACCTGATTTGAACGTCATTTCCAAGCTCGGCGAGCATGGCCTCGATGGGTGTTTTGAATCCGAGGCACTTTCGCGGCGTTGAGTTCAGGGCCATGGCAATC
>JBDQJI010000073.1:0-20331 GCA_040263875.1 Alphaproteobacteria bacterium
AGATTGCCATGGCCCTGAACTCAACGCCGCGAAAGTGCCTCGGATTCAAAACACCCATCGAGGCCATGCTCGCCGAGCTTGGAAATGACGTTCAAATCAGGTTTGCTTGATCGCGTTGCGCTTCGCGTCGGAATCCACCCCACTACGACAAGTCCGACGAGATAAATAATACCATTCATAAGGAAGCCCTCCGGTTGTGACGGGGCTAATGTTGCTGCACTGCAACGCCCGTTCTACACAACGAAACTCGGCTCCGGCACGTTCGTTCCCAAATATGGCAGTTAATTTTTATTTTAGATTGCAGAGAAAATTCTGCGTTACTAGATATCTTCGTCTGTATTGCCGCCAGAAAACACCATAAATGCAGCACCTGCTATGGCAATCATTGATATCAGTGTCTTGTTTCGCAGAAGAAGCGGCAAAACTGATGCTGATACCGCGATCATAGCAGCGCGCCCTACATCGCCCGTTACTGCATTCTTCCGACGGCGTTTGCGGTCCCGGTGGTTAAGAACTGCAACAGTAGCAAAGGTTGCGCCAGATATTGCGCCCAACGCCAATGCCATCGTCACGCATGCCTCAAACGGTGTCATGTGATCGCCAATCCAGATTGTCAGTGCGGCGAGTAAGAAGCCGAACGCAATCAATCCGAATAACCCGCCAACAACATAAAGCACGAGCTTCAGCTTCAAACGCCGCATGACGCCCCGCATATCGCGGGACGCCATGGACGCAACGAGTGTCGTGAGAAGTCGCAAAGGGTTAGCGCCGTGCGAGCATTGCGGCTAGGAACCCAACGCCTGCAGCCAGCCCAAGCGCCATAATCGGCCGCTCCCGCACAAGCCCGGTTACATCCGATTCAATCTTGGAAGCCTGCGCGTTCATGGCGTTCAACGCTTCTTCCGCCTGTGTAGTGACTTTTTCCTTCGCACTGCCCGCTTTGTCTTTACCAAGCGCGGTCACGGTGGCGACGAGTTTGGACATGTCGTCTCTTAGCTGAGCAAGCTGGGCTTCGACATCTTCGGTCGACGCATCACTATCTTATTTCGCTTTGGCAGAACTGGCTTGTGTCGCCATTGGTCGTCTCCTGGTCAATGTGTGTATTGGGCTGAACCATTGAGATGCGCGTTCGTTCCCAAAAATCCAAATTCTAAACCTTGGTTTATCTATACGTCCGCTGACTTTTTCTTTTCATGCCGTGCTGGGAGAAATTCACTCACAGCACTGGTCGATTCCAAATGGTCAACGGTCACTTTGACGATCAGCAGTAGCGGTACGGCCATGACAGCGCCAGCCACACCCCACAGCCAAGCCCAGAATGCCACGCCGATGAAAATTGCGACAGGATTTATTTCCAACCTGCGCCCCAAAACCTAGGGCGTCACAAGCTGGCCTTCAATGGCAGTGAACATCAGATAAATGAGTGGCGGCGCAGCAATGGCACCTACGTCGTAGAAAGTCACCGCTGACACAGCAAACACAACAGCAGCGCCTACGATGGAACCCAAATACAGGATAAAATTCAGCAACGCAGCAAGGGCACCCCAAAGAAATGGCGAGGGGATATTTGTAAATGACAGACCTGTGCCAATGGCGAGGCCCAAACAGCAGTTAATCGCTGTGACCGTGAACAAGTACCTAGATATCTCCGCTTCAATCTCCCGCGCGATACTAACGGCTTTTACCTTGTCTCGAAGCCTTGGGAGCACGCGAACAACTTTTGCCAAAAACATATCGGCAGTCGCCAGCATAAAATAAAGCAGAAAGAAGCTTAGAACGATTGAGGCCAAGGCTTCTGGCGCGCCGGTTGCAGCCCGACTAACAAGCCCTGGACTGCGGACGACCACTTCCTGAACGTTCGTATCCTTCGGTCCTTCAGCAATTTTCTCTACCTGTTTGCCCATATCGCCAAGCGCTTCGGCAGACTCAAACAGATTGCTCAGTTTATATTGAAGGTCGCGGCCCATCCGCGGCGCGTCGTCAACCCATTTTCCAGCTGGGCCGGATGCAAAGTAAAGCAGCGTGATGAGGCTGCCGAATACGGTTACGACAACCAAAGCAGCGCTCAAGGCGGACGGAAGGCCCAGACGCTTTAACCAACGGGTGACAGGCCTGAGAACCAAAGCCAAAATAACGGACAGCATGATAGGCAACACGAAGCCCCGCCCAAAATGCAGGGCGGCGCAAACTGCCAGAACACCAAGAATTGTCAGCAGCCAACGGATAATGTTGAGCTCTCGCTGAAGGTTCTCTAAGCCCGATCGTTGCTTTGTTGGTTGATCCGCCATTTGGTCTCCAACGCGAAAGGCTTCGCGGAATAAAGCCATATACGCTTCGGCATAAAAGGTAACGCAATAACCCTAACGGCCCCGTATTGGTTCCGACAGAGTCTTCAGAGAAACCATGGAACCCAAAGCTGTCTTGTACGTTTTTCAGCTTGCCGACGTCGCAAGTAAAAACCGAATCACACATAGCTTGAAGAATCAGGTAATGACTGACAAATCCAAGGCCAATAAAGACAGCGCCCTCCAAGGCGAAGGCGATTACGAAGCGGCTAAACGCTTTCAAGAAGCGCAGCACGAATTCGCAAAGTCCGGAAAGGTCGAAGAGAAAGCTAAAAAGGCTGCTAAAGACCAAGAAAACAAGAAATAAGCAGCCTCAAATGGCGGCGCTCCGGTTCTGGACCAGAGCCCGCCAGCGCTGCACAAGACCTTTGCGATCAGCACCCGCAGGATCATATCCGGGGAGGTAGTATCTCAGGAAATACGGCAGGCCCAACAAGATGAATCCGGGAGATATAAACATCCGCCGTAAGCATCGCATAGTGAAGCGGAAACCGGGCTTTACGCCATCGGCCTCTGCGTAAAGCTTCAGATTGTGGATATAGGCGCGAGCGATTGTGTAGACGGCCATATTCATTGCCATCGTGCGGAACAAGTACCGTTTCCATGCGGGCAACCGCATCATCACTACAGCATAGACTTCAAGTGCTACGGATCGGTGCTCAAGTTCCTCAAGCGCATGCCAAAGCCACAGCTCGCGATAAGGCTCATGCGCGCCATCCAACAATTCTGGCCTTTGCAACAATGTGCGGGAAAATGTTGTGTTTAGGTGTTCCAATGCGCAGGTGACGGCTAATCGACTTGAATGGGTCTTGATGTCGACCAGCAAGGCGGCACCAAACGCTTCCATACGAGAGACATCATAACCGAGCGCCGACATTGCGGCATTGTATCCAGCATGCTCACGGCTGTGGAAAGCTTCTTGCTGATAGAACCCGCGCATTTCTTCCAGGAGCTTTGGGTCTTCAATTTTTGGCTCATAGAACTTGAGTGAGCGGATGAAGAATCGCTCCCCCTCCGGCAATAACACACCGAAGCAGTCCACCAGCGCCGATAGCTCCATATCACCACGAAGCCAATGGCGCTTCGGTGCGTCCGCTACACCAAACTTGTAGTCACGTGGCTGGATTTCACCCACGGCGATACCTACACCGCACGCAGCAGCACATGCCGCTTCTTACCGGCGGAGAGTTTGATGGCACCATTCGGCCCAGCATCTTTGAGCGAAATCATCTGATCATCTGCCGTGATCGGCTTGTCGTTCAATCTGGCACCACCGCCCTTAATCAAGCGCCGTCCCTCACCATTGGATTTCACGAGCCCAGCCAGGTTCAGCGCCACAAATGCAGGAACACCGGCTTCCAGTTGATCTTGTGGAGCATCAACAGTCGGAAGGTCGGCTTCTTGGCTACCGAGCTCAAACGCTTGACGCGCCGTCTCCGCAGCAGCATCCGCCGCCGCCTGCCCGTGCGCCATCGCAGTTGCTTCAGTGGCGAGGATCTTCTTGGCCTCGTTCAATTCAGCGCCATCCAAGGCTTCAAGGCGAGCGATCTCGGCCAAGTCCATATCTGTGAAAAGGCGGAGGAACTTGCCAACGTCATCATCACCCGTATTCCGCCAGAACTGCCAATAATCATAGGCGCTCAAGCGCTCTTCATTCAGCCAGATAGCACCGGCGGCGGTTTTGCCCATTTTGGCACCGCCAGAGGTCGTGATCAGCGGTGTGGTCAAGCCGTAGGCCTCACTGCCGTCCATGCGGCGAGCAAGGTCCGCGCCCATGACGATATTGCCCCATTGGTCGGACCCGCCCATCTGCAGCGAACAGCCATGCCGACGCGCCAGTTCAGCGAAGTCATATGCCTGCAGGATCATGTAGTTGAATTCCAGGAACGATAGCGGTTGGTCCCGCTCCAAACGCGTTTTAACGCTGTCCATAGTCAGCATGCGATTGACGGAGAAATGGCGGCCGACATCGCGCAGCAGCGGGATGTACTTAAGCTCATCCAGCCATTCCGCGTTATCGACCATAACGGCGTCCGTCGGGCCATCACCGAAGGTCAAGAACTTCTCGAATACGCTACGAATGCCAGCCATATTCTGCTGAATTTGCTCGACCGTAATAAGCTGGCGGGCTTCATCCTTGCCAGATGGATCGCCGATCTTTGTGGTGCCACCGCCCATCAGAACGATTGGCTTATGGCCAGTTTTCTGTAGCCAACGCAACATCATAATCTGAACGAGGCTACCCACATGCAGGCTGTCCGCCGTGCAATCAAAGCCGATATAGGCTGTCACTGGCGTCTGCGCTGCTTTAGCGTCGAGTGCCGCAAAATCCGTGCATTGGTGCATAAATCCACGCTCGGTCATGGCGCGAAGGAATTCTGATTGTGCCTCAGGTGTGGGCGTGGTCATGGCATTGATCCGGGGATATTGAAGCAGGCGCTGGCCAAGCGGCCCAACCTGGGTCACCTCAACACCTGCCGCGAATTAACACACCGGAAGCCCACGAAGCAACGCAGCCCTATGCCGCAACCAATTTATCGCGCCGTTTGAAACACCGTGCGCATCATAGTCCGGACCATTGTTGGCGTCGTTTTAGGCAATCGTTTTTCCAGCGCATCAAGATCAAAATGAAAACTCTGGAGTTCGGGCAAGCTGTTGTTCTGCCGAAATCCCATGCTCCATTCACCGAAAACGCGTTGTGCAACCGGTGCATCGGAAAGCTTCAACATACCGCTATGTCGGTCATCTACAGCAATACGAGCCCTCGTCGCGACAACGCCCGCTTGCGGCCCCTCCAAATACTGAATGAAGGACCCTTCGTGGAACAGCAGCATCCCCGTCACATCCGCTTTCACATTATTGCGGCGTGATGCAGCTAGGATCGCGTCAATCTCGTCTGACACGGATGTGACGCGCGCAGAGCTGAGGTAGAAAAAATGGTAATAGTCTTCTTCAGATTCTCGCGAATGAGAGGATATTGTCGATTGGCCGGGCATGAAGCCTAACTCCAATTGCGTTCGCAAAGAAATTCTTTAAACCATGTGTTTAGTGGCCATTCGTTAACATTTCTTACCCATAAGGAGGACGCCGGTTTGGCGCTCAGCTTAGGTCTGATGAGCGGCACATCCTTGGATGGCGTCGATGCAGCACTTCTCGAAACAGATGGTGGTGCGCTTGCAGAACCACTTGGCGCGTTCTTTGCGCCCTATTCCGACGCATTCCGGTCCAACCTTCGGCGCGCGATCGCTGGAGAACTTGATCCGGCCACATTAGAAATCGAATTGACAGACCTCCATGCAGACGCCGTAGCGCAGCTCTTAATGGCAACAGGGCGGAAGGTGGCAGACATTGATCTGATTGGATTCCACGGCCAAACCGTCGCCCATGACCCTGCAAATGGGCGGACCTGGCAGATTGGCGACGGCCAGCGCTTGGCAGACACGACTGGCATCCCCACGGCATTTGATTTCAGAACTACCGATGTCACCGCCGGCGGTGAAGGTGCCCCGCTAGCACCAATTTATCATGTGGCGATCGCTGCATCGCTACCGGAACGCCCCATCGCTATCCTGAACATCGGCGGTGTGGCAAATATCACCTGGATCGGTGAGCGTGGCGCGCTGATCGCCTGCGACACTGGCCCTGGTAATGGCCCGCTTGATGACTGGATGCAGGCGCACACGAACCATCTCATTGACCAAGATGGCGCTTTCGCAAGGACTGGCCACATTGATCAATCTCGCGTGCAAAAAGCACTAGCCGCCGATTTCTTTAGCAATGCCGCGCCTAAATCACTTGATCGTTTAGACTTCACCATGGCGATGGCCGAAGGCCTTAGCGCACGCGACGGGGCTGCCACGCTGACGGAAATTACCGTCGCGGCTATCGCGCATAGCATTGCGATTTTGCCAGAGCCGCCAAAACGCTGGCTCGTCACCGGGGGCGGCCGCCTGAATAGTTGGATGATGAAACGGCTGGCGGCGAACCTTGAAGCGCCGGTCGATCCTATCGAAGCCATTGGCCGCGATGGCGATAACCTTGAAGCAGAGGCTTTCGCCTACTTGGCTGTACGCACAAAAGCAGGCTTGCCTATCAGCTTTCCCGGCACAACCGGCGCGCCCGGCCCGATGATGGGCGGCCGCATTGCCTACCCGTCAACGCCACAAAGCAGCTAGTTATTTGGCCGTGGAGGCTTCGTCTGCATCGTCTTCGGGTTCTTCGGCTTCTTCTGGCGGTGCCAATAGCAATGCTTCGTCTTCCAGGCGCTTGTCGACATATACGGCGACGCGCCCGAGCATCATTTCCAGGTCTTTCATGAAGACGTGGCCAGCACCTTCGATATTCTCGTAATCGATGACGATACCTTTTTGGAGCGAAAGCTTATCGACCAACCGTAGAACGGCTTCCTGCGGCACGATCTCATCAGCGTCGCCATGAATGATCAGCCCGGATGATGGGCACGGTGCCAGGAACGAGAAGTCATACATATTGGCCGGTGGCGAGACGGAGATGAATCCGCCGATTTCTGGCCGGCGCATCAGCAATTGCATGCCGATCCAAGCGCCGAAGGAGAATCCGGCAACCCATACGTTCTTTGCGTCAGGCTTTAGCGTCTGCAGCCAATCAAGGGCCGCCGCCGCATCCGTGAGCTCGCCCTCACCGCGGGAATAGGTTCCCTGGCTGCGGCCAACGCCGCGGAAGTTAAAGCGGAGCGTCGAGAACCCGCGCTTGATGTATATCTGCGCCAGGCCCTGCACGACTTTATTGTGCATGTTCCCGCCATATTGCGGGTGCGGGTGCAAGATGATCGCGAGTGGAGAATCGCTTCCCTCCACATGATGATAGCGACCTTCAAGCCTGCCTTCTGGCCCCGGGATAATGACTTCTGCCATGACTACCTACTTCTCAAATGTCGCTGCGCTGCTCGGTCCTGAGCGCCGAAGGAAGCGCTAATGACCACAAATCGCGGACAATTTCAAGAATTTGGGTCAATCCGTCGCACTTTAAGACTGTCCCCTATGCCACGCACCCGGATACATATGGCTTTATGCGGATTTACCTAGATCATAATGCAGCGGCACCACTCCTGCCGGAAGCGGCTGCGGCGATCGCAGAAGTAATGGCTTTGTGTGGAAATCCATCTTCCATCCATGGCCACGGCCGCGCTGTCCGCAGGATGATTGAGGATGCCCGCGCTGCACTTGCTGAATGTACAGGTGCCAGGGCTGAAGACATCGCTTTCACGGCGTCTGGCTCGGAAGCCTGCCAACTGATGCTGAATATCCCCGGCAGATCCCGGATTCTCGCGTCAGCTACGGAGCACGCTGCCATTCTCGAAGCCGCGCCCGATGCTGAAATCTTGCCAGTTCTCCCGAACGGGTTGCTGGACATTGCGGCGCTTGAAAGTGCCCTCAGCGATGACGCTTCGAACGCTATCGTCGCTGTTATGCTCGCCAATAATGAAACGGGTGCTTTACAGCCTATCGCCGAAATCTCTGAATGCGTACATGCCAAAGGTGCCTTGCTGGCTGTAGATGCGGCCCAAGCATTTGGGAAAACGCCTGTCGTGCTGGCTGATCTCAACGCGGATATGCTGGCGTTCTCCTCTGCCAAGGTCGGCGGGCCTTTGGGTGCAGGCGCTGCTGTATTTCGCAAAGGTGTCGTCCCAAAAGCGCTTTTGACCGGTGGCGGGCAAGAGCGCGGGCTTCGTGGTGGATCAGAAAACGTGCTTGGCATCGCAGGCTTTGGCGGTGCCCTCGCTGCATTAGACGCGAGCTTAGCGGCTCAACCTCAAGTCGCATGCCTCAGAGATCAAATGGAAGCGGCGGTTTTAGCTACAGCCTCCGATGTCATCCTAAATGGTTTAGACGCCCCTCGTCTCGCCACAACAGCATCCATCGCCATGCCGGGCGTGGATGCGGCGACCCAAGTGATGGCGATGGACCTTGCAGGCATTGCTGTGTCCGCAGGTGCTGCCTGCTCATCCGGCAAAGTCGGGGCAAGCCATGTGTTGGAAGCAATGGGTCTTCGTGACGATATCGCAGCTGGCACAATTCGCGTCAGCCTCGGCCTCTCCACGACGGAAGCTGATATTGAGGCCTTCGTTGCAGCCTGGACCGCGCTATATAAGAGACGAAACGCGAATTCCGCTGGGACCTGAAGCGCCATGACCATACGCGCAGACGCAATCTATCTGGATTATCAAGCAACTACGCCTATGGACGCCCGGGTGTTGGACGCCATGCTGCCCTACCTAACGTTCAATTTCGGCAACCCGCACTCCACACAACACGTCTTTGGTCAGGACGCGGACGATGCGGTTGAAACGGCACGCAAAGAAATTGCGACGCTGATCGGTGCCGACAGCCGCGAAATTATTTTTACATCCGGGGCGACTGAAGCCAACAACTTGGCGATCATCGGCGCTGGCCGATTTCGGCAACGCATCGGCGATGGCGTTGCCCGTGTGCTTACATTCGCGACCGAGCATAAATGCGTTCTCGCCTCCGTCGCTGCATTAGCTCATGAAGGTTTTGAGACCGAAATTTTGCCAGTCCAGCCTGATGGCCTCATTGACCTAGGCCTGCTGGAAGAAAAGCTGAGTGTGCCAACCACGCTTGTGTCACTCATGGCAGTGAATAACGAAATCGGGACCATCCAGCCAATCGCAGAGGCCGCGCGGCTGACCCGTGCAGCGGGGGCGTTGCTGCATGTTGATGCGGCGCAGGCGACTGGCAAAATTCCGCTAGATATGTCCACGACTGATATCGACCTGCTCAGCATCTCTGCACACAAGATGTACGGCCCTAAAGGTATTGGCGCGCTCTACATTCGTCGTCGCCCGCGCGCACGCCTGCTACCGCTGATTCATGGTGGCGGGCAGGAACGCGGGTTCAGGTCTGGCACATTGCCAGCACCTTTATGCGTTGGCTTTGGCAAGGCTGCAGTGCTGGCAAAGGCGGAAATGACAGAAGAAGCCGAAAGGCTGGCCCACATCCGCGGGAGCTTTCTGGCTGCGCTCGATGATGCCGGGGCTCCCTATACCATCAACGCTGGTATGGAACGACGTATACCCGGCAATCTGAACCTAGCATTCGACGGCGCAGATGCGTTGCCGCTTATCAATGCAGCTCCTGATGTAGCGATCTCCACTGGCTCCGCCTGCTCGTCCGCATCTGTGGAGCCCTCCTATGTCCTAAGAGCGATTGGCCTCTCTCCAGCCGACGCTGCACGCTCTGTCCGCATCGCCTTCGGGCGCCAAACAACAGAAGCTGAAGCAGTACGCGCAGCGGAACGCTTGGCAGCAGCAGCAGATATCGCCCGTATCAATGCAGCAGCGGAATAGAGCGATGCCAAAGGTGACATTCGTTTATGCCGACGGACGACGCATGGACGCTGAAGCGCATAATGGCGAATCGATCCTTGCGCTTGCATGGCGCCTAGACGCTGGCATCGAAGGCGATTGTGAAGGTGCGATGGCATGCTCTACCTGCCATGTGATTCTGGAGGAAAACGCCTTCGACGCCCTTCCCCAACCCAGCGAAGAAGAGGATTCGATCCTTGACTTGGCACCGGGTGCCAGCGAGACATCACGCCTTGGCTGTCAAATCGTCATAACGGCAGAAATGGACGGCTTGCTTATTCATTTACCTGCAACAGCACCGTCATTGCTATAAAATGCTCAAGTGGACTAAAATTGGTTTCAAACAAAGCTTTCTGCTTCAGCACTAGCTCACATTCAGGATTGAGATGAGTAAGACCAATTTAGGCTGCATCTTCCAGCGGCATGTTGGGCATGAACGCCCGGCTATTATTGACCTGAAAGACCCCAGCTCGCCCGTTAGCATCACCTATGATCAGCTGAGCGATATGGCTGATGCCGTAGCACGTGGATTGGTTTCGCGCGGCCTGGTTCCAGGTGACCGGTTGGGCATACTTGCGCTGAATCGTGTTGAATATTTGGCCGTATTCTTTGGTGCGATGCGGGCGGGCGTGATTCCTGCCCCGATCAATATCAAATTATCTGTCGAGATGGTCGCCTATGTGCTTGGCGATGCAGGCTGCAAGCTGGCATTCGTGGAGGACGCCTTCGCCGATTTGGCACCAGCGGACTTGCCGAAAATTTCGTTCGACACGGATTTCCAAGCCTTTCTTGATTTTGGGCCGTTTGAAGCCATCGAAACAACGCCGGACATGCCGGCACTTCAGCCCTATACGTCAGGCTCAACCGGCAAGCCAAAAGGCGTCCTGTTAAGCCATACCGGCCAAATGTGGGGACCTTCCACGGCGGATTGGATGCAACAGGATGGGGCCTATCTCATCGCCGCACCGCTCTATCACAAAAACGCGCTAATGGTGACGAAGAGCGCATTCTACACTGGCGCGCGGATCGTTTTGATGCCGCGGTTCGACGCTAAAACGTACCTGAAAGCCATTGAAGATTATCGCCCCACAACTGTATCAGGCGTCCCGGCGATGGTCGCCATGTTGATGCTGGAACAGGAGACTCTCGCCACAACTGATCTCACCTCCGTAACAGAAGTCTCCATGGGCTCTGCGCCAGCGTCGGAATTGTTGTTGGCGCAAGTGAAGACGGTTTTCAACAATCCTCGCATCATGATCCAATATGGCGTGACGGAAGCTGGCCCCCGGATGTTTGGCGCACATCCAGATGGCATTCCTCGCCCGCTCGGCTCCTGCGGCTATCCCCTACCTGGCGGCGAGGTGAAACTCGTCATGGATGAAGACAATCCGGCTGACCCTGGCGGCGAAATGGCTGGCGAGCTTTGGGTGCGGAATCCAGGCGTCCTGCTCGCCTACCACAATCTACCAGAAGCCACGGCGGCGAAATTGCCCGGCGATGGATGGTTCCGTACCGGCGATGTGCTCCGCCGGGATGCGCAAGGCTTCTACTGGTTCGTCAGCCGTGCGGACGACATGTTTAATTGCGGCGGCGAGAACATCTATCCGGCTGAGGTCGAAGCCGTTCTGGAAAAATATGGCGACGTACTGCAAAGCGCCGTAGTACCCGTTACCCATGCAGTAAAGGGCGAAGTGCCTGTAGCTTTTGTGGTCCTGCAGGACGGCGCGGCGGTTAGCGAGGATGACCTGAAGCAATTCACCCTCGCCAATGGCCCCGCCTATGCCCACCCTCGCCACATCTTCTTCCTAGAAGCACTTCCGCTCGCTAGCACGAACAAAGTGGACAGGCGTGCATTGCTGGAAGATGCACTAGAGCGCACTGGCGCTTGATCTAGCGCCGGTTAGTCTCGATGGATGGGATCTATCCATTTGACGGATTCTGGTTTCTCAATAGGCTCAACATCTAAGTTCACGACGACTGATTCTTGGTCGCTGCGAACAAGCACGCATTCCAACACTTCATCTGCTGACGCGTTGATTTCTTGATGTGGTACATAGGGCGGCACGAAGATGAAGTCGCCAGGGCCGGCTTCCGCTACATATTCCAGCTTCTCACCCCAACGCATGCGGGCTTTGCCTTTCAGCACATAAATCACGCTTTCAAGTGCGCCGTGGTGATGAACGCCAGTCTTCGCGTCCGCGTGGATGTGGACCGTTCCGGCCCATAATTGTTTCGCCCCGGCGCGGGCGAAATTGATTGCAGCGGCGCGGTTCATGCCAGGGGTTTGTGGTGTGTTGGTATCAAGCTCATTCCCTGGAATGACCTGAACGCCGCCGTGCTTCCATTGATCTGCCACAGTGTTTTTCCTTAATTTACGGTATCTTCGCTAAGGAAATTGCGATCAAAGATTGGTCCAATCAATGCCGGTGAAATAATATGGACATTTACCCATCGGCTGGGTTCAACCGTTACAATGCGCCTAGAATTGGCAAGTTTTCTACACAATCCGCCGTGCGGCAGCCGGGTGCCCCTTTCCCTTTGCCGCAAGGCCGCCATATTCTATCTGGAATGTCGTATACTGACGATGAGAGACCGAAATGACCGCGTGGACTTCATGAGCGACGACAATGACAAATCTGGCGACGGCGGTTCTGATACCGGCGTCACCGTCCGCACCAAACCGGCCACAAAAAAGCCGGCGATGTACAAGGTGCTGATGCTGAATGACGATTACACGCCCATGGAATTTGTGGTGCATGTGCTGGAAGCTCACTTCCGCAAAACGCGTGAAGAGGCAACCCAGGTCATGCTGCACGTCCACCGGCGCGGTATCGGAATTTGTGGCGTCTATACCTATGAGGTCGCTGAAACCAAGGTGACCGAAGTCGTTGAGTTCGCCCGCCGAAACGAACACCCTCTCCAGTTGACGCTGGAAAAAGATTAACGAAACCCAGGAGCGCCCGTGCCTATGCTGTCGCGCACATTGGAAGAAACCCTGCACCGCGCCATTGGTTATGCGCGGGAGCGAAACCATGAATACGCCACGCTGGAGCATCTGCTCCTAGCGCTTGGGGACGATAGCGACGCAATCGCCGTTCTCCGCGCCTGCGCCGTCGATGTAAAGAAACTCCGTGCGGATGTCGCAGAGTATGTCGAGAGCGAATTCGAAACCGTTGACTATGATGACGCCGACGCGCCGGACCCCAAGCCATCCGCCGGGTTCCAACGCGTGCTGCAACGTGCCGCAATCCACGTCCAGTCTTCAGGCCGCGAAGAAGTGAACGGCGCCAACGTGCTGGTCGCCATCTTCTCTGAGCGTGAAAGCCACGCCGTATATTTCCTCCACCTGCAGGAAATGACACGGCTGGACGCTGTTCAATATATCTCCCACGGCGTCGCCAAAGCCCCTGGCCGCAGCGAACGCCGTCGCCCAAGTGGCGAAGGATCCCGTCGGAATTCAGAATCCAATGGCGGCAGCAATGGCGGTGATGAGCCAGAGGATGAGAAGGTTGAGGCTGAAGCGCTCGAAGCCTATTGCGTTGACCTCAACGAAAAAGCGGCTGACGGCAAGATTGATCCGCTGATCGGCCGCGGGCCGGAACTTGAGCGCGTTATCCAAATTCTTTGCCGCCGCACCAAAAACAATCCGCTGCTGGTTGGCGATCCGGGCGTTGGCAAAACCGCCATTGCGGAAGGTCTCGCCCGCCGTATTCTGGAAGGCGAAACACCGGAAGTATTGGCACATTGCACCATCTACTCACTCGATTTAGGTGCGCTATTGGCAGGAACACGCTATCGCGGCGACTTTGAGGAGCGGATCAAAGCCGTATTGAAAGAGCTTGAAGAACGTCCAGGTGCGATTTTGTTCATCGACGAAATCCACACGGTCATCGGTGCCGGCGCTACATCCGGCGGGTCGATGGATGCGTCCAACCTGCTAAAACCGGCGCTTGCTTCTGGCACGCTCCGCTGCATCGGCTCCACGACGTACAAAGAATACCGCTCTTACTTCGAAAAAGACCGCGCCCTTGTCCGTCGCTTCCAGAAGATCGATGTGAACGAGCCATCCGTGCCGGACGCCATCAAGATCATGCAGGGTCTAAAACCTGTCTACGAAGAGCATCACAAAGTCCGCTACACGCGTGATGCCATTAAGTCTGCTGTTGAACTCTCGGCCCGCTACATTAATGACCGGAAGCTGCCCGATAAGGCGATTGACGTTATTGATGAAGTGGGTGCAGCGCAGATGCTGTTGCCTGAATCGAAACGCAAGAAAACCATCACTGTGAAAGACGTCGAGGATATTGTCGCGAAGATCGCGCGCATTCCCGCAAAGTCCGTCAGCAAGGATGACAAAACCGTTCTGGCCAACCTGGAAGAGCAGCTGAAAAGCACCGTGTTCGGCCAGGATCAAGCGCTGGACGCCCTTGCAAGCGCTGTAAAGCTCGCCCGTGCAGGCCTCCGCCAGCCAGAGAAGCCCATCGGTTCCTACCTGTTCGCCGGGCCTACTGGCGTTGGTAAAACTGAAGCTGCCAAGCAGCTAGCGAACGTCATGGGCGTTGAGCTCGTGCGCTTCGATATGTCGGAATATATGGAGCGTCACTCCGTATCCCGCCTGATTGGCGCACCGCCGGGCTATGTCGGCTTTGATCAGGGCGGCATGTTGACCGATGCGGTGGATAAAAACCCGCATGTGGTGTTGCTACTCGATGAGATCGAAAAAGCGCATCCCGATGTCTACAACGTGCTCCTGCAGATCATGGATCACGGCAAGCTAACGGATCACAACGGCAAGCAGATCGACTTCCGTAATGTCGTGCTGATCATGACGACCAATGCGGGCGCTGCAGACTTGGCGAAACCCGCTATGGGCTTTGGCCGCAGCGTTCGGGAAGGTGACGATACCGAAGCCATCAACCGCATGTTCACCCCGGAATTCCGGAACCGGTTGGACGCAATCATCTCCTTTAAGGCGCTGCCTGTTGAAGTCATTGACCGCGTTGTCGATAAGTTCATTGCGGAACTTGAAGGCCAGTTGGCAGAGCGCGCCGTTTCTATCGAGCTGTCAGGTCCAGCCCGCAAATGGCTCGGTAAGAAAGGCTATAGCCCCGAATATGGCGCCAGGCCGCTGACCCGCGTCATCCAAGAGCACATTAAGAAGCCGCTGGCGGAAGAACTTCTGTTCGGCAAGCTTGCCAATGGCGGTGCGGTTGAAGTGGTTGTCCAGAAGGGCGGCAAGGCGTTAGGCTTCAAATTCCCCGGCGCTAAAGACAAGCCGGCGAAGAATCCGCCACCCAAACGCGCCCGTAAACCAAAGGCGCCAGCTAAGGTAAAATAAGCCCATGCCGACAGTTTCCGCCGAGCGCCTCCGCGCCATCGCCGCCGATCTTTTAGAGGGTGCTGGTGCCCCAAGGAGCGAGGCTGAAACTGTCGCCCGGCATTGCGTAGGCGCTAATCTTGCCGGGCATGACAGCCACGGCATTATCCAAATTCCCACATATATTGATCGCATTGAGAAAGGGCACATCGTGCCCGGTGCTGCGTTCGATATCGTGCAGGAATCGGGCACGACGACGGTCGTCGATGGCAATTGGGGCTTCGGCTACGTCCAGACCGAACGTGCCATGGCCATGACGATCGAAAAGGCGAAGACCCAAAACGTCGCCGCAACGACAATCTACAAGCAAGGCCATGTTGGCCGGGTCGCAGCCTATCCGCTGATGGCGGCGGAAGCGGGAATGATCGGCATTATGACAGCCGATTCTGGCCGCGCACCCAAGCAGGTCGCCCCCTTTGGCGGCCGCGAAGCCCGGCTTGGCACAAACCCCATCTCCATCGCCGTACCGTCTGACCTCGACGGCCCATTCTTCTTTGATCTCTCAACGGCTGCGGCTGCCGCTGGCAAGATCAAACTCGCCCAAGCACGCGGGGAAACCGTCCCAGAAGGCTGGCTGATTGGCGCAGACGGTCAGCCGACCGATGATCCCGGTGTGCTTGGCAAAGGCGGCGCATTGTTACCCCTTGGCGGCAATGTTGGGTTTAAGGGTTATGCGCTCTCATCCATGGTCGAAGTGCTTTCAGCAGTGCTGACCGGCCTCGGCTTCGGGGTGGAGCCGACGGGCCGACACAATGACGGATGTTTCATCGCCTGCTTCAAGGTCGAGGCCTTCCGCCCGCTCGCGACATTCAAGCAAGACGTCAAAGACTTCGCTGAATACCTGAAATCCACTCCAACCGCTGAAGGCTTCGATGAAGTTCTGTATCCCGGCGAAATCGAACATAACCGCCAGCAAGCGCGCCTCGCGAGCGGTGTCGAGATTGAGGACAAGACCTGGGATGCCCTCGCATCCCTGGCCCAGAAGTTCAACCTTCCTACCATTTCCGCTAGCTAAGGCCTGACACATGACCATGAAAATTCACCACGCACCCAATACCCGCTCCGTCCGCACCGTGTGGCTGTTTGAAGAATTGGACCTGCCTTACGACATCCAATTTCATAAACTCGGCGACCCCGAAATGCGCTCGCCGGAATACCGCAAGATTCACCCAATGGGCCGGGTGCCGGCACTTGAAGACGGTGATGTGACGATCCTGGAATCCGGGGCCATCGTTGAATATGTGCTGTCAAAATATGGCGAAGGCCGGATGCGCCCAACGCCGGATTCAGCTGATTTCGCAGGGTATCTGCAATGGCTGCACTATGCAGAGGGTATGATCATGCCGCCGGTCAATATCATCGTCGTCGAAACCATCCTGTTGCCCCCAGACCGCCGCAATGACGTCAACGTCAACCGCGCGACCAAGCTGCTCGGCCAGATGCTCTCTGCCGTAAACACCCACATGGAAGGCCGCGATTTCCTAGCCGGCGATTTCTCCGGCGCCGACATCATGACCGGCCACGCCTGCACCGTAGCCCGCCGCCTAGGTGCCGACGTCTCCGACAAACCAAACGTCGAAGCCTACATAGAACGCCTAAACGCCCGACCTGCAATGAAGGCAGCTTGGGCGGCAACAGCTTAAACTAAATATTCGTTCATCCGTTAAAACTCGGCACCTAAGAGCATCGCCTCTCCCCCAAAAAGGGAGAGACGTTAGCGTCTTGCGACGCAATCGCATTCTCTGAATTGTGCAGCGCCAACTAGGCTACTTTAGCTCAGGAAAGTTAGCTCTTCATCAGCGCATCGATATCCCGTGCCGCGCCCTCTGAGGCCGAGCGGGCGAAGGCGGCGTAGAGTTTTAGGGCGGCTGTTACTTTGCGCTCGCGGACTTCTGCTGGCTTCCAAGCGGCGTCGCCCTTGGCTTCCATAGCGGCGCGGCGTTTGGCGATTTCTTCGTCGCTGACGGCCCAGTGGATGGAGCGGTCGGCAATGTTGATCTGGATTGTGTCACCGTCCTCAACCAAGCCAATTTCACCGCCAAGTGCCGCTTCCGGCGAGATATGGCCGATGGAAAGCCCGGAGGAGCCACCGGAGAAGCGGCCGTCCGTAATCAGCGCGCACGCAGCACCCAAGCCAACGGCTTTGATGTAGCTGGTTGGATAAAGCATTTCCTGCATGCCGGGGCCGCCACGTGGGCCTTCATAGCGCACGACCACAACATCGCCCGCCTTCACATCCTTGCTGAGAATGCCTTTAACGGCGCTGTCTTGGCTTTCAAAAATCTTGGCTGGGCCAGAGAATGTCAGGCAATCTGCGGGCACGCCTGCGGTTTTCACGATGCAGCCGTCTTTCGCGATGTTGCCATAAAGCACGGCCAAGCCACCATCTTGGGAATAGGCATGCTCGCCAGAGCGGACGCAGCCATCTGCCTGGTCTTTATCGAGCTCTTTCCAAAGATTGCTGGAAGAAAACGCATGGACAGTGCGCACGCCGCCAGGCGCCGCTTTGTAGAATGTTTCAACATCCTCAGACGGATCGCGCATGATGTCCCACTTATCCAGCGCTTCGCCCATGGTGGCGGCATGGACGGTCGGGCGGTCGCGGTGGATCAAGCCAAGGCGGTCAAGCTCACCCATGATGCGCATGATGCCGCCTGCGCGGTGCACATCCTCCATGTGATAGACACTGGTGGACGGTGCCAGTTTCGAGAGATGCGGGACGCCGCGGCTCAAGCGGTCGATATCTTTCATCGTGAACGGCACCTCGCCTTCCCGCGCCATGGCGAGCAGGTGGAGGATGGTGTTGGTGGACCCGCCCATGGCGATATCCACGATCATCGCGTTCTCAAAACTTTCGAAATTGGCGATGCCGCGCGGCGTGGCAGATTCGTCATCCTGCTCGTAATACCGCTTGGCGAGGCTGACGATGCGCCGACCTGCCCGCTTGAACAGATCTTCGCGATACGCATGGGTCGCCAGCATGGAGCCATTGCCCGGCAGCGCTAGCCCGAGCGCTTCAGCAAGACAGTTCATAGAGTTGGCGGTGAACATGCCAGAGCAGGAACCGCATGTTGGGCAGGCAGACCGTTCGGTCTTCTCGCTGTCTTCTTCAGATACATCTGGGTTCACAGCGTTCATCATGGCGTCGATCAGATCGACCTTCCGCTCCTTGCCGTCCAGGATGACTTTACCGGCCTCCATCGGGCCACCGGAAACGAAGATCGCAGGAATATTCAGGCGCATCGCGGCCATCAACATGCCCGGCGTGATTTTATCGCAGTTGGAGATGCAAACGACGGCATCCGCACAATGGGCGTTGCACATATATTCAATGGCGTCCGCGATCACCTCACGGGAGGGGAGCGAATACAGCATCCCGTCATGGCCCATGGCGATGCCATCATCGACCGCGATCGTGTTAAATTCCTTGGCGACGCCGCCCGCTTCTTCAATTTCCTTCGCGACCAGCTGGCCCATATCCTTCAAATGCACATGGCCCGGCACGAATTGTGTGAAGGAGTTGGCGATGGCGATAATCGGCTTGCCAAACTGTCCATCCGTCATGCCCGTAGCGCGCCAAAGTGCGCGGGCGCCGGCCATATTACGGCCGTGGGTGGAGGTGCGTGAACGATAAGCTGGCATGGATCAAAGCCTCAGATCATGAAAACAATTTCGCGCACCATATTCTGCGCGCGCCTGATTGCAAAGTGTAGCATGGCAAAGGCTTGGAGAATCACCTGGAACACGGTAACCGTGACGGGTTCTCTATCGTATTTCTCTAGCCGTTTCATCCGTGATGCCCACTCATGCTGCCTAAAGGAGCCCTGCCATGGCCGACCCTCGTGATCATCTCTGTCTAGCCCTCGACACTGCTGACGCTGATAGCGCCCGCGCCATGGCTGAAGCTGTTGGCGATGCTGTTATGTGGCATAAAGTCGGCTCCGCCCTAGCGCTACAGGGCGGTGAAGCGCTGGTTCGAGACCTGAAGGCTGCAGGCAAAAAGGTCTTCCTGGACTATAAATTCCATGACATCGACCAGACCGTCGCCAATGCGGTCTCCGGTGCGTTGCGGGCGGGCGCTGATCTGGTGACAGTGCATGCTGTTGCTCCGGTCGTGCGCGCGGCGGCATCTGTCAAAGCTGGCTCTGATATGAAGGTCGTTGGCGTCACGGTGCTAACTTCACTGGATGCGGAGGATTTGGAAGCGGAAGGCTGGCGGGATGGCGTGCCAGCCCTGGTCCGCGCCCGAGCGCAGACGGCGATTGCAGCAGGTGCAGATGGCGTCGTTGCCTCAGCGCAGGAAGCCAAGATGCTGAGAGAACTGCTAGCACCCGGGGCCTTTCTCGTGACACCTGGCATCCGGCCAGCAGGCGGTGACGTGCAGGACCAAAAGCGCGTTGCAACGCCTGCCAAAGCTATTCAAGACGGCGCTGATCTGCTGGTAATCGGCAGGCCAATTCTGCAAGCGACAGACCCGCGCGCCGCTGCAATGGCTATCAATGATGAGATTGACGCCGCAATTCGGTCATGATCGTCGCGCACCTCCGCCTTAATCTGGCTTATGAAGGCGGCGAGTGAAGTCAATTACGGGGTGAAGGTCAGATCATGCGGAAAACAATGATGGCGGCGGCTGCGCTGCTAGCGATGGGATGGAGCGGACATGCTGCAGCATTCTGCGGCTTCTACGTCGCGAAGGCGGGCTCCAGTCTTTTTAACGAAGCGTCCAAGGTCGCCATAGCGCGGTCTGAGGACCGAACGGTCATCACCATGGCCAATGATTACCAGGGTGACCCGACAGAATTCGCGATCGTCATTCCCACACCAATGGTTTTGCAGGAATCCCAGGTCAATGTGGCTGAGCCAGCACTGATTGATCACCTGGACGCATACACCGCACCCCGCTTGGTCGAGTATTTTGACGGCAACCCCTGCCAGCTTCGGATGATGGCCCGGCGGAGCATGGTGCAGGACTCTGCAGCTCCGGTTGCTGCTGAAAGCGTCAAGTCACGCGCCTCGGCACTTGGTGTGAAGATTGAAGCTGAATACAGCGTTGGTGAATATGACATCCAAATTTTGTCCGCTGAACAGTCTGACGGTCTAACGACATTCCTGATAGAAAACGGCTACACCCTGCCCAAAGGTGCAGCGAGCACGCTCAGCGGATACTTGAAGCAGGGCATGAAGTTCTTCGTCGCTAAAGTGAACTTGGAAGCCCACGCAAAGCGGAACGCCACATATCTTCGCCC
>JBDQJI010000074.1:0-20316 GCA_040263875.1 Alphaproteobacteria bacterium
ATAAGACGCTGGCTACCAAGGTCCATCGACCTCGATCTGGTCAGCGACGAAGACATCCAGGAGATTGCCATGGCCCTGAACTCAACGCCGCGAAAGTGCCTCGGATTCAAAACACCCATCGAGGCCATGCTCGCCGAGCTTAGAAATGACGTTCAAATCAGGTTTGCTTGATCGCGTTGCGCTTCGCGTCGGAATCCACCGGTTTCATTTGGCTCATGCAAGTTACTAAGTAAGTACTCGGCCCGCGACGTTTTACCCGCACGCAGGCTGCTTAGTAAGTCGTTAAAGTATGAACGTATGGCATCACCGCACTCTTCAGACCAACTGTCATCTCGTATTTGGATGGCGTAAGGGCATAGAAATAATGGTGTGTCGGTTGATAAATCGATATCGACAAAATCTAATTCAGCCTGAGACTTATCTAGCCCAAAGGCTTTGCTGAAGAATTTTGACATGTTCTACTCACCATGAAGCCATCGTCAGATAAGGCTGCTTGTTTATCGTAGTTCGATAAACTTTGTGTCCTGACACTCTATGATATCCATAAGTGTGTTAAACACAATGGAAGGGTGAGTTCGTCTTGCTCGCCGGTGAATTAGGGTCAAAGCTTTAAGCCGGGATCAGTTACACCTATAATTAGCCATCAAATATAATATTCATTTACATAAAAGATGCCACATATGGTTGTTATTCAATCTCAAGTGTGATGCGCGGAAGCATCATAGTGAACTTCACCCAACCTGCTCCCCCTGCAACATCAACCGATATAAATACCGCGTCTCCGCCATGTCGTAGTCGCCGTTGGCCTTGTGCAGCAGGTTCCGGTTGTCCCACATGACGAAGTCGCCCTCTTGCCAGTTATGGCGGTACTGGTGTCGGGGTTGGATGGCGTGTTGTAGCAGTCGTTCCAGCAGTGGCAGCGTCTCAGCATTATCCATCCCTAGCAGGCGTTCTATGCGGATGGGGTTGATGTAGAGGGCGCGGCGGGCGGTTTCGGCGTGGGTTCGGACGAGGGGGTGGATGACGCTTGGGGCGACTTCGCGTTTGCGTTGGTCTGTTAATCCCACAAGCTTCCGTTCGCTGTGGCTGGCTTGGTAGACGTGCTCTGCCTTGACGCCCTCGATCCGCGCGCGGGTTTCGGCGTCCAAGGTTTCATAGGCGAGGCCCATGTTGACGAATTGGGTGTCGCCGCCGCTGCTTGGCAGTTGGACGGCATGCAGGATCGTCGCTTTGGGTGGTTCGGGGGCGTTGGAATGGTCCGTGTGATAGCCCTCACCGGGGATATAGCGTTTGCCATCCGGGAATTTGTCCTGGTTGGAGAGGTAGTGGATTTCCGGGCACTCGGGCAATTGAAAGCGCGTGTTGTGCTGGATGAATGGCTCGCCAAATAGCTTCGCCGCCGCCAGCGTCTGATGCGGGTCCAGCTTTTGGCCATGGACCACCAGCACCGAGCGGTCCAGATAGGCTTGGTACATTTCCTTGACCAGCGCATCCGGCACTGGCTTTGAAAGATCAACGCCTTCTACGGCGATGCCGGTGTGGTCCGAAAGTGGGGTAAATGTCACATCCATCTTACTTCTTTCGGTTCAGGAATGCGGTCATCAGCGTGTTTGGTTCACCGCTTTTGTAGCTTTGGACATAGGCCTGGATGCCAGCGCGGGCGCCGTCTGTGACGGACATGCGGTCCCAATCCATGATCAGGCGCTTTTGGATACGGATGGCGTTTGGCCCGCCTGCCATCAGCGACGCAATCCACTGGTCTACAACGCCGTCCATTTCTGACCGCTCGACAAGGCGGTTCAGGAAGCCAATGCGGTAGGCCTCATCCGCGTCAATATGATCCCCCGTCAGCACCAATTCCGTCGCCTTGCCCCAGCCGATCAGCCGGGGAAGGGCGGAGGCTTCCATGCCGGAGGGGATGCCAAACCGCACTTCCGGCATGCCAAACTTGGCGCCCTGAACGCCGACCCGCATATCCGCGCAAGCCGCAATCTCAAAGCCGGAGCCGAAGCAGTACCCGTTGATCCGCGCGATCACCGGGACCGGAAATTGGCGGACAGCGTCACAAACCCGGTGCGTTTTTGTGGAAGAAGCTTCGGCCTGGTCCAGGTTGAAGTCCTTCATCTCCGCCAAATTGGTGCCGCCGACGAAGCTTTGCTCGCCCGCGCCCGTGATGACCAGCGCGCGCAAGCTTTCGTCATGTTTGATGGAGGTCATCAGCTCAATGAACAGCTCCTTGCCGCCAAGGCCAAGCGCGTTCCGCTTCGCTGGATTGTTGAAGGTGATGCGGGCGACGCGGCCATTGTCGCCGTGATCGTCATGGTCCAGCAGGACGAGCGGTTCGGTCATGTTTAAGTCTCCTGGTCTTGCAGATAGGCGCCTTGCTTGGCGAGATGCGCGCGGATATCAGCTGGGGCGACATCCTTCGGCGGAAGGCTGTTTTGCACGCTAAGCGCTGCCGCCACGCCTGCCGCGTGGCCTGTCAGCCAGCATTGTGGGATTTCGCGCATGAAGGAATGCACAGGCGCGTCTGTAGAAATGTGCCGTCCGGCCACCAGCAGGTTGTTCGTGTTGGCTGGCAGCAGCGCGCCGTAAGGCACGGATACCGTCGGGTGGTTGGGGGTGAGGCTGGGGCTGACGCCAATTTCGTCTGCGAGCACTTTGCCAGAGCGGGATTCCTTCACCGTCATCTGGCTCAACCCGACCATGCGACGGCTATGGCGGGCGCCCAGTTGCGGCGCTGTCAGCATGATCCAGGCGTTCTCGAACCCCGGTGCGTTGCTGCGATAGAAGTTCAGCAGGTCAACGATGCTTTGGCGGGAAAGCAGTTCCAGTTGTGTTAGATCATCGATCTTCAGCACATCGAATCCCGCAAAGCGTGGCCCCATGAAGATGGTCACGTCATCGCGCCAGCCGGGAAAGGGGATCGTGAAATGCTTCACGGCTTTCCGGCCTGCGTTCATGAATTCCTTGAACCCAGCCTCATCACCTTTGCGGAAAGCCAGCCAGGGTTTCATATCCACGCCTGCCAAAAGCGAGGCCGTGTTGGCGCAATGATGGAAGGTGTCGTTGTCGATATCGCCCTGATAAGCCTCGCCAGCCTGCGCGAACATATCGCCGTCGCCAGATGCATCAACAACGGTTTTGGCGCGGATGGCCATGCGGCCTTGCTTTGATTCTAGAATAGCGCCCGTGACAGCGCCATCCTCTACCAGCGGTGCGGTGACCCAGGTATGCAGCAGCAGTTCAACGCCTGCTTCCTGTACCATGGAGAGCGAGGCGAGCTTCAGCCATTCGGGATCGATCATCGGTGCCCATGTGACGGCACCATGATGGGCCGAGGCGCGCGGTGCCCATTCGGACACCAGCGTTTCGTCGCGAGAGCCCCAGATGCTTCTGTCCGGCCCACTCAGCGCACCAGCGGGAAGGCGGTCCAGCAGTTCTTCAGCAAGGCCTTTGATGACATGCTTGCCGTCCCAGTCCGACATGCGGTCGATCCAGCAGACGAGGCCGCCGGTCGATAATCCGCCGAGGTGATTGTAGCGCTCGGCCAGAATAACATCCGCGCCGACGCGGGCGGCTGCGATGGCCGCTGTCGTGCCGGCTGGGCCGCCGCCTACGACTAGCACATCCGTCGTTGCAAAGATCGGTACTTCGCGCGGCGCTTCCATGACGGAACCCAGCGCTTGCCGCTCTGGGCGTTTGGCGTTGCGGCCAGCGTCGAATACTCCGGCTTTGGCGACCCGTTCTTCTTCCTCAATAGACATGGCCTAGCAGTCCTATTTCTGTCCGTACCTGACTATAAGCTTGGCCGGGATGTAGCGAGAGGACAAGCGGCGGCTAAACTGATAGGATAAGCGTTCCAACAACCCCAAAAAGTGAGTTGAAAATGGCCAAGATTCATTTGACCAGTTCCTACACTTGACCCTGGGTACAGCGGGCCGTGATTGCCCTCCGTGCTAAGTCGGTCACGTTTGAGACCACCTATGTAAACCTGCGGGAAAAGCCCGATTGGTTCCTGAAAATTTCGCCTCATGGCAAAGTGCCGGTGCTTCAGGTTGACGACGAAATTCTGTTCGAATCCAACGCGATCGCGGAATATCTGGATGAGACGGTTGAGCCGAAAATGCACCCGGCAGACCCGATCACCCGCGCCCGTCACCGTGCCTGGACGGACTTCGTGCCGGACTTTTCCAGCGGTCTTTCAGGCGTTTACTACGCCAAGACCAAGGAAGCATCTGACGCAGCGATGGAGATGGCGCACAAGCGCCTGGAGCGTATCGCTTATGCGCTGGAGCATCATGCGGAACCAGGGCCGTATTTCGGCGGGGACAAGCTTTGCCTCGTCGATTGCGCCTATGCCCCGTTCTTCCAGCGCTTCCTGATGGCGGATGATTTGCTCGGCACCAAACTGCTGGATGAATATCCGTCCGTTAAGGCTTGGGCGGAGGCGCTGATCGCACATCCAGCCGTAGATGGGTCTGTCGCTGATGTATTCCCGGCGGAATTTGCGGCCAACCTAAAGCGCCGTGGAACCTACGCGGCAACGCTTATGCAGCAGGCCGCTGAATAGCTGCGACTTATATAAACCCGACCGAGTGCCCGCCATCCAGGCCAAGCACTTGGCCGGTGATATAGGCAGACGCATCTGAGGCCAGGAAGATGATTGGACCATCCAAGTCTTCTTCCTGGCCGAGACGCTTCATCGGCACACGTGCCATCAGCGCTTTGCCAGGTGGGGTGGACCAGTAATCCCGGTTCATATCGGTTTCGATATAGCCCGGCGACAGGGCGTTCACCCGAATGCCGAGCTTGGCGAGTTCTGCCGCCATTTCCCGCGTGACCATATCCAACCCAGCCTTTGCCGCGTTATAGGCGATCACGCCAGGGTTGGTCCGCTGGCCAAGGATCGATGAGATATTGATGATCGATCCGCCTCGGCCGTGGGCTGCCATCGCTTTGGCCGCAGCTTGAGCCACCAACCAAGCCCCAGTCAAATTGACGTCGATCACCGGGTCCCATTCCACCGCTTGCTCAACGTCCAGCAATCGCGCTGTTTTGGCGATGCCGGAATTGTTGACGATAGCGCGCAACGGCCCGAGTTCTGCTTCTGCGGCCGCGATACCAGCAATGACGCTTGCCTGATTCGTCACATCCATGACGATGGGGTGCGCTGTGCCGCCACCATCATTGATCTCATTCGCGACTTCCTTCAGCAGCACTTCATCGCGGGCGCAGAGCGCGACCTTGGCACCAGCTTTGGCGAGAGCGCCAGCAAAGCGACGACCTAAGCCACGAGAAGCACCGGTCACGAGGGTAGCCCGGCCATCCAGCCGGAACAGGGGAGCATCAGTCATGTATGTCTATTCTGCTTCTAAGGGAGCAACGAACGGGACGCCCGGTACCGCGATGCCGTTGGGGCGCCCGGTTGCGGTTTGACCTTCATAGGCGACCGTCATCCAATCCGGCAATGGCGGTCCGTCGGTGCAGGCCAACCAGAGGCGCAGTAAATGGCGACGATCTGCAGGGTTCGGCCAATCTTCATAGGCCGTGCGGCTATGATAAATGCCGTGATTGCAAACCAATTGGATGTCGCCGGGCTCAAAAACCATGTCCAGGTGAATGTCGGGGTCAGCGGCGATGCTGTCCACTAGATCAAGCGCTTCGATTTGAAGTTCAGTCATCTGCGGCGCGCCGGGTAAGTCCTGGCCTTTGCGGATGGCACTGCGGACATAGTGGGAGATCACGCGGCCTTCATGGGGCATGAAAACCGGCACTTCCGCCCAAGGCATTTTACCTTCAGGGATTTCGCCCCAGCGCGTGCGATAGAACGGCTGCATCAGAACGGGCATCAGGTCTGGCCTGCGTTTTAGCACCTCATTATAGATTGTGGTGGAGCTTACGACCGATGACAGCCCGCCAGACTGTGCCGTTTTCAGGCAGAGCAGGCCGACTATATCGCTTGAGTCCGTGTGATAAGGCAACCGGGCGGATGTTTGATATCCGCGCGTCGCAGCGGCAGCATAATCAAGGCCCAGGTTCTTCACATGACCAAGCACATGGCCTTTACCGTTCTGCGAGCATGGGTCGCCCATATGCGCGCCAAGGCCCCAGAATGCGATGGCCGCTTGTTTGACTGTCCACTGGCTAACCGGAAGGCCCCGCAAAAGGAATATCCCCGGGCCATGCAGAACGGTCTGCCTGATACGCTCAATCTCTGGCGCAATTGTGGGCAGCGGGAATGCGGCGGCGTCGATCTTCAGAATATCAAGCCCCTTGGCTTCCACGCCAGCAATTGCAGCTTCAATCTCAGCGATTTCGGCAGCGTTCCAACGCCGGTTCCAGCTTTCGGGCTGCTTGGCCATGTCGCGGCCATACCAAACTTGCGGTGTTGAAACGGGGGCTGAAGGTGCGGGATGTGCGCCGTCCATGGGGTTTCTCCTTGAACGCTGTTGTTGCGGTCTTGCTTTGTTGGCTATCCTCTCGCTCAAGAGACCTTTCGTCAAATCACCCCGCCATCCGGAGCGCACCGTCCCTATGTCTGATTCTTCGCCCGTAAACACGATTAGCGGCCGCAACGCCTTTATTCACACGCTGCTGAATGAGGGCATTACTCGTATGTTCGGCAATCCCGGCACGACTGAATTGCCAATTATGCACGCCCTCGCGGACTACCCGGAGATGGGCTACGTGCTGGCCATGCAGGAATCCGTGGTGATTGGTATCGCAGACGGATTCAGCCGCGCATCCGGCGAGCTCGTTGCCTGCAACGTCCATGTAGCGCCTGGTCTAGGTAATGCCATGGGTGCGATCTACACCTCCAAGATCGCCGGCACGCCGATGATCGTGACCGCAGGCCAACAGGAAATTGGCCATGGGCTGACAGAACCGTTGCTCTATGATCCGCTCGTCCCAATCGCCCAATCACAAGTCAAATGGGCGACGGAAGTGACACGCATTGAGGACTTGCCGCGCATCCTGCATCGGGCTGCCAAAATCGCGACAACGCCACCTACTGGCCCCGTGTTTGTCTCCCTTCCAGGCGATATCTTAAATGAGTTCGCCGCGATTGATCTGGGTGCCGCCACCCGGGTTGAGGCCAAAGCCCGCCCGAATGATGCTGCACTTGATACGCTGGCCAATGCCATCCTGTCCGCCAAGAACCCGTTGATTGTAGCGGGCCACGAAATCGTCGCGTCTGATGCGTTTGAGGAAGCGGCGGCCTTTGCTGATGCGCTGGGCGCACCGGTGTATCAACAGTCGATCATCGATGGCGCCCACTTCCCGACCAGTCATCCGGCTTATATGGGCGTGTTAACCCGCAGCCAGCCAGTTGTCCTGAAGAAGCTTGAGCCCCATGACATGATGATCTGCGTCGGGTCCGACGTGCTGAAGATGTCTGTCTACAGCAAGACCGAACCTATGCCGGAGGGCATGCGCGTTGTCCAAATTGGTCAGCGTGATTGGGAGATGGGCAAGAACTACGCAACGGAGCTTGCGATCCGCGCAGACGTCAAAGAAACGCTCAAAGTTCTGACGCCATTGATGCAGTCCAAAGGTGGAAACGCCCTGGCGGATAAGGCGGCGAAGCAGATATCAGCGCTGCAAGACAAAAACTGGACAGCGAACAAGGCGGCTAAAGTCGCAGCCACAGTTGATAAGCGTGCCGCAACGCCAATGAACCCCGATTGGCTGGTCATGCGGATGGTTGAGCTTCTGCCTGAAAACGCGATTGTTGTGGATGAAGGCATCACCACGGCAGGGGCCTTGCCAGACTTCCTGCCCTATACGGATCGCTACTGCTATTTCGGCAACACTTCTGGCGGCATCGGTTGGGGCATTGCGGCGGCGGTTGGCGTTCAGGAAGCACATCCAGATAGACAGGTCGTAGCGCTGATTGGTGACGGCAGTTCTATGTATGCAATCCAGGCGCTTTGGTCTGCCGCCAACCTGAAGCAGCAGACGGTGTTCATCATCGCTAATAACCAGGGTTACAGCGTGCTGAAGCAGCGGATGAAGCTGTTCCATGACAATGACGCGCCGATTGCGATGGACTTCATTGACCCACCGCTCGATTGCGTCGCCATGGCCAAAGGCTTCGGCGTATCCGGTGAACGAGCGGAGGATGCGGATGCATTCGAGGCCGCATTTGCCCGGGCATTGGCGCATGATGGACCATACGTCATTGAAGCAATGGTCTGATCAGGTAGGGGAAGCCACTATGCAGAACGTGTTGGATTTCAGCGGTAAGCGGGTTCTCGTCACTGGCGGGTCAAATGGTATCGGCAACGGCATCGCCTGCGCCTTCCGGGATGCGGGCGCAGATGTGCTCGCCACCGGAACCAAAGCGCGGGACGCCTATGACACCGACATGGCAGACATGGAATATGCGGAGGTTGATCTAGGGTCCGATGATGCCGTTCAGGCATTGGCGCATCAAGCAGGGCAGGTCGATGTGCTGGTGAATAATGCCGGCATGATCGCCTATAAGCGCCGGGAGTTTGAGACGGAAACCTTCCGCCAGGTGCTGGACGTAAACCTGACGGCGGCGATGACGCTTTCAACGCTGTTGCGGCCAGGGTTAGGTGCTGCTGACGGTTCGATCATCAACATCTCCTCGCTTACAGGCTTCTTTGCGTCCAGCGGCAACCCTGCTTACGGCGCTAGCAAGGCGGCAATGATGCAACTCACCAAGACGCTGGCCGTGGCTTGGGCGGAAGATGGCATTCGCGTGAATTGCATCGCCCCCGGTTGGATCGCAACCAAGATGACGGAAGTCTCCCAAAACCGCGAAACCATCAACGACGAAATCCTCCGCCGTACACCGCTGAAACGCTGGGGCAAGCCCGCTGATATCGCCGGTGTCACGCTGTTCCTCGCGTCGCCAATGGCGGCCTACGTAACGGGGGAAACAATCAGCGTGGACGGCGGGTTCTCCTGTTCAATCTGATTGGTAAGGGAAAATGGCGCGCATTCAGCGCTAAGGTTATTCCAGCAAGAATTACTAGAAATGCGCTTACTAAATAGGCGGCCATGCGTTCAGCGCAAAGCTGTAATGCCTGCCTTGTGTCTGCCAATGGGCAACTCCACATAGTTTGTATCGATTCAAAACAAGCTTAGGAGAGCAGTGATGTTAGAAAAAATTCCGTTTGATAGCCTTGGCGGCGCTGACTTTGGATGGCTTAAGGCGAAACATCATTTCAGCTTCGGGCGCTATATCGACCGGTCCCGCATGGGTGTTGGCGCATTGCGGGTATGGAATGATGATGAGATCGACGCCGGTAAGGGTTTTGAGCCGCACCCACATAAGGACATGGAGATCGTCACCTACGTGCGGGAAGGGGCAATTACCCATCGGGACAGCCTGGGCAATGAAGGCCGGACTGGAGCTGGCGATGTGCAAGTCATGTCAGCCGGGGAAGGGATCACCCACAGCGAGTATAATCTGGAGGATAAGCTAACCCGCTTGTTCCAGATTTGGTTTGTGCCCAGGTCTGCTGGCGGCACGCCTTGGTGGGAAGCGCGGAAGTTTCCGCCGCGTACTGCCGGCCAAGGGTTTGTGGCATTGGCATCGGGCTATGACGAGCATATCAGCAATGGTGCCATCGCTATTAATAGTGACGCGGCACTGCTAGCCGCTGCGTTAAATGCTGGTGACGCCGCGACATATGACCTGGCACCTGGGGCTGAGGCCTATCTGGTCGTTGCTAAGGGTGCGGTGACCGTCAACGGCACGGCATTGGCGGAGCGGGATGCGTTGCAGGTTTCAGCTGAAACGGCAATTTCTGTCACTGCGGATGCAGATGCCGAAGTGCTGTTGGCCGTGCTTGGCTAAGCCGCTTGTTCAACTAAGAACGCCCGGAGCATGCCGTTGAAGCGCTCCGGGTGTTCAAGCGAGGATAGATGGTGGGCGGGCGTCAGCCATTCCAGGTGGGAGTTTGGGATGAGCCTGGCCATCTTCTCTGTCACTTCGCGCGGCGCTCCTGGGTCTTCCGGCGTGCCAATTACCAGCGTTTGCACTGTGATCTCCGGCAGGCGCGACGTTGTGCCGAGCATGCACATGGCGGCGGAGGCAGCGTCGAACACTGCTGGCGTGAAGGCAGCAATTGCCTTCTCCATATAAAGGTAACCTGGGATCTGGCGCTTCGCGGCATCTGCTGTGAACCAGCGCTCCATCAGTGGTCCTGCGATGGCGTCCATGCCCTCATCCAACGCTTGCTGCGCCCTGGAGCGCCACAGATCACACTGGGTATCCGTGTATTCGCAGGTCGTGTTGACCAATATAAGCGAGGCGACACGGTCTGGGTAAGCGAGCGTGAAGGTCTGCGCGATCTGCCCGCCGAGCGACACACCGCAGAAATGCACTTGGTCGATCTTAAGCGCATTGAGCAAATTCAGAACATCTGCCGCCATCATATCAAGCGTATATGGGCCCGCAGGCGCATCCGTCCCGCCGTGGCCGCGGGCATCGAAACGCAACACACGAAAGCCTTCAAGCGCTGGCAAGTGCTCCTCCCAATAGCCCATGCTTGAAGCAAAGCAGTGGTGGAGGCATACGACCGGCGCATTTGCAGGACCGGAAAGCTCGTAATGCATGGCGATATCGCCAGCCTGGATTTTTGATGTCGGCATGAAGGGTCCTTTAGCGGCTATTAGCGAGTAGCTGGGCGAGGCGTGTAGCGTCTTCCGCGACGCCATAAATGATGCCGCTCTTCCGCTTCGGTGCCCAGTTCAGGCCCATGCAATACAGGCCCGGCACGGCGGTGGCGCCATCTGAGTTGGTCTCTGGATAGCCAAATTGGTCGAGCGGCAACGATTGGACCCAAGAGAAATCATACTGGAACCCTGTCGCCCAAATCACAGCCGTAATACCTTCTGCTGCTAGGTCATATTCGGCGGGGGCATTATTGACGGCAGCGCTCGGCGGCGGTTCGCCTTCAAAGTCAGATGGGGCGGGCGGAGGGGCGGTGATGCCATTCTCGGCAATGTAGTCGTCGACCATCTTGAAGAAGTTTTGGGCGAATGCATCGGCACTGGCCATGCTTGCCGCCAATGTGTCTTTAAGCGCCAAAGTCTTGCCGTCTTGAATATCTTCGATCCGGCCAAGCAGCGTCACGCCATCGGCTTGTAATGTGTGCAGGGAAAGCGTGTGGCCGCCGCGCGCACCAGATAAATGCGGATCGCCACGAAAACGGTGCGCTTGGCTATCCAACATATCGGGCGTCCGGTCGAGCAGGCCGATGTCATTCTGCCAATCGATGCAGTCCCGTCCGCGATATCGCCGGGGCAGGCGGCCCGTATCGCCTATGGCCAGCGCTGTCTTCCGGCCTGCGCGGTTCAGCTCCTCTGCGATCTGACAGCCTGATTGGCCTGATCCAACAACCAGCACACCGCCCGACGGCAGTGCTGCTGGCGAGCGATATCCGGCGGCGTGCACTTGTTGAATTCCAGGATCAAGGGCTGCTGCAAACCCAGGCATGCGCGGGTGTTGGTAGGTGGCACAAGCCAGCACGACGCATTGGGCTTCCAACGAGCCGGTTGAGGTTTCCAATTTGAAGCCAGCGTCTGTTTTAGCGACAGATAGCACTTCGGTATGTGTTTGAATTGGCGCATCAAAGGACTTGGCCCAAGCCTCCAAATGCCGGACAAAGTCATCGCGATCCATGAAGCCGCCAGGATCTTCGCCGGCATATTCCGCACCGGGCAGGGTGATCGTCCAATTCGGCGTCACCAGGCAAAACGAGTCCCAGCGGTCCTCCCGCCATGCACGGCCGATATCACCTTTTTCAAGGATGACGTGGTCAACGCCTTGCTGTGTCAGACAATAGCTGAGTCCAAGGCCAGCTTGCCCTGCACCGATAATGACAACGTCCTGCACGCGAATAGCGCTTAGGTTTCTGAGGCGAACTGAACCACATCAAGCGGTGGTGGCGCGATCCCGGCGTGGGACAGCATGTGATGCGTTTGGCCGCGATGATGAATTTGGTGCTGGAACAAGTTGGTGAGGCAATTCCGCAAAGGCAGGCTGAAGTACTCGCCCGTCTCTACCGTGTCGAAGGACAGCGTCCCGTCCAGTTCTGCCGGGTCCAAGGCTTCGGCATACTGGACGTACCATGCATCTTGGGCGGCGTGGGCTTCACGGAGTTCGGCAAAATCCGTGTAGAGGATTTCATCCAGCGTCGTATAAGTCGTCGGTTTCTTCTCCAGACGCTCCCGGTAAATCAAATCAGACAGCAGGACGTGGTTGAGTGTGCCCATGATTGATTTGAAGAAGCCGCGTCGGTCTTCCGCCAACGCGTCTGCGGACAGTGCCGATGCAGCGGCGTAGAGGCGCTTGTTGGCCCAAGCATTGTAACGTGCGGCGGTTGGCAGATCGACGAGCATTGGTAGATATCCTTGCGTTCGGTTGTTCTGGGCGAGGGTGGTCAGGGTATCATGCGGTGCCGAATTGGCGGTCACCGGCATCGCCTAAACCCGGCAGAATGTAGCCTCTATCGTTTAGGCGTTCATCCACAGCGATCACGAATACGGGTACATCCGGGTGTGCTGCTTCTAAGGCTGCAATCCCTTCGGGTGCTGCAAGCAACGCAGCGACGCGCACACTGGCCGCCCCTGCATCCTTCATGTAATTGACCGCCGCAATGGCTGACCCGGCCGTTGCCAGCATCGGGTCTGCGACAATCGCCATACGCTCCGCCATGGCTTCCGGTGTGTTGAAGTAGTAGCGGACAGGCTCCAATGTTTCATGGTCCCGGTAGAGGCCGATATGGGCGATGCGTGCAGCAGGGATGGCGTCCAGCATGCCATCAACTAGACCAAGGCCAGCGCGTAGGACGGGTGCAATGCACAGCTTTTTGCCAGCAATGACAGGGGCGCTCATCGGCCCCATTGGCGTGTTTATGGCACGCTCTGTCAGCGGCAGGTCGCGGGTCGCTTCATGGGCCAAGAGCGCGCCGACTTCACGCAAGAGGCGACGAAAATCCTGTGTTGAAGTGGCTGCATCGCGCATCAACGTCAGTTTATGCAGCGCCAGTGGGTGATTGATGATGGTTGCCAACGGGCGGCTTAGGCGAAGGCGCGCGCGATGGCGGCACCGACTTCCTGCTGGGCCGTAGCGGCGTCCTCTACATCAGGCGCCATGCCGAAGAAGGCATGGATCATGCCGCCATAATTGGAATGGATGCAGGGAACGCCAACGGCTTGCAGCGCCTCAGCATAGGCAGCACCTTCGTCATGCAGTACGTCGCATTCCGCCGTGATAACCAGTGCCCGCGCGACGCCCGCTAAGCTGTCCGCCTTGAGAGGGGAGGCGCGCCAGTCCTCAGCATCTGCCTTGGAGTTTAGGTAATACTTCTGGAACCAGCCCATCGCATCCGCTGTCAAAATACCATAGCCCGTGCCGTAGCGCCTGTAGCTATCAGAGGAGAGGGTGTAGTCCGCCACCGGATATATCAGCGCTTGAAACTGGAGCTGCGGCGCGCCAGCATCCCGCGCCATGATGGCAATAACGGCGGCCAGATTAGCACCAGCACTATCGCCTGCTACGGCAAGGTTTGCTGGATCAATGCCAAATTCTGGTGCTGCCTTTGCGAGCCATTCAAGTGCGGCCCAGGAATCATCCACGGCTGCCGGGAAGCGGTTTTCAGGCCCCATGCGATAATCAACGGATACAAACAATGCGCCGCTATATGCTGTAAGATTGCGCGCAACGCGGTCATGGGTATCCAGGCTGCCAATCACATGTCCGCCGCCGTGCAGGTACAATACCGCACCTTTCGGAGCATCGCCGAGCGGCCAGTAAATCCTAATTGGGATATCGCCTGCTGGGCCGGGAATTGTGCGGTCTTCGGTCTTCTGGATCGGCAGAGGCTCGCCGCCTCGCGCTTTAGACATGGCCTCCATCTGGGTGCGCGCATCTTCAGGCGTCATGGTTTCAAGCGGTGGCAGTTCGGCTTTAGCAAGGGCTTCAAGCGCCTTGGCGATTTGGGGATGAACGGGCATTGGTCCGGCTCTCTCTAAACTACGGGGACGCGCATGGCGGCAAGGGCGGCTGGGGTTATGACTTCAATATCCAGCGGCACGCGCCAGCGCTCAGTTTGGCGGATGTTTGGGCATTCCGCCTTTGGCGTATCGCCGTTGATCTTGAAGCCTTCATAGCCTTTGGTCATCACGTCATTGCACTTCTGCACATAAACCGGGAAGCCGCCAATATACGGCATGAAAACCCTGGGCGTGCCTGGAATATTTGCGCCGACATACCAGGATGAACAGGTTGAGCGGAGCGATATTTCAGAAACTTCGTTGACGTGATCGACCCATGCGTCTTCAGCCTCCAACGTTGGCTCAATCGTCTCCGCGCCAATATCCGACATATGGGCAATGCAATCCGCCATCCAATCGGCATGCTGCTCAATTGATTGGATCATCTGCGCCAACACAGATGGACTGCCCGGGCCTGTGATCATGAAGAAATTCGGGAATCCAACCGTCGAGAGGCCAAGGAATGTGCGTGCGCCGCCAGCCCACTTTTCCTTGAGCGTCAGCCCATTGCGGCCACGGATATCTATCCGGTCGAAGGACCCTGTCATGGCGGCGAACCCAGTCGCGCAGACGACGGCGTCCACTTCATGCTCGACGCCGTTCGCGACAACGCCATTTTCGGTGAAGCGCTCAATCGGGCGTTTGGAGACATCGACCAGCTTTACATGAGGCAGGTTGTAGGTCTCAAAATAGCCAGTATCGACACAAAGGCGTTTGCAGCCAAAGATGTTGTCTGGGCAGAGAAGGTCCGCAGTAGCCGTATCCTTTACGACACTGCGAATTTTCTCGCGGGCGAATTCAGCCACCGTGTCATTGGCTTCTTTCTCAAACAGCAGATCACCGAATGCGCCAAGGAATGGCAGGCCGCCACGTTCCCATGCTTCCTCATATTTGGCCCGGCGTTCTTCTGGCGAAGCGTCCATGGCCGGCTGCATGTTGAAGGGAAAGTAGAACCCTGTCGGCCGGGCGCGCGCCTTTGCACGGAGATCGGGGTAGTTGGCTTTGACCTCAGCCGCCTTAGCCGGATCGACGGCTTCATTCCATGCAGGCACGGAATATGTGGCCGTCCGCTGGAACACTGTCAGGTCGCTCGCCTGTGCAGCAATTAGCGGGATTGATTGGATGGCTGAGGAGCCAGTGCCGATGACCGCGACCTTTTGGCCGGTGAAATCAACGCCTTCATGGGGCCATTCGCCTGTGTGGTAGATCGGTCCGCTGAAATCATCCATGCCTTCAAACGGTGGCTTGTTGGCGGCGGACAGGCAGCCGACAGCCATAATGCAGAAGCGCGCCTCTACCTTGTCGCCTTGGTCAGTGGTGACCGTCCATTGGTTCCGGTCCTCGTCAAATTCTGCACTGGTGACGCGGGTGTTGAACTTGATGTCTTTGCGGAGGTCCAGGCGGTCTGCGACATGTTTTGCGTAGGCCAGAATTTCCGGCTGCGGCGCGTATTTCTCTGTCCAGTCCCATTCCTGGTCCAGGTCTTCAGAGAAAGAATAGGAATACTGCATGCTTTCGATATCGCAGCGCGCACCGGGATATCGGTTCCAATACCAAGTACCGCCAACATCGTCGCCGCCTTCAAAAACCTGTGCATTGAAGCCCAGCTTTCGCAAGCAATGCAGCATGTACATGCCGCCAAACCCGGCACCCACGATGACAGCGTCAATCATGCCGCCGTTTCGCCCCGTTGCTGCATCCATAGCTGGCTACTCCCTTAAACTTGTCTGATATGGAAATCCAATGGTCCCAAAGGATGGGCTGAATTGCAACTATCACCTAGACGCAAAAACGCCCGGGCGGTTGGGACCGTCCGGGCGTTTTCGTTAGGCTTTATGCGCCAGTCTTATTGGAAGAGCGGCAGGTATTTTTGGGCTTCTGCGAGGACCTGTTTGTAAGCCGCTTCTGATTCAGCGGAGTCCTTATAGACGATGTCTTCGCCAAGCTTACCAATCAGCCGCTTGACCGATTTGGTGTTCAGCAGTTCACCCATTTTCTTGCCCATGGCGGCGACCTGCTCGTCCGGCGTATCCGGGTGCATGGCGACGAAACGGGGGGGATCAAACGGCGTCAGGCCAAGTGTAACTGCGTTTGGCACATCGCCCATCGCAGCTTTGGCCTTCTTGTTATATTCCAGGCTTGAGGCGTTCACGACGATGGCGTTCTTGTCAGCAAGGCCAACAGCCGTTGATGTCGTAACGTTCACCATAGCGATATGGCCGCCGAGATAGTCATTCACGGCCTTGCCTGTGCCGGAGTAAGGCACCAGGATCACGCGCTTTTCGAGGCCGAGCTGCGCCAGAAGGCTTGCAGGGCCGAGCAGCTGGGTCATCGTACCGCCGATGGTCAGCTTCTTGTTGCTGTCATCCTTGAGGTATTCCACGAGGCCAGCCCAGGTGCTGTAAGGCTTGCCTTTAGGGGCCACCAATGTTGGCTTCATCACGGAGTAATATGCAGCGATACGGACCTTTGCAGGATCGTAAGGCGGGTTCTTTTCGATCAGCGCGGCCATAACCGGTGTTGGGCTCGCCATCAGGATGGAATGGCCATCAGCCTTCTGGTCCATCATGTATTTCCAGCCAATGGTGCCGCCAGCGCCACCACGGTTCTGAACGTGCATGCCGTGGCCAAACACATCAAATGCGGCGGAGGACATAACGCGCGCCCAGCGGTCGGTGCCGCCGCCTGCACCAAATGGCACGATGGTTTTGATGGTGGCATTCGGAAAGTGGCCATCAGCGAATGCTGGTGCGGCAAACGCTAAGCTAGCGCCCATGGCCGCGAGGGCCGTCAGTTTCATAAGCTTCATGGGATATCTCCTTGTTCCCTGGTGAATTCAGCTGGTGCTTTTATTGGTCTTTAGCCAGCAGTCGTTTCGATGAGGTTCAGTTGATTAAGAGGTCTTTTCGGCTTTGGCTTCCGCTTCAGCAGCTTCCGCATCGTCCGCGATCTCCGTCATACGCTCAGAGATGCGCATCCGTGTGGAGATATAGGTCAACGCGACGACAGCGATAGCAAGGCCGATAGCGAGCGGGCTGTTCATCAACGTTGCAACCCAATCGCCCTCATTGATGAGCAGGCCACGGCGGAGGTTTTCTTCCGCTTGCGGGGCCAGCAAGAAGGTAATGATCAGCGGTGCTTCCGGAATGCGGAAGGTGCGCATGAACAGGCCAATGATCCCGAATACCAGCATCACCAGCACATCCCACTCATTGTTCGCGTAGGAATAGGCGCCGATAACCGCCATGCCCATAACGATAGGCACGAGCACTTGTGGGGGCAGTTCGCCAAGCTTGGCATAGACGAACGCGAAGACGCGGCCGATGCCAAGATTAAAGAAGTTGCCGAGGATAAGGATCAGGAAAAGCGAGTAGATGACCGTAGGAAACAGCTCGAACATGCGGGGGCCAGGGGTAGCACCCTGCAGCATCAGCGCTGCACCAATCAGTGCCGCAACCGCACTGCCTGGAATGCCAAATGCCAGCAATGGAACGAGTGTCGGGCCGACTGTGGCGTTATTGCCAGCTTCTGCAGCTGCGACGCCTTCAATCTTACCGGTGCCGATCTTCTTCTCAGGCGATGCCTGTTTGGCGATGCCGTAGGACAGGAATGCGCCGACTGTTGAACCCAAACCCGGCAACATGCCAACAAACGTGCCGACACCAAGCCCGATAGACATTTCTTTCCAGCAGGACAGGTATTCCCTGAACGACAAGCCTTCGCCGCCCATCGAGAACAGTCCTTTGACTGTCCCCCCAAGTCTTTGCACCTTCTGCTTCACCGTCGACATCTCGACGATTTTTTCCAGCATCGCGCCCATGGCGAAAATGCCGACAACGAGCGGGATCAGGTGAATGCCTTCGCCCAGCCACCAGAGATCAAACGTATTCCTGGGGATGGAGCTGACTGGATCAGCGCCGATGGTGCCGATGAATAGACCCATAGCAGCGCTCAACATGCCTTTAGCGAAGTGAGAACCGGATAGGGCACCTAGTAAGCAAACTGCCAGCACCATCAGCCAAAACCGCTCGGAAGGACCGAATTTCAGCGCTACGAGCGCCAGCATCGGGGCGATCAGAATGGTAATGACGTCAGATAAGAAGTCTGCGGTGACAGAGGCATAGAGCGCAATCAGTAGGGCTTTCTTGCCTTTGCCGCGCGTCATCAGCTTATGGCCATCAAAGACGGTCGCCGCCGCCTCCGACGTTCCCGGCGTCGCGAAGCTAATCGCTGATATCGACCCTCCGTAGATCGCGCCTTTATACAGGCCGATCAGCAGGCCAAGTGCCGCCGCTTGGTCCATAGTGAAGGTGAGCGGCAACATAAGTGCGATGCCTGTGGTCGCTGTCAGCCCTGGCATCGCGCCAACGCCAACGCCGATGGTCACGCCAATGGCAATCCACATAAGCGTGTGCCAAGTGAATACGAGCTCAATCGCGTCGTAAAGCGCATCAACATTGATCATGCTGCGGACGTCCCGAGGAGTTGGCCGATGACGCTCTGCGGCAGGTCAATGCCGATGAGTAGGAACAGGCCGAAAATTACGAAGCTCACAATGACACCGGCTGTGATGGCCGATGTGATAGGGCGAACGCCCAGCAGCGCCATGCCCATTGTCAGGAATACAACGGTCCAAATCAGGAAGTCGCCGGTGAACGGGATGACATCAAGGATAGACCGCACCCAGTCCTGAGAAAAATGCGCATCCCAGGCGAGGACATAATAAACAAGCATTGTCAGCAATGCTGTGATGCCGCGCAGCCAATCACTGCCGCGCATCCTGGCCATTTCAGGGGTCGCTTGATCTTTCTGCTTGCCGATCAGCGTAAAGCCGACGCAGACCAGCATAACCAACGCGCTGACCATCGTGAAAAAGCCCAGCCGGAACCCGTCCCGCTGCTGCTGATACACCCAATCTTGACTTAACAGATAGCCAAGCAAAGCCAGCATCGCCACGACCAAACATGCCGCAACGCCCTGGTTTGTCCTTAGCCACCCGACAGAGCGGTCTGATGACGCCATGCCGAAAATGCTCCCTATTGCGAGCCGCGTCTTGTCGCGCAGCCTCGCCTGTGTGACTTTTAACTTCGCATGCCTCTGGGTTAGAGGCAATGTTCATGGAGTGAGTTAAAATGATTCTGCAGCAGTCCACTTGGTCAGAGGTTGAGGGATATCTGGCGCGCTCTAAGGGCGTGATCATCCCGATTGGCTCGACCGAGCAACATGGGCCAAATGGTCCGATTGGGACCGATGCGATTTGCCCTGAAATCGTGGCCATGGGTGTTGAGGCGGCGGATGATGTTCTGGTTGCACCAACATTGGCCTACGGCATGGCGCAGCACCATCTGGCGTTTCCAGGCACAGTAAGCCTAAAGCCTGCCACCCTGCTCTTGATGCTGAAAGATGTGATCAGCTCACTCTCACGGCATGGATTTGAGCGGATTTACTTTTTAAACGGCCACGGCGGAAATATTGCGACGATTACAGCCGCGTTTTCTGAGGTGTATGCAGAGCTTGGCTCTGAGGCACCGCGGCTGAAGTTGCAGAATTGGTTCCTCGGGCCGCGCGTGCGGAAGCTGTCAAAGGAGCTGTATGGCGGTTCTGAAGGCAGTCATGCGACGCCATCTGAAGTTTCCCTCGCTTGGTATGCTTGGCCACAGGTAGTGAAAGACGTTGAAATTTCACCTAAAATTGCTCCGCGTGGTGTGATCCGGGACGCGGAGGACTACCGCCGCCAATTCCCTGATGGCCGTATTGGGTCAGACCCGAGTTTATCGACTGTGGAGCATGGTGCGCGCATCTACGAGGCATCGGTTAAGGACATTCGCGAGGACTATTCAGCCTTTCTTCGCGGTGTGTGAACGGCGGGGAATATAGGTTCTCTGCTAGATTTAACGGGCTATTAGCGACGATCTGTCTACACTCGCACCTATCAATATTAGGTTGGGGATACGTCCATGCGGTTCGCAAATGTCAGTAAGCTCGAAGCCGCCGAGAGTGAGCGCCGCCAGGCCGCCGCCGTTTCCGCTATCGCGGATGCGCGCGAAGCCTTTCTCGAATGGGCGAAAGATGCCTTGGCGGAAGGTGCCGTGCGGGCTGGTGAGCTTGAAGGTACCGGTTTCGAAAGTGCAAAGGACGATGTGCATTCCCTTTTCCATGACCTGAAGGGTGCTGGCGGCGGCGTTGGCCTCAATCTGCTGTCCCGGATCGGCTCCCTTGGTGCTGACTTTGTCCGGGCGCTTGAAGCCCCAACTCCTGGCGCTACCCGCCTTGCTG
>JBDQJI010000075.1:0-20046 GCA_040263875.1 Alphaproteobacteria bacterium
ATTATCGAAGCAGGCGTCCGCCGCCTCCGCCCGATTGTGATGACGACATGTACGACTGCCCTTGGCCTCGCCCCGATCATCATCGCCCGCGATGTGCTGTTCTATGATCTAGCCCTGGTCATCGCCGGCGGCCTGCTGATCGGCACAATGCTGACCCTGATCGTCATTCCCTGCCTCTACGGAATTGTATTTGGCATCGGTGCGAACAAGCGCACAGATCAGCAAGTCGAAGCTTAACCTGGTTGCCGTTCGACAAAGGCAGTCAAAGAATCACTTGCCGCCAAGCTCCCACCCACCGAGTTCCGCCACCATGCGGTGGTAGTGGTGGAGGCCGGGTTCGTTGCGGCCGTAGGTGAAGGTTGTGTTGGCGCCGGATTTCAGGCCCCGCTGGATTTTGTAACCCATGTCGTAATCCTCATCGCGGACGGCGCGAAGGACGATGTCGCTGAAGCCTTCGGTGGCGGCAATCTCGTCCGCGGTTTCGGGCTTCTTGGCGGAAAGGACGTATTGGCGGGTGATGGTCGCGTCTGGCGTTGGCCCAGGAAACAGCTGGCTGACCAAGCAATGATCCCCTAGCACGCCAGAGATGGAGAGGTTTGGGAAAACGGAATGGATGAGCCGGATATGCTCGTCTGGTGCCCATTCGGCTTCTGGCTGCTCGGCAAGTTCTTTCAGGCTACGGCGACCGAATGTGATGCGCTGGTGGGGGCCATATGTGTCATGCACCACCAAGTTGCCGACAGTGAACTTACCAACCGTGTCCTTGTGGAGTGTGTTGTGATGATAGGCCTCCAAATACCCATCCCACACGACTTTCCAACCGGGGCCGGGCAGGTCGCGAACTTCGTGGATGTGCCATTGGTCTAGCTTAAGCGTCTCAAGCTCGGCCCGCATGCCACCCAGCCAATCGTCGATGTCAAAGACTAGCCCGGGCGTCAGGCAGACCCAAACCATGCCCGCAGCTTCAGCGCAGGGTAGAGGTTTCAAGGCATAGTCTGCGCGGTTGATGTCACCAAAGGTCGCCTCGCCATACATGGCCGTCAGCGCGCCTTCAGGATCGTAAGCCCAGGCGTGATAAGGGCAGGAGAAACGTTGCGCTGAGCCCGTTCCCTCATCGCATAATGGCGCACCGCGATGGCGGCATACGTTCAGAAATGCCCTGGCCTGGCCGTCTTTGCCGCGAACGATCAGCACAGGCGTTTCTAAAACAGTGATCGCGCGGTAATCCCCCGACTTGGCAAGCTCCAGGCTAAGCGCCAGGGCCATTGGGCGGCGCTTGAAGCAATGCTCAATCTCATGGGCATAGCGCGCAGGGTCCAGATACGCCGAGACCGGGTTGGTCATTGGCGCATCGGCCTGATCAGTGCCACGCTCGCCATATCGGGTGAGCGCGCGGCGGGCGAGATCCATGGATACTGTTGAAGGCATGGCTTGTTCCCGTCAGTCAGCTTTGTACTTGGAGGCAAATTCCTGCCAGGGGGCGAGGTTTTCTGGGTAATCCGCAGGCAATCTGTTCCCAGCGACAGTCACACGCTCACGCTTATTCAGCGCTGTCAGATAGTCTTTCGCAGGCACGTAATAAAGGAAATTGATCGTGCGTTTCCGGAACAGCCATCGACCGTCAATCCGTTTGTATTCGTCCTCGTATCGCATAGCAGCGAGGCTCGGTTCGCCATGAGGCGTGGTTTCGGCATGGCTTAGGACTGTGCCTGTCGCGCAGTCGGCGTCAGTCTCATGAAATTCGACGATATGGTCGTGGGACCAATGGAATGCGGGGCCCCGGATTTTGAAGGCCTCGATGAACATCTGTTCGATATCTGCCGGGTTTTCAGCATGCATGAGGCCAGATTTGGTGTCGAATTCAGCGTCCGGCGTGAACAGGCCCATCAAGCGCGGCATGTCGTGGTCATCGCAGGCGATGCCATACACGCTGATCAGCTCTGCGATGGCGTGGCGGGATTCAAGCCGGTCAATTCGGCGGAGCAGGGCATCATCAGCCATTAGTGTAATTCCTCAATATCGATGGGACCGCCCGTTGCATCTTGCCCGAAGGCGATATCGCGGGTGAGCTGACGGCCAATGCTGGCGACCCGCCAACCGGGAATGGGTTTGCGTGGCGGTAGGGGCGACAAGTCTTTCAGCGCACCATCAACCATCACGTGGCGGATGGCACCGGGCTTGCCGAGCAGGGTGACGTCCTTTGATGGATCACCATCTACAACGATCAGGTCCGCCTTGTATCCGGGTGCGACAACGCCCGTCTCACCCAGCATTTTAAGGCCGAATGCGCTTTGCTGCGTGGCGCATTGAATGGCCTGCAATGGGGTGAGACCAAAGTGGCGGACGAACACTTCCAACTCGCGGTAATGCCAGTCGCCATAAGGCACCATGGAGAACCCGGCCTCGCTGCCTGTCAGCAGTGGCACGCCCGCGTCATAGGCTTTGCGCATGGTCTCGGCGCTATAGGCAAGCTCTGATTCGAACAGCTTCATCAGGTCCGGGTTCGCGCCGATCTTCGGACCGAAATCTGCCATATTGGCTTGGAAAGTCAGCGTTGGTGCGATGGGTACCTTGCGCTCGATCACGGCTTCAAGCGCTGCCTCATCCATGCCGGTTGCGTGGAACAGCAGATCAAACCCAGCGAGGGCAGCGCGCCCGGTGGCATCCGCACCGCGGCAATGACCCATGACGGGCGTTTCAAGGTCGTGCGCGGTTTCCACGATCAAGCGTAACTCATCGTCAGACCATGCACACATCTCACCCTTATGGGATTGGCGGGGGACAATGCCGGTGACGTGGACTTTGATCCAATCGGCACCGTTTTTAATCTGCCGTCGGACCTCGCCAACAATCTCATCCCGCCCATTCACAGCCATGTAATAGCCGGTGACGCCAGAATCCCGGATCATCCGGCCTGCAGTGCCGCCAATGCTAGTGATCAACGCATAGGCGCCGCAGGACATACGCGGACCGTCGGCAACGCCAGCATCGATGGCGTCGCGGAGGTCGATCATGTTTTCGAATGTTGAGTCCGGGTCCAGAATTCCGGTGACACCCGCCCGTAGCAGCTTCTTGGCGTTATAGGCTGCAACTAAAGCCGAAAGCGCATTGCGGCGCTGGAAGAAAAGCTCCGAATTGCTCTCGGCATCATCGAACGCCAGGTGGCAATGGACATCGATCAGGCCTGGCATAACTGACATGCCGGTCGCATCGATGCGGGTGAGGTCGTTCATGGTTGCGGCCTGGGCGTTAGCCTCTGTGCCGGTTGCTATCACCCGGTCACCAATGGTGAGTACAGCGCCTTCAACAGGTGCGTTGCCTGCGCCATCAATGACGCTGCCGTTCTGGATCAGGACGCCGCTCATGCCCGCAGCAACCGCCTTGCGTTATCAGCCAGCTTTGGGTCCGGCGGTGTCGAGCCCATGTCTTCTGGGGCATCCCAGCCAACGAAATTGGTGCCATAGACCATGCGTTCGTCGCCGATAATGCTTTTGAGCAGCGCCAGGGAATGCGGATTGTTCAGGTGGTTATCGAACCAAAGGCTGGCGAACCGTTCTTCGAAAGCGCCCTCTGGCCGCAAATATTCCGGCGACCAAGGCCGCTTCCGCGCGCCCTGGGCCATCCGCCCAATCAGGTAGCCCGCTGATCCGCCGCCATGGCTCAAGCAGATGTCTAAGTCCGGGAATCGGTCGACCACACCGCCGTAAATCAGGGATGCTACGGCAATGGCTTCCTGCGCCGCGAAGCCAATCACGACGTCCAGATCGAAGTGCTTCAGGTTCGGATCACCCAACGGCCCATCAATTCCCGCTGGGGAGGGGTGGATAAACAGCGGCACATTTAGGTCAACGCAAGCCTGATAGAACCGGTCCATTTCGGGATCGTGCAACGGGCGCACGGTATCCGTGCCGATATAAGGCCCGCGCATCCCAAGCTCTGAAACGCTCCGTTGCAATTCTTCAACGGAGGCGCCGACATCTTGGATAGGCATTGCGGCGAACCCGCCAAGCTTGTCTGGATGCGCAGACGTGATGTTGGCCAGCGCATCATTATGAATGCGGCAGAAGCTAACGGCATTCTCAGGCTCAACATTATGGAAATATGTCAGCGGATTCGGGCTGAGCATCTGATAGTCGATCCCAGCAGCGGCCATGCGTTCTAGCCGCAAGCCAACCTGCATAAACGGGCTTTCTGCATAAGGCACCCCATGCAGCTCAAACCCGCCTGCGCGGAACAATGGCAGGCCATCATCAGCAGTTGTCAGCTCCGGCCCATGCGGTCCGGCGGCTCCCATAGTTTCGGCCAAAACGACATGGGCGTGAACGTCGATAACGGCGGCGTTGTTTAGGCCAGACATATGAGACTCCTATTTTTGTCGGCCGCGAAGTTCATTTGCATGCCGGTTTAGTGATGGGTGCTTGCAGCAATTGTTACCCAGTCATCGCCTCGAGCTTCACCGCCTCCGGGATCACCTCTTCCACCAGCTTTTGTGTCTGCGCGATCAGTTCGCTGTCTGAAAGGCCGATCGGGCGGAGAATGAATTTGGAGATTCCGGCATCTGCATAGCCTTGGATGCGGGCCAGAATGTCGTCTGCGCCGCCCACCGCAAAGTGAAGTTTGGCATCCCGGCCTGTTCGCTTTTCGAAGGAGCGCGTGCGTTTTGGCAGGTCTGCGCCGTCCCAATCACCGAAGTAGAAATGGAACCCGGCACCGTAGTGGTCCGGGTCAATCGAGCGGCCATTCTTTTCCAGTGCTGCTTTGATGGCGTCCAGAACGGGCGGTAGTTCGTCCGCTGTTTCCTGTCCAGCCTGCCATCCAGTGCCGTATTGCGCTGTCCGGCGAATGGCGGGTTTGGATGAGCCGCCGATCCAGAATGGCAGGTTCTTCTGCACGGGTTTTGGTTCAATGCGCGCATTCTCATAGGTGAAGTGCTCGCCCTGAAAACTCACGGCATCCTCACGCCAAAGCCGGGTAATCAGCGCCATCGCCTCATCCGCGACCTTGCCCGAGCCTTTCGGCGAGCGGCCAGTGGCCCCCCAATCTGGGGCGACCGCAGACCCAACACCGAAAGCTGGCAGCAAGCGGCCATTGGAGAGATAATCAATCGTCGCACACTGTTTCGCCGTCAACAGCGGATCGCGCAGGCCTAAGGAGGCGACGTTCATGCCGAATTTCATCCGCCGTGTGCGTCCGGCTATGGCGGCCATGGCGCTCATGCATTCTAGGATTGGAATGGGGGAAACCAGACGATCCGTTTGCCACATAGAATCGACGCCGCCGTCCTCCGCCATATCGACCCATTCCCAGTAGGCATCCGCACACGAAAACGGCAAATCCGCCAAACCAAGCCCAACACCAACTGCCATTTCAAGTTTCCTGTATCCGCACTGCTGAATCCCGATTATAGGGTGAGGATCGGATTTGGGGAGGTGCGCCGCGTGCAGGCTGATCTGACAGTTTGGGACGGGGTCGGCGCGCTGGGCGTTATGCTCTATATCGGCTCTTATGCTGCAATGCAGTTAGGTTTCGTGCGAGGGCAATCGTACATCTACGCAATCCTAAATGCTGCCGCCGCCGCCTGTGTGCTGATGAGCTTAAGCGACCAGTTCAATCTGTCCGCGGCGGCTATCCAAGCGACATGGATTTTCATCAGTGTTATGGGAATTATTCGCTTGCTGGCATTGAAGCAACGCGCCCGTTTTTCACCGGAAGAGCAAGTTTTCCTGGACGCAAAGCTGGCGCGTCTAACGCTGTCAGATGCGCGACGCCTGCTTGACCTCGGCCATTGGGTGGATATTGAAGCAGGTGCGGTCCTGACCGAGGAATTGGAGCCGGTCTCACACCTGATTTATGTGGCGTCAGGGGATGTGGATATCGCTACCAACGGTACTGTCATCGCAAATTGCCGAACTGGCGATTATGTGGGCGAAGTGACTTGGGCGACTGGCGCACCGGCTACAGCCGCCGCTATCACCCGTACAGCCTGCCGTTGCCTATTCTTCAACGCCCATGAATTGCGCCGCCTCGCTAACAAATCCGATGCTGTTAAGGCGGCGCTTGGGGCCAGCGTTGCGGCGAGTGTCCGTGAAAAGCTGGTGCTATCCAACGTTGCCGCTGCCGGGCGTGCGCATATTTAGATATTCTTCGACGACGCCTGTTCTTTGGATTTTCCGCCTGAGTTAATCAATGCGACGCCCAGGATTGCCAGCACGACACCGGCACCAATCGTCCAGGTCGGTTGTTCGCCGAGCAGAAGAATGCCCAGCAAAGCGCCAACGCCTGCCCGCAAATACGCTTGGCTCGCCACACCCATAGAGCCAAGCGTGCGTTGCAGGCGAAAGAACAACACAAGCGCCGCGCCGGAGCAGAACACGCCTTGGACCGTCGCTGCATACAATGCTTCCGCCCCCGGCTGGAGCCGCCAAGGCACATCGACCAGTGCTGCGACCGGAACAAGCACCAGCGTCGCCCATAGCATCGTGCCGGTGGCTGTGGCCAACGGCGACGGGCCCGTTATCCGTTTGCCGTAGACTGCAGCGCAGCCATACAAAAATGCGCCGACAAGTGCGGCGGCACATCCGGCTAAGCTTGCGTCAACGCCGTCCGCCAGATCACCCCCGACGATCAATGCGACCCCACCAATGCCAACACAGGCACCCCAGAGGCTTCGCCCTGGCGGGGCCTTGCGAACGAGTGCAAGTGTGATGAAGAAAACGAAAATCGGGGATGTGGAGTTCAACACACTCGCCAGCGCTACATCAATATGTTGCTGGCCCCACGCCAGAATCGACCAGGACAGAATGCTGTTAAAGCAGGCTTGGATGAACAACATGTGCCAAGTGCGTCCATCCCTTGGCAACTTATCACCGACAATCCGCATGACGATTAGTAGGAAAACGGCGGCAATAGCGACACGAGATGCTGCCAGTGTCATTGGCGGTAAATCCACAAGCGCGATCTTGGCGAAGTAATAAGACGAGCCCCAGAGCAGGGCCAATAAGCCCAGCAGTCCGAACTCCGTGATCTGTGGTTTTTCAGCTTCGGCCATGGTCCTTGCACCCATTATCTGATGTGATTGCAGCGACCTTAGCGGCCTTGTGAGGGGCGATGGTTCGACTAAGATCGAACTATGAAGAACGGACCAGACATTGCTGAGGTCGCCGCACTGATTGGCGATCCGGCGCGCGCCAATATTTTAGCAGCGTTGATGAGCGGCAAGGCGCTTACGGCAAGCGAGCTGGCAGCCGAAGCGGGCGTTACGCGCGCCACTGCAAGCTCACATCTCTCGAAGCTGGAGAATGGTGGCCTTCTGGCCGCTCGATCCCAAGGGCGTCACAGATATTTCACGCTGGCGAATGCCGAAGTTGGCAATGTGCTGGAAACATTGATGGGCTTCGCCGCGCGCCAGGGCCAGCTGCGCACGCGTACCGGGCCTAAAGATGCAGCAATGCGGCAGGCGCGCGTTTGCTACGACCACCTGGCCGGTGACTTGAGCGTTCGCATGTTCGATAGCCTGACGTCGACCGGCGTATTCGCCCACGGCCCAAAAGGCCTTGGTCTGACGGATGCTGGTCGCGCCCGAATGGTCGAGCTTGGGATAGACTTAATACCGCTCGATAACGCGCGCCGCCCGCTCTGCCGCTCTTGTCTTGATTGGAGTGAGCGGCGTTCGCATTTGGCGGGTGGGTTGGGCGCGGCACTGCTAACTCGGTTCTATGATCTGAACTGGGCGCGCCGTGTACCTGATAGCCGGGTCGTTACGTTCACGCCGAAAGGCGTCAAGGCATTCAACGAAGCATTTCCGTTGGCCTGAGATATAGGCCCTTGAGGTGCGCAGCCAGACTTGCCAGCAGGCATTCGGCCCGCCTAGGCTTCCATATCACTTACAAAACCACAGGGGGACACATCGTCCATGGATATCAGAGGCAAATCGTGTATCGCAGGGATCTATGAGCATCCCACGCGAAAGGCACCAGATCGGTCATTGGCCCAATTACATGCTGAGGTCGCCGCTGGCGCGCTCGCAGATGCGGGCTTGAGCTTCTCAGACGTAGACTCGTTCTACTGTGCTGGCGATGCGCCCGGCCTGGGTGGCATGTCCATGGCAGAATATATGGGCCTGAAGCTCCGCCATATCGACACGACCGAAACCGGTGGGTCCTCATATGTCATCCACGTCAACCACGCAGCGGCAATGATCGCAGCTGGTAAGACGGATGTGGCATTGATCACGCTCGCTGGCCGCCCCCGGTCTGAAGGCCAAGCGACGGGCACCGCACCGCGCATTTATGATCACAATGCGCCGGATGTTGGCTTCGAAGCGCCTTATGGCCCGACCGTCGTTAACATGTATGCGATGGCTGCAATGCGGCACATGCATGAGTTCGGCACGACGTCCGAACAGCTTGCATGGATTAAGGTCGCGGCTTCGACCCACGCCCAATACAACGAGCACGCCATGTTGCGGGACGTTGTGACGGTTGAGGATGTTGTGAACTCGCCGATGATCTCCGACCCACTGCATCGCCTTGATTGCTGCGTTATCTCTGATGGCGGTGGCGCCATCGTGATGACGACGCCTGAAATTGCCAAAAGCTTGGGGCGTCCCATCGTCAAATATCTAGGCGGCGGTGAGACCATCAAACACTTGGACGCAGGCAATGTGGACCTCACATATACCGGCGCTCGTCACTCGGGAGCTGCTGCGTTTGAGGAATCGGGCGTGAAGCATGCGGACATCAAGTATGCGTCCATCTATGACAGCTTCACGATCACCGTGCTGGAAACGATTGAAGACCTTGGCTTCTGCGAAAAAGGCCAGGGCGGCAAGTTCGTTTCAGACGGCAATTTGATCTCCGGCGTCGGCAAACTGCCGTTCAACACGGACGGCGGCGGGCTTTGCAACAACCACCCGGCCAATCGTGGCGGCATGACGAAAGTGCTGGAAGCGGTGCGTCAGGTGCGCGGTGAAGCGCATCCCAAAGTGCAGGTTCCAAACTGCGATATCGCCCTTGCCCACGGCACTGGCGGTTCCATTGGCACCCGAATGGGCAGCGCCACGGTTATCATTGGTCAGGAGGACGCATAATGCCCCAGGCAGAATACATTCACCCGCCGATTAACCCAGAAACCAAAGAGTTCTGGGACGCCGCTAAGGACCACAAGTTCCTGGTGCCAAAATGCCCTGATACCGGCAAGCACCTCTGGTTCCCTCGCCGCGTCTCGCCCTTCACTGGCAAGACCAATGTGGAGTATGTGCCGGGCAAAGGGACTGGCGTGGTCTACAGCTATAGCGTCATGCGCCGCACGGCCTCGCCCTATTGCATCGCCTACGTGACACTGGACGAAGGCCCAACGATCATGACCAACATCGTCAACGTCGATTATGACGCGGTCAAAATCGGCATGAAGGTGAAGGTGACGTTCAAAGACCTGAACGATGAAGCGGCCTTGCCGTTGTTTGAGCCGGCGTAAACGGCGACTAACGACCTGCCATATTGGCGATAAGCGCCCTCGGAAACATGATCGTTTCCGGGGGCGTTTTGTCTGCTGCTGCACTGGGCCTCCCAAGCGACGCTAGAGCTGCAGTCCAACATCTTTTCATTGGCCGCAAGAATCGGGTCGGCGCGGATTGGGTAATTGGATACTTGTTCCCTGACATCACTAATGGAGGAATTGTTATGGGCTTTCAAATCCAGTCACTCGCAGCAGAGAATTTCGAGCATCTGTTTGCACTCACTGATGCGGAACTGGCGCAGCGGCAGGCATGCAAGATGGTCGTCACAGAGAATCCTGGCGCGCCATGCCGTGTGAGCTTGGTGGATGCTGAAGTTGGCGAGACTGTAATCTTAACGCATTTCACGCATCAACCTGCGAATACGCCTTATCACGCCAGCCATGCTGTTTATGTGCGGGAAGGTGTTTCGGCGCGTACGATTGCTGAAAACGAAGTTCCTAAAGTCCTGCGTTCCCGACTGATTTCGATACGGTCTTTTGACGAAGAACATATGATGGTTGGCGGCGATGTGGCGCCGGGGGAAGACCTCGCAGCCGCTTTGACGGCGGCCTTTGAAAGCGACGCCGTCTCATACATTCACCTGCACTTTGCGCAACGGGGTTGCTTTGCGGCTTCGGTAAGCCGGTCTTGATGCAGCCGAACTAGCCTGCCTAGCCCTTAGAAAATGCAGCCCCACCTTCTGCGAACCGCCCGCTTGCTTCAATCAGCTGGTTCAAGGTGATGCCAGCGGTTAGCGCTTGCTCTAGCGGCTGGCTTTCGGCGGCGCGGTAGGCGGCTAGGCTTTGGCGGACGGCGGTGGGGTCTAGGGATAGGATGTGGTCGGTGAAGGCGGTGACTTCGGCAGCTAAGCCTTCTGGGCCGTCAGCCAGGCGGTTGATCAGGCCGACGGCGTGCAAGCGTTCGGCAGGTTCAAGCGTGCCGAACATGGCGAGTTCTAGGCCGATGCGCGGCGCGGCTTTCTTTGCCAAGATGGGCGTGCACATGGCGGCGGGGAAACCGTTCGCCATCTCCAGCGCGCCGAATTTGGCCGTGCGTTCTGCGATCATGAAATCTGTGGCGACACTGAGCGTGAACCCGCCCGCCACGGCTGCACCCTGAACCACGGCGACAGACGGTGCGGGCAAGCGTCGTAGTGCCTTAAACGCTTCCCCCCAGGCTGCATGTTGGGCAAGGGCTTCAGTCTGGTTGAGGTCTGCCGCTTGCTTCAAATCCCGCCCAGCGGAGAATCCACCGCCTGCACCTTGCAAGATTAAGCATCGCAGATCAGCATCTTGCCCGGCTTCAATGAACGCATCGCGGAGGTCAGCCATCCCCTGGCTATCCAGGGCATTCCGGCGTCGCGGGCGGTTCATAGTCACGGTTGTTAGACCATTGGCGGCGCGATCAACTTCGATCATTGGGCGAGGATTCCATCAACTTCGGCAAGCGTTTCTAGCAAACTGGTGCGGTTCGGAGACGCCTCAGGGATATTCGCCAAAATCTCCTCAAGCCGCCGCTTGGCTTGCCCGAATGCGGCTTTGGATTTCTCTTGGTCTTCCAGCACTTGGTAGGCGCGCCCAAGGCGGAGCCAGCCATCCACGTCATCCGGGTTTTCTTCCATTTTGTCAGCAAGACGCTGCACCATGGAGCGGATAAAGGCGGTTTGATCTTGCGGCGCCATTTCCTGCACTGCCTGGACATCATCTGCAGTCGGTGCAGCCTCACCTGCAATTGCACCGGTCAAGCCGCTAGCGGGCCTAGGTTTGCCGCTTGGGCGTTCAGGTTGGACCTGCATGGGCATGATATTGCCCTTCATAGCTGCGTTCGCGATCCGCGCACGGACCTCCCCGACCCATGGGGCATCCGGCGGCGCATCAGCGGTTAGGCCGCGCCAAAGGGCGATAGCGCCCGCATAGTCACCAGATTGCGCCCGGCCTTCCGCGATATAAAAGCGGGATTTGATTTCGCCGGGGTCCTTTTCAAGCGCATTCTCAAAGGTCTCTATGGCGCGCGGGCTGACGGTGCCAAAGGCTTCAAACACCTGGGCTTCGCCGTAATCCGCGATCAGGTCTGCTGTCGCATTGCGGCCAGCGAGTTCAATCGCTCGCTCAAACGCACGAACGGCTTCAGGGTGATTGCCGAGCACCCGTTCGGTCCGGGCGAGAGTGACCCATCCGGCCATGTCATTTGGGTTGTCGGCCAGGCGCTGGCGGAGTTGTGCCTGCATCGCAGCGCCATCTGCGCCGCCAGCGGCTTGCGCTGGGCCGCGTGAGGCCGTTTGTAGGTCCGTGCGGAGAGACAGCGGCGCGTCGCCCATGCCTGGCTGCCCGGTGTTCAAATAGAGCGCTATCACGGCACCTGCCACGACGATGCCCAGTGCCAGTGGAAATGCGGCGGCAGATGCAGGCGGTGCCGCCTCCTCATCGGGAGCGTCCAGTGCATCCACATCACCATCGACCGCGCGAAGCATGCGGCGCTCAATCTCACCCTTGGCAGCAATTGCTTCAGTGGGGGACAGCAGGCCAGTTTCCTGGTCCCGCTCGACCTCTTTCAATTGATCGCGGAAGACCGCCAAATCATACCGTGCGCGGGCTGATCCGCCAATGCGTTGACCGGCCCGAAGCAAGGGCGTCGCTACAATCAGCGTAACTGCTATTGAAATAACTGCAGCGGCAGCCCAGAAAATCGTACCGCTCATTAGCCTCGGTCTCCGTTGTCATCTTCTCTGGCGAGTGCAGCATCTAGCCGCGTGCGTTCAGCGCTGGATAATGGGGCTGTGGGCGCTGCTACAGCAGCGTTTGCGCGGCGTCGGCGTGACGTAACAAAAACGATAACGATGCCTACGATTACAATGCCAATTGGCCCATACCATAAAAGATAGGTCGATTTTTGAACTGGCGGGCGCAGGAGCACAAAGTCGCCATAGCGCGCCCGGATATACGCCATCGCCTCTTCGTTCGTATCGCCAGCGACAAGGCGCTCACGCACCAACAGGCGCAGGTCCCGCGCGAGTTCGGCATTGCTGTCGTCGATGGATTGGTTTTGGCATACGAGACAGCGAAGCTCGAGGGAGAGTTCGCGGGCGCGGGATTCCAGTGCTGGGTCATCCAGCACTTCATCAGGCAGCACAGCAGCGGCTGGGCTCGCAAATAGGGATAGAGCCAAGACCAAGACAGAAATCAGGCGCATCATCCGCCTCCCTTCACAAGCGGCAGAATTTTGCGCTCAAGAATCTCTGGCGATAAAGCACCCGCATGGCGGTAAAGAATGACACCGTCACCATCAACCACATAAGTTTCCGGCACGCCATAGACGCCCCAATCAATGCTCACGCGGCCGCTTTCGTCCTTGCCGACCTTCGCATACGGATCACCAAGTCGTTTCAGCCATGCGGCAGCCGCATCTGGTCGGTCCCGATAGTTGATGCCGTGCACTGTAACGCCTTCGCGCTTCGCCAACCTGTCAACAAGCGGATGTTCCGCAACGCAGGGAATGCACCAGGACGCCCAGACATTCACGACCACTGGCTTACCGGTGGTAAGGTCCGTGCGCGCCAAGCCATCATCGGCCCGTTGAATGTCACGGCCTGGCAATGCAGGCAGTGAGAATTCTGGCGCGGGCTTATTGATCAGCGCTGAAGGCAGATCACGCGGGTTCAGATCAAGCCCCCGATAGAAGAACAAGGCAATGCCGAGGCAGATTACGAGCGGCAGAAAGTAGAGTAGGCGGCGCATGGCTGGTTGGTCCTACTACTCTGCTGGCGCTGGGGATGATGGTCCGCCAGTTGGCGCGCGACGGCGGGATGGTGCGCCAATACGCAGGCGTCGGTCCGTCAGGGAAATTACGCCGCCAAGCGACATAACAATGGTCCCAAGCCAGATCCACGGCACGAGCGGGTTATGATAGATCCGCGTCGTCCACCCGTCCCTTGGATTGCCCTCACCAATGACGGCATAGAGATCTGCCACCCAAGTGGTGTGAATACCGGCTTCGGTCGTGGTGTCACCCTCTACCGGATAGGCGCGGCGTTCAGCGTTGACGGTAGCGAATTGCTCGCCATCTGTACTGATGCGGAATACCGCGCGTTCAGCCTGATAGTTCGGGCCATTCAGGCGCTCCACCCGGTCCAGGGTGAAGGTGTATCCGGCGACATCGACGACATTCCCCGGTTTCATATTCTGGATGGATTCGGTCTTGAACACTGTTGCACCCAAAACCCCAGCCACGACGAGACCGACGCCCAGATGGGCTACAGTCATGCCATAGGCGGCGCGCGGTGTGCGGCGTGCACGGCGCCAGCTTTCGGACAATGGCACGCGGGCAAGCTTCACCCGGTCCGCCAATTCCAGAAGCGTCCCGCAGATAATCCAGACCGCAGCGCCAACACCGACAGCAGGCAAAATGCCTTCAGCGCCGGACAAGATCAGCACCAACACAATTGCAGTTACGGCTGCAGCCACACCAAGCCATAGTTTCTGCATGGCTTGGCGGAAATCAGCGCGTTTCCAGGAAAGGAATGGCCCAATCACCATAGCGCCCAGCACAGGGGCCATCAGGGGCCCAAATGTGGCGTTGAAGAATGGTGGGCCGACGGAGACTTTGCCTGCGTCCAGCACATCCAAGAACAACGGATACAGTGTGCCGAGCAAGACAGTGGCTGCAGCTGCGGAAAGGAAAAGGTTATTCAGCAGCAAAGCACCTTCGCGGCTGATCGGTTGGAATACGCCAGTGGTTTGTAGTTTTGGCGCCCGGATCGCAAATAACGTCAACGATCCGCCTACGGTTACAGCCAGCAGCGCCAGAATGAAGACTCCACGCTCGGGGTCTGTTGCGAATGCGTGGACACTGGTCAACACGCCAGAGCGCACCAGGAATGTCCCCAATAGCGACATTGAGAACGCGACGATGGCAAGCAGGATCGTCCAGCTTTTCAGGGCGTCCCGCTTCTCAACCACAATTGCGGAATGCAGCAATGCAGTTGCAGCCAACCAAGGCATGAAGCTGGCGTTCTCAACTGGATCCCAGAACCAGAAGCCGCCCCAGCCAAGTTCATAATAGGCCCACCAAGATCCGAGGCCGATACCAACGGTTAGGCCGCACCATGCCGCGAGCGTCCAGGGACGCACCCACCGCGCCCATGCAGCATCAACCTTGCCCTCGATTAAGGCAGCGACAGCGAAGGAGAAGCTGATTGAAAGGCCGACATAGCCGAAATACAGGAATGGCGGATGGAAGGCCAAGCCAGGGTCTTGCAGCAATGGGTTCAGCCCAGCGCCATCGGATGGTGGGGCCAGAATGCGGTCGAACGGGTTGGACGTGAAGAGCATGAACGCCAGGAAACCAAGGGCAATCATGCCTTGGATAGCCAGTGTGCGCGCGCGGAGGCTTGGCGGCAAATTGCGGCCAAAGCAGGCGACCATCGCCCCAAACAGGCTGAGGATCAGCGCCCAAAGCAGGAGCGAGCCTTCATGGTTTCCCCACGCGCCGGAGATTTTATAGAGCATCGGCTTAGTGGAATGGCTGTTCTGCGCGACGTTCAGCACGGAGAAATCACTGGTGACGAAGGCGTTCACCAATGCGGCGAAAGCAAGCAGTACAAGTGCGAATTGGCCAACCGCTGTTGAGCGCGCCAGTTCCATCATGCCCCGGTCGCCTTTATGGGCGCCGTATAGGGGGACGGTGGCCTGCAGGCCCGCCAGCAAGAAGGCAGCGATGAGAGCGAAATGGCCTATCTCAGCGATCATGAATTGCCTCCCGCGGCGTTGGGCGCAGCGCCACCGCCCATTTTCCATTGGCCGGATTTTTTCAGTGCTTCGACAACTTCCGGCGGCATATAGTTTTCATCGTGCTTGGCCAGAATTTCAGAGGCCGTGAACAGCCCATTCGCATCTAGCCGTCCATTAGCGACCACGCCCTGACCTTCACGAAACAGGTCTGGCAGAATGCCTTCGAACACAACGGGTGTTGCGGCGACGCCATCCGTGATGCGGAACTCGACCTTGGCTGTGTTGGCGATTTTGTTGACGCTGTTTTCCTGAACCAGCCCGCCAATGCGGATCAGGCGGCCTTGTTCGACCTTCCCGGCAGCGATGTCGCTCGGTCCGTGGAAGAACACCAGATTATCTTCGAACGCATTCAGAGCGAGCGCTGTTGCGGCACCGAGCAGGATCAACCCGATACAGGCGATCCAGAGGCGTTGGCGTTTACGGCTGCGCATCGTCAGGGCCTCCAGCAGGGGATGTTGTGTTTCTGCGGCGACGCCTGGGCGCCAGCGCTTCAAGGGCTTCTAGTTCGAGCCGTGATCGCTTCAATGCGACCAGCGTCCAAACCAGCAGAGCAATGAATAGCACAGCAACGACGCCATAGGCGGGCCAGATATAGGGCCAATAGCCGCCCATATGGAAAAAGCTCATCAACGGGCTCATGTCTTCGGTCATGGCGTTGCTGCTCCTGCCCTTGCCATCTGCAGCGCTTCAACCCGGCGGCGCGTTAATTCCAGCCGCATGCGCAGTAATAGCAGCACGCCAAAAAGCGCCATGTAGGCGACGGCCATAATCAGCAGCGGACGCAGCATTGCAGGATCCATGGATGAACCGCTGAGCTTCGATACGCTGGCCGGTTGGTGCAGCGTATTCCACCAATCTACGGAGAATTTGATGATTGGCAGGATCACAACGCCAACAATCGCTAGCAGTGATGCCGCGCGTCCAGCCCGGGCTTGATCATCGAAAGCATTGCGAATGGCGATGTAGCCCAAGAACATAAAGAATAGGATCAATACGGATGTCAGTCGCGCATCCCATACCCACCATGTTCCCCACGTGGGCTGGCCCCAGATCGCCCCTGTGAAAAGTGCTAGGAACGTGAAGACCGCCCCGATGGGTGCAGTTGCTGCACCGGCAACGTCCGCTAGCGGATGACGCCAGACCAAAGCCACGAACCCTGAGATCGCCAATGTCGAATAGCTCATCATCGCGAGCCATGCAGCGGGAACGTGCACATACATGATGCGCACAGTGTCTTTCTGCTGATAGTCGATAGGGGAAGCGTAAAGGCCATAATACAGCCCTGCGCCAAAGCAGCCGAGCGTGATCAGCACCAGCCATGGCATGAGCCATGCGGACAGGCGCTGAAATCGCGCCGGGTTCGCTAGACGGTGCCAAAAACCGCCACTCGGATTAGGAGACGCCATCGCTTCCGCCACTCACTACTCCATTGCCTGTCTTAGCGCCGCCGCCGCTGCCCATGGGCACAGCGCGATCGCCGCTAAAGTGATTGCCCCCAAGGCCGCCAGATGTGCTGACGCATCGAATCCGCCAATAGCCGCCTGCACGGCACCGGCTCCGAAGATTAATGTAGGAATATATAGCGGAAGTGCGAGGAGCGTCATTAAAACGCCTCCACGTCTGGCGCCAACAATCAACGCGGCACAAATAGCGCCGATAAAGCTAAGGGCTGGGCTGCCGATCAATAAGGCGGCTAAAAGTGGAGGCCAGCCTTCGGGCGGCAGGTTCAGCAGTAACGCCATCACCGGTGCGGCAATCACCATAGGTAGCCCCGTCACCAGCCAATGCGCGAGACATTTGGCCGCGACGACCAGCGTCAGCGAATCCGGCGCGAGGGCCATGAGCTCCAGCGTCCCATCGCGCCAATCAGCTTGGAACAACCGATCAAGGGCCAACAAAGTCGCCAGCAGTGCCATTACCCAGATGACGCCCGCTGCCATGAGCGCCAGCAGTTTGCCCTCTGGCCCGACACCCAGCGGAAATAGCATGGCGCCAAGCACGAAGAAGATGACCGCCAGCAAGCTCTCGCCGCCTTCACGCCGGGCGATCAATAAATCGCGAGAAAGTGTGGCCATGAACGCGTTCATAAAAGCGCATCCTCGAATGCATCCGCGAACGCGTCTTCTGGGCTCGGCATTGCGGCGGCAACGTCAATTTCTTTTGCGCCTGGCAAGGTTAGCGGCGCGTTCGTAGACGCAATGACAATCCCGCCGCCTGCGCGAAACGCGGTGATCGCGGCTTCGATCTTAGCGATTGAGGGGCGATCAAGCGCAACGGTTGGCTCATCCAATAGCCAAAGCCCGCCGGGCTGCGTTGCGATAGGGCGCGCCAGGGCCAGACGGCGGCGTTGGCCAGCGGAAAGCATCCGCGCAGGCAGGTCTGCCAGCTCATCCAACCCAACGGCGGCAAGCGCTTTTTCCAACGCGTCACGACTGGTTGAGGCGCGGTACAGAGCAGCCCAATAGTGCAGGTTTTGGATGACTGTCAGATTGGTTTGAAGCCCATCTGCATGGCCGACATAACGCATGGCGCTGCGGAATTCATATGATTCCCGGCGCACATCCTCACCATTCCATTTGATACTGCCGGTGAAAGGCGGGATAAGGCCCGCCAGTACCCGTAAGAGGCTGGATTTGCCCGCGCCATTGCGGCCAAGGGCTAGTGCTGCGTCACCGTCAGACAACGAGAAATCCAGGCCTGCGAACAATATGCGTCCGCCGCGTCTACAGGCCAGGTTTTGTACGTCTAAATTAGGCATGATCGGCCGGTCATTATTTCAATCCGCCTACCTTTGCACTTCTTTGCTGAGGTGATGGCATCTGGCAGACAGAACCTATAGCCCAAACCAACCCATTGCGTAATCAGACAGATGTCACAAATGGGTGCGGCCGGTAGAGGGGGGATCCACCGGCCGCGTGAGGAGGGCGAGAGTGTGATGAACACAACTCCGGCGCCGGTTCCTCGCCCGACGCTTGATGAAGAAGATGGGTGCCAATCGTGGCGGGAATGGGGCGGCTATAGGGCTATTTCAAGCGGCGCGTGGCCGCCTGCGGAACCGCAAAAGCGTGATCGGACGGCCTTCGCGTACGGCCTTTGCGGCATAGCGTGTTTCTGGCCAATCATCAGGCCGCACGCGCCAGTCATCGGCCGTTTTCGCAAGCCACTCGAAGCGTGGGTCAGCGCGGAGATGGCGGAGCATCCATATCTGATAGCCTGCGTGATCGGTGGCTGTGCGCAGTTCACCGCCATCAGCCAACACACGCGCCATCAGGTCCAGGCCTTGTGGGCCAATGATCCGCCGTTCCCAGTGTCGGCGTTTTCGCCAGGGGTCCGGATGGAGAACAAATAGTTTCTGGACGGAGGCTTCCGGCAACGCCTCCAATAGAGGCCGCGCGTCTTCACCGTGCAAACGGACGTTCTGGACGCCGGAATCGTCTATAGCCGCAATGCAGGCTGTGAGGCCGTTCAGGAATGGCTCTGCGCCGATCAGGCCGATATCCGGGTTTTGCTCAGCCTGCCAAACGAGATGCTCGCCAGCGCCGAAGCCCACCTCCACCCAGAGCGCTTGCTTTGGTGAATCGAACAGTGATGCAGGAACGAGTGGGCCGCTTGCCGGATCTGGCACGGAAAGTTCCGGCAGACGTGATTCCAGCAACGCGGCCCGACCAGGTCTAAGCGGGCGGCCGACGCGACGGCCATAATAGCGCGTCGCGGCGTCAGCCTTCGGGCGCTGGTCGCTCAGATCGCAGCCTTTAGTGCATCGACCAGGTCTGTTTTCTCCCAGGAGAAATGGCCTGCTGCTGTCGGTGTACGGCCAAAATGCCCATAGGCAGCACTTGGCTCATAGATTGGCTTGTTCAATTGCAGGTGTTCACGGATGCCACGTGGGCTTAGGTCCATGCACTCCTGCAGCGCCGTTGCGACGCGGTCATCAGGCTCAACGCCCGTGCCATGGGTATCAACGTAAACGGACAACGGCTTGGAGATGCCGATGGCGTAAGAAACCTGGATCGTGCATTTATCTGCCAAGCCCGCAGCAACCACGTTCTTCGCGAGGTACCGTGTGGCATAGGCTGCGGACCTATCTACCTTGCTGGGGTCCTTGCCAGAGAATGCGCCACCGCCGTGGGGGCTGGCACCGCCATAGGTATCCACAATGATCTTACGACCGGTAAGGCCAGCATCACTGTCTGGGCCACCAATGACAAACAAACCCGTTGGGTTCACGTAAAATTCGTCTTCCGGGCACATCCAGCTTTCGTCTGGCAGGACATCCATAACGAACGGACGTACGATTTCGCGGACGTCAGACTGGCTTAGATTCTCGCCATGCTGCGTCGATACTACAATGGATGATGCGCGAACGGGCTTGCCGTCCTCATATTCCAACGTCACCTGACTTTTTGAGTCTGGGCCGATGCCGGGAAGATTACCGGCGTGGCGTGTTTCGGCCATGCGGCGCAGGATTTCGTGGCTGAAATGCAGGGGTGCCGGCATCAGCACGTCTGGGCTGACGACATCCGTTTCCCGGCATGCGAAGCCAAACATCAGGCCCTGGTCGCCAGCGCCTTCATCCTTTGCGTTGCCATCTGAATCAACGCCCTGAGCGATCTCCGCAGATTGGCCATGGACGACGACTTGAACTTTGGCGTTCTCCCAATGGAAGTTTTCCTGGTCGTAGCCGATATCTTTAATGGCAGCGCGGGCAAGCGCTTCCATTTCTTCGTGGCTGACTTCGCACCCTTCCTGGCTGCGGGTTTCACC
>JBDQJI010000076.1:0-19960 GCA_040263875.1 Alphaproteobacteria bacterium
ACAACGCATCAAGCGAAAGACCATCGACCAACGGCGCTTGCTTCACCGCAAAGCCGCAGCATAATCATCAACAATCAGATGAGGCCAATCCTCCGTTAAATCGAACCCAATCCTGTCTCAAATGATTTGATGACGGACACAGGCAAAACTGAACAAGAGGGGGGACGCCGGACGCTTACTCTGCAAACGCGCCCCGGCCCGACGCAAGCGAGGATGAACCGCCAAGTGCCACTGCACGCGGCATTTTGGGTCGGCCGTGTTTTGATAGGTGGGCAGCGCCAGATGGCGGCATTATCCGTCTACTCTATGGTTTCATACCATTAGAGAATGCGGCTCGTATGGTTAACGTAACGTTGCAATATATTGGAAAGCCTAGTGTTCCAGGCGATCCAGCTTAAGCGACTAATACTCTAGTCTTTATTTTCGGGAGGTTTTGGGGCGGTGAGCTCTTCAAGAACAGAAGCAGCGTCAGCGGCCTCCCGGTTCTCTGCCTGGACACGTTCAAAGATTTCGCGCCTGAGTACGGACGCGTTTGACGGAAAATTAAAGCCCAGGCGAACGGAACGTCCACGGACTTCAATGACCGTTACTTCGATGTCGCTATTAATAACGACGCTCTCACCGATTTTTCGGGTGAGATACAGCATGACAAACTTGGTCCCCGCCTAAAGTAGTCCAGAAATATCGGATGCCCCGCCCCCACTGGACTCTATCCGACTGAGACTTTCTGAAGGATAGCGTTGTTAACGTAGGATTTACAGTCATTTCTGTAAATTTGATCTGAAATCGAAATAATTTTTAGGCGCATGCCCTATGGAGCCATCCGGTCTCTCTGTTTTTAAGCAAATTGGTTCGAAGATGCGTTGGCTCACGCAGCGTCAAAGCGTGCTTGCTCAAAACATCGCGAACGTGGATACGCCAGGCTTTAAACCTAAAGACCTTAAGCCTATGGGGTTTCAGAAATCCTTAGCACTGGCAGAAGTGAAGACGGGCGGGGAAGCGAACCACATTAAGATCCATTCAACCGCTGGCCAAGGCAGTGGCCGCGCACGGTCTGAATTTGGTCGCGGGGATCAAGATACGGCGCTTTCTGGCAATGCGGTCGATATGGAAATTGAACTTAAGAAGTCTGCCGACACAGCACTTCAGTATCAAACAATGGCCAATCTCTATCAAAAGCATATGGGGCTTTTGCGAATGGCAATTAAGGGGGATGGCTGATCATGCTGGCCCCAATTGCCCCAAGTCCCCCTAAAAGGAATGTGACATGAGCTTTAATGCAGCGATGGACACGGCCGTATCTGGCCTTCGGGCGCAGACGAAACGCTTGCGGGTCGTCGCCGAAAATATGGCGAATGCAGACACCACGGCCAGCACGCCTGGTGGTGAACCATACAGGCGGAAAACCATTTCGTTCAAAAGCGAGATAGACCGTGCGACCGGTAGCGAACAAGTGACCGTGCGCAAAATTGGCCGCGATCAGTCTGCCTTTAGCCGCGTCTTTGAACCCGGCCATCCAGGTGCCGACGCGGATGGATATCTGCTGCGCCCGAATGTTTCGACGATTGTTGAAATTACGGACATGCAGGAAGCCCAGCGTAGCTATGAGGCCAACCTGACGATGCTGACCGGTGCGCGCAGCATGTTGCAGCGCACGATCGATCTGCTGCGCTCTTAGCAGGTATTTAGGGAGTTACCGCGATGACAGCCATTGCATCAAACGCCGTCGCTGCCGCCTACACTGCAGGCCAATCTGCTGGCACAGGCGGTGCTGCGAAGATGAAAACATCCAGCGAAGGCGCAGATTCCTTCGCCAGCATGTTGGAAGAAGCGGCCAGTCAGGCTGTGGACACGATGCGTAATTCTGAGACGACTTCCATGAAGGCCGTCGCGGGCGAGGCCGATCTTCTGGAAGTGGTCGCCTCCATGAATGACGCTGAATCGACGCTCCGCACCGTTGTCGCTGTCCGCGACAAGGTCGTGCAGAGCTATCAGGAAATTCTCCGCATGCCGATCTGATCGGGCAGCAATATGAATGAATCTGAAGTTATTGAGATCAGCCGTGAAGGCGTGATGGCGATTATCATCGCTGGCGGGCCGCTTATGTTGGTCGCACTTGGCGTCGGTCTGACGATCTCCCTGATCCAGGCGCTAACGCAAGTCCAGGAAATGACCCTGGCTTTTGTGCCAAAAATTCTGGCCATCTTTGGCGCTTCAATTCTGATGGCGCCTTTCATCATCGCTACATTGAATACGCTAACCGTCTCCATGTTCGACCGCATCGCAGCCTTGAGTTAGCAGTATGACGCTGACTGACGCGGTTACGGGAGAGCTGGCAGCGTACGCCATTGTCTTCTGCCGCCTTGGCGCTGCAATGATGTTCTTGCCTGGGTTCGGTGATTCTGCCGTAAACACCCGGTCCCGCTTGGTTATGGCGCTCGCGATAACATTTGCAATGGGCGGTGTATTTGGCGATGGATCCCATCTGACAGGTGGATTTTGGACTGGCATATCGGTGGTGATATCTGAAATCATCATCGGGCTGTTTATTGGCCTTGCCGGTCGTTTGACCATAACTGCGTTGCAGTCTGCGGGTTCAATCATTGCCGCACAAATAAGCCTCTCGAATGCATTATCGACGGATCTGGTCTCGGCCCAGCAAGGCTCCCTGCCTGCTAACTTCCTGACCATTGTCGGCGTTATGCTGATCTTCGCAACGGACCTGCATCACCTCCTGCTGGCGGGTGTCGCGCGCAGTTATGAAACTTTCCCAGTTGCCAGTGCCCCACAAATGGATGGGTTTGCGGAAGCGGTGGCAACCATTTTTTCAGAGGACTTTAGCATCGCTTTGGCACTTTCCGCACCTTTTATATTGGTTGGGATCACTGTGTCCCTCGGCATGGGTTTGTTGGCTCGGTTGATGCCGCAGGTCCAAGTGTTCTTCATCATCATGCCTCTGCAGATTACAGTTGGTCTCGGCCTCCTGGCGTTGACTTTATCCGCCGGGATGCAGTGGTATCTGCATCGGTTTATCGAGCTGCAATCCTTCGCCACAGGGGGCGGATAAGCCCCATGTCGGATGAGGATGACAGTGAGAAGACAGAAGAACCCAGTCATAAAAAGCTGGAGGACGCCCGTGAAAAAGGGCAAGTGCCGTCCTCCAAGGAAGTCAATCACTGGGTCATATTCCTAGCGGCCACCATTTTTCTGTTGGGATTGGCACCGCCGCTGGCGCAGGACGTATCGCGCAGCATGGTCGCGTTCCTGGAGCGCCCGCATGAATTTTCGGTCACGACGCAATCGATACCAATTATCGTCGGGGACGCTTTGAGTTCGCTAGGCATGGCGGTTTTGCCAACGGCTGCGCTCTTCTTGGTCGCCGCCGCTGCGGCAGGATTGCTTCAGACTGGCCTGCTTTTCTCCACGGAAGGCATTACGCCGAAGCTGGAGAAGATTTCGCCGATTGCAGGCGTTAAACGGATGTTCTCCGTGAAGTCCTTGGCGGAGTTCGGTAAGGGCATCCTGAAGCTGATTATTGTGGGGGCTATTGCAGCGGGCGTGATCATGCCCGAAATGGCGGCGATTGAGACGGTCTCTGGCATGGGTGCTGCGGACTTGAGCAACAAGCTCGCCTCTGTCTCTGCCCGGCTGGTCATGGCGGTGCTGGCGATCATGACGTTGATCGCCTCTATCGATTTCATCTATCAGCGTTGGGAGCACATGAAAAAGCTCCGCATGTCACGCCAGGATATGAAAGAAGAATACAAGCAGACCGAAGGCGATCCGATCATTAAGCAACGCCTTCGCCAAATTCGGATGGACCGCGCCCGCAAGCGCATGATGGCGGAAGTGCCGAAGGCAGACGTTGTTATCACGAACCCAACCCACTTCGCCGTAGCGCTCAAATACGACACGATGGTCATGAACGCGCCAATGGTGCTGGCGAAGGGTGTGGACAAGGCTGCGTTCCGTATTCGTGAAGTGGCAGAAGAACACGGTATTCCGATTATTGAGAACCCGCCGCTAGCGCGTGGACTCTATGCTAATGTCGGCACCGAAGAAGAAATTGATGAAGAGCATTACCGGGCGGTCGCTGAAGTGATCAACTATGTCTGGAAGCTCCGAGGCCGCAAGGGGTAGGCTGATGGCGCGATTGCATTGGATCATTCTAGGCGCAGCATGTTTTTGCCTTGCAGCCGGGGTGGCGCTTGGCGACTCCATAGGTATTCGTGCCTTGGCGGCGCTTGTGGGCGTCACGGCGTTGATTTGGGTTGGCCTGAAGCAGGCGCAACCGCCGGAGCAGATCGTCGAGCAAGAACCCGAACCGCCGCCGCCAATTGTCGAGCCAACTGAACCGGCGGCACCGGAAGAAGCGGCGGAGCCTGAACTGGCCCCGCTTCCGCAGGTACCGGCAGGTTTTCTGATTGGTGACGGTGATCACGCGCTTGAAGTGCATTCCGGCGCGCTGATGCGGTTCATGGCTTCGGGGCCATTGAACATCGTCCTTTTGAATGACCATGGGTTGGTTTTGGCCTGCAGTCAGGCCTTTGGGACGTTGTCTGGCGTGACGGATACGCCGGCCGGAAGTATGGCGGCGGCGCTATTTGAGGATGATGCCAAAGCGGACTTCAGCAAGGCACTCTCGGAATACCTTGCTGGCGGCGATCAACCCGAACGGCCAATCATTGCCAGGCTAGCAACGGGGCCGAAGGAAACGTGCGCTGTAGTTTTCTCAGAATTGCAGGCAGAGCCGCGCATCATCGCGCTCAGCCTGATGAACGTCACGCAGGAAAAGAAGCTTGAGGCGCAGTTCGCGCAGTCGCAGAAAATGCTGGCTGTTGGTCAGCTTGCTGGCGGCGTCGCCCATGATTTCAATAATCTGCTGACCGCAATTATTGGCCATTGTGACCGGTTGATGCTGCGCCATAGCCCGAGCGATGAATCCTTCGCGGACATCAATCAAGTCAAGCAGAATGCAAATCAAGCCGCTAACCTCGTGCGGCAGTTGCTAGCCTTTTCCCGCCAGCAGACCCTGCAGCCTCAGGTAATGGATGTCAGTGAGGTCTTGGCTGACTTAGACAATCTGCTGCACCGTTTGCTTGGTGCCAGCATTGACTTGAACATCGAGCATGGACGGGAGTTGTCCTTGGTCAAAGTGGACCGGGTGCAGCTTGAGCAGGTGCTCATCAATCTTGCCGTCAATGCAAGAGACGCGATGGATGGGCGGGGCGCGCTAAAAATTATCACGAGAATGGCGACCGTGGGTGATACGACCGGCGGTCCGCTTGAGCCAATGCCAGCCGGCGATTACATCCAGATTGATGTCGCAGACCGAGGTGCCGGCATTGCCAAGGAGTACTTGAAACGCATTTTTGAGCCGTTCTTTACAACGAAAGATGTCGGCAAAGGTACTGGGCTTGGGCTTTCCACGGTTTATGGCATCGTCAAGCAGACGGGCGGATTCATATTCGTGGATAGTGAGCTTGGCATTGGAACGACGTTCTCACTTTACTTGCCACCCCATGAAGCTGAGGTAATCGATATTCGCAGCGCGGTTGCCGCTAAGCCACTGGATTTGACGGGCATCGGCACCATCATGCTGGTCGAGGATGAAGATCCTGTGCGGTTGTTCGGCGCACGAGCTTTGCGCGGTAAGGGCTACCGGGTGATTGAAGCAACCACCGGCGGCGCCGCGCTTAAGCTTTTCCAGGAAGGGGAGGCGGACGATATTGACCTTCTCGTCACCGATATCGTCATGCCGGAACTTGACGGCCCGAGTCTCATCGCAGAGGCGCGACGGTTCCGCCCGAATCTCCCTGTAATTTGCGTGTCCGGCTATGCTGAATCCGAATTTCGGGACAAGCTGGATGGCTTAGACGGTGTTCACTTTCTGCCTAAACCATTTACATTACAGGAACTTGCGGGCGCAGTTAAGCAAGTTATTCCGTGAACATCTAGTGTTCTTGAAATTAATTTGGAACATAACTTGACCATTTGGAACATTTACGGCACATTGCCTCCATCGTAAGCACCTCATTCGCCCACAGGCTGAAATTGCACGGTCTGGGCAGCTATGGGAATATGGAGAACAACATGGCGCAACCCTCCCTCAAGGTCGTAGAGAACTCCACAATGGATAAGCAAAAGGCGCTTGAAGCCGCACTCGGTCAGATTGAGCGGGCGTTCGGCAAAGGCTCTATTATGAAGCTCGGCGAGCAAAGCTCGCTTGAAATTGAAGCCGTATCATCCGGCTCACTTGGGCTGGATATCGCTCTTGGCGTCGGCGGGCTGCCACGCGGGCGCATCATTGAAATTTATGGCCCCGAAAGCTCCGGTAAAACGACGCTGGCACTTCATGCCGTCGCAGAAGCGCAGAGGCTTGGCGGTGTTGCAGCCTTTGTCGATGCGGAACATGCGCTTGATCCAGCCTATGCCAAAAAGCTTGGCGTTAACTTGGATGAGCTGCTGATCTCGCAGCCAGACACGGGTGAGCAGGCGCTTGAAATTGTGGACACGCTGGTCCGCAGCCAGGCGCTCGATGTTCTCGTGATCGATAGCGTCGCTGCTTTGACGCCACGAGCCGAAATTGAAGGCGAAATGGGTGATTCATTGCCAGGCTTGCAAGCGCGCTTGATGAGCCAGGCACTGCGTAAGCTGACAGCGTCGATCTCTAAAAGCCGGACGATGGTTATCTTCATTAACCAGATCCGCATGAAGATTGGTGTGATGTTCGGCAGCCCAGAAACGACAACGGGCGGCAATGCGCTGAAGTTCTATGCGACGGTGCGCCTTGATATTCGCCGGATTGGGCAGATCAAAGACAAGGACGAGGTCGTCGGCAACCACACTCGCGTCCGTGTTGTGAAGAATAAGGTCGCGCCGCCGTTCAAGGTCGTTGAATTCGACATTATGTACGGCAAGGGTATTTCCAAGACCGGTGAGTTGATCGATCTCGGCGTTAAGGCGGACATCGTCGAGAAGTCCGGTTCCTGGTTCTCATTTGATGGTGAGCGCTTAGGGCAGGGCCGCGAGAATTCAAAAACATTCCTCGCACAGAACCCGGATGTTGCCGCCACGATTGAGCACCGTGTTCGCGAAAATGCAGGTCTCTTCGCTGAGTTGATGATGACAGGCGAGAGCGATGATGAAGATGACGACGAGGCAGTCTAGCGTCTAATCGGCATCTAAATTGCATTGCTGGGGCCGGTCTGGCTCTGGACAGAATAAGGGCCGGCGCGGTACATCCGTTAGCCGGTCCTTTGCATTCTGGACCCATAGGTGAATTCTTTCAGTTTGGGGCTTTGAGCCATGGCGACGGCCAACGAAATCCGCAGGGCGTTTTTCGACTATTTTGCGAAGAACGGGCACGAGATCGTCTCGTCGAGCCCGCTTGTACCGCTGAATGACCCTACTTTGCTGTTCACGAACGCGGGCATGGTGCAGTTCAAGAACGTATTTACAGGTGTTGAGCAGCGGGATTACAGCCGCGCCGTCACCTCACAGAAATGCGTGCGCGCTGGCGGCAAGCACAATGATCTTGAGAATGTCGGCTACACCGCGCGCCACCACACCTTCTTTGAGATGCTCGGCAATTTCTCCTTTGGCGATTATTTCAAAGACCAGGCGATCGAGCTCGCGTGGAATTTGATCACCAAGGAATATGGTCTTCCGGCGGAGAAGCTGCTGGTTACAGTCTATTCTGAGGACGAAGACGCGGCCACACTCTGGAAGAAGATTGCGGGCCTGACTGACGACAAGATCATCCGTATCCCAACCAGCGATAACTTCTGGTCCATGGGCGACACTGGCCCTTGCGGCCCGTGCTCCGAAATCTTCTTTGATCATGGCGATAAAATTCCCGGCGGCCCGCCAGGCTCACCAGATGAGGATGGCGACAGGTTCATTGAGATATGGAACCTGGTCTTCATGCAATATGAGCAGGTCTCTAAGGATGAGCGCATTGGCCTACCGCGCCCTTCGATCGATACGGGGATGGGGCTGGAACGCCTGACGGCCGTGCTTCAGGGCAAGCACGACAACTATGATATCGACCTGATGCGTGCGCTGATTGAAGATGTCGCGTCTAAGACAGGTGTTGATCCTGATGGCCCACAATATGCTTCTCACCGCGTCATTGCTGATCACATCAGGGCCGCATCCTTCTTGATCACAGATGGCGTGCTGCCTTCGAATGAAGGTCGCGGATATGTGCTGCGCCGGATCATGCGGCGCGGTATGCGCCATGCGCATATGCTCGGCGCTCAGGATCCATTGCTCCACAAGATTGCACCCACTTTGGCGCGGGAGATGGGGGATGATTATCCTGAACTGCGGACGGCTTCAACGCTGATTGAAGAAACGTTGAGGCTGGAAGAAGATCGGTTTAAGATAACGTTAGATCGCGGTCTTAAGCTTTTGGATGATGCGATAGCACCGCTGAGTGAAGGTGAGGAGCTTGAAGGTGAGACGGCCTTTAAGCTGTATGACACATTCGGTTTCCCACTTGATCTGACCCAGGACATTCTGCGAGGGCAGGGGCGGACCGTTGAGATTGACGGTTTCAATGCAGCCATGGAGCGGCAGCGCGAAGCTGCTCGCAGCGCCTGGGTTGGCAGCGGGGACGCTGGCGATACCGCACTCTGGTTCAAACTGCGCGAACGTCTCGGCCCAACTGAATTCTTAGGCTATGCCCAAGAAGCAGCAGAGGGCGTTGCAATGGCGCTCGTGTCAGAAGGCGCTGAGGTTACAGAAATTGCTGCGGGTCAGACTGGCCTTGTGCTCCTCAACCAAACGCCATTCTATGCAGAGTCCGGCGGCCAGGTCGGCGATATGGGGCGAATGACTGGCCCTGATGGTGTCACAGCTAAAGTGCTCGATGTGCAAAAGCAAGTTGGCGCACTCTGGGCGCACCGGGTTGAAGTCGAATCTGGTGCAATTACTGTCGATATGCCGCTGGAGCTTGCCGTTGACGGCGAGCGGCGTGGCCATATCAGTCGTAATCACTCTGCCACGCATTTGCTGCACGCAGCACTCCGTGATGCTTTGGGCGATCATGTTGCACAGAAGGGCTCATTGGTATCGCCAGACCGGTTGCGCTTCGACATTTCACATCCAAAGGGTATTTCTGATGATGAGATGGCGACGGTCGAGCATGCCGTCAACCAACGCATCCGTATGAACAGCGCTGTGAACACCCGCGTTATGCCGACAGATCAAGCCATTGAAGCCGGGGCTATGGCGCTTTTTGGTGAGAAGTATGGCGATGAAGTCCGTGTCGTCACCATGGGCGGTGAGGCGGCACCCGGCGCGGGCAAAGATTGGTCAGTTGAACTTTGCGGCGGTATTCATGTCGATAGGACGGGCGATATTGGCGGATTTGTCGTTATGTCTGAGGGCGCTGTCGCTGCAGACGTCCGCCGCATTGAAGCTGTGACGGGGCAAGCTGCCGAAAGCTTCGTTGCAGAGCGTCGCCAGCTTTTGAGCGAGATTGCGGGCGTGCTGAAATCAACGCCTGAAGAAGCACCAGCCCGGATCGCGCAGATCATCAAAGAGCGCCGTAAGTTTGAACGCGAAGCCGCTGATCTTAGGCGGAAACTTGCGACCGGCGGCGGTAGCGCAGAAGCACCGGAAGCCAAGGAAGTTGCCGGCGTGAAGTTTATTGGGAAGGCGCTAAGCGGTGTGCCCGCGCGGGAACTCAAATCCATGGCGGATGCGCTGAAGGGGCAAGTTCGCTCCGGCGTCGTTGCTGTTGTTGCTGAGGACCAAGGCAAGGCGTCCTTGGTGGTTGCCGTAACGCCAGACCTCAAAGGCAAAGTTGATGCCGTGGCGCTGGTGCGCGCTGGCTCTGCTGCAGTCGGTGGTAAGGGCGGCGGTGGGCGCCCGGATATGGCACAGGCGGGCGGTCCTGACGGTGATAAAATCAACGAAGGCCTCGCCGCAATTGAAGCTGCGCTGGCCGGATAGGAGACGAAGACGTGAGCGATGATATCGTTATCTGGCACAGTCCACGCTGCTCGAAATCACGGCAAACGATGCAGTTGCTGACGGATGCTGGCGTTGAGCCGATAGTGATAGAATATCTGAAGAATCCGCCAGAAGAGTCTGAAATAAAGCGCGTTCTTGGTTTTTTAGGCATAGCACCTAAAGCCTTGATGCGCACGAAGGAAGCCGCGTTCAAGGAGAATGACCTTGGGGCTTCAGATGTCTCGGATGATGCGCTGGTTGCTGCAATGGCGGCGCATCCCATTCTGATAGAGCGGCCTGTTGTCATCAAAGGCGATAAGGCCGTGATTGGGCGCCCGCCTGAAAACGTCAACGCATTGCTGAAATAGAAAAAGACCAACCGGAGGATTATTCCATGCGCGAAGCCGTAATTGTATCAACCGCCCGCACACCAATCGGCAAAGCCTATCGCGGTGCCTTCAATGATCTGGAAGCCCCGACAATGGGCGGCCATGCGATCCAGGCTGCCGTAGAGCGCGCCAAACTCGATGCCGCAGATGTCGAAGATTGCGTCATTGGCTCCGCGGTTCAGCAGGGCACGTCTGGCTATAATATCGGTCGTCTTGCTGGCTTGACTGGGGGCCTGCCCGCCAGCGTTGCGGGTATGAGCATCGATCGCCAATGCGCATCTGGCATGATGGCGATCGCGACGGCCTCCAAGCAGGTGATTGCGGACAACATGGATGTTGTGGTTGCTGGCGGACTTGAGTCCATCAGCCTGGTCCAGAATGACCACCGCAATACGCACCGCACCCAAGACCCGAACCTGCTACAGAAGCATCCTAATATCTACATGGCGATGCTGGAGACGGCGGAAACGGTGGCCTCACGTTACAATATTTCTCGGGCTGCCCAAGACGAGTACGGCCTCATGTCCCAACAGCGGACGGCGGCGGCGCAGGAAGCCGGCAAGTTTGATGATGAGATCGTGCCGATCACCGTCGACAAAGTGGTTTTCGACAAGGAAACCAAGCAAGCCTCCGCGCAGCGTGTGACGTTGTCCAAGGATGAGGGCAACCGGCCTGAAACCAATGCTGAAGGCCTGGCGAACCTGAAGCCAGTGATTGAAGGCGGCTGCATTACAGCAGGCAACGCCAGCCAGCTTTCCGATGGGGCGAGTGCTGCGGTTGTTATGGAAGCGAATGAAGCGTCCAAGCGCGGGTTGGCACCGCTTGGCCTGTATAAAGGCATGGCGGTCGCAGGCTGTGAGCCGGATGAAATGGGCATTGGCCCGATCTTTGCGGTTCCCAAGCTGCTCAAGAAATTTGGCCTGTCCATGGACGATATTGGCCTTTGGGAACTGAACGAAGCGTTTGCGGTGCAGGTTCTCTACTGCCGCGATAAGCTTGGCATTCCGAATGACCTGCTGAACGTCAATGGCGGTGCAATCTCCATTGGCCATCCTTACGGCATGTCTGGCGCGCGGATGGTTGGCCATGCGTTGATCGAAGGTAAGCGTCGCGGTGCTAAGCATGTCGTCTGCACTATGTGTGTTGGTGGCGGCATGGGCGCTGCTGGGTTGTTCGAGGTCCTGTAATCCCGAAGGCCGGGCGGAGTTATTCCTGAATGGCGATAGCCGCCGCCCGGCCTGAGGACTACACCGGCTTTCAGCGGGCCATCATCCTGGCAACAGTCACGATGGCGACCACGCTGTACGCCACGACGATCCTCGTCGTCAGCGTGATCCTGCCGCAAATGCAGGGTTCTTTGTCTGCAACCCAGGACCAGATCGCCTGGGTGGTTACGTTCAATATTTTGGCGACTGCCATTGCAACGCCAATGACAGGCTGGCTTGCGGGCAAATTTGGCCGCCGCAAGACGATGATCTACTGCCAGCTGGGCTTTTTGGTCAGTACGCTCGCATGCGGGTTCGCACCGAACCTTGAGATTCTGGTGGTCGCCCGTGTTTTCCAAGGCGCGTTCGGGGCGCCGATTGTGCCGCTGGCCCAGGCGACGATCCTGGATACGTTTCCTAAAGAAAAGCAGGCGTTTGGCACGGCTATCTTTGGTATGGGCGTTGTTATTGGTCCGGTGATCGGGCCTGTCTTGGGCGGCTATCTCGCGGATATTTATAACTGGCGTTGGGCGTTCTACATGATTGTCCCCGTCGCCGCACTCGCACTGGCGGCGCTGGTGCTGTTCTTGCCAGAATCCCGTAGTCGCAGCATGGCTAAGCTCGACTGGACCGGATTCCTCACATTGATTGTCTCTGTTGGTGCCATGCAGCTCATGCTGGACAGGGGCAATCGGCAAGATTGGTTTCAATCGTTCGAGATCATGCTTGAAGCCGGGATCGCTATCCTGGCGCTCTATCTCTTTATTGTTCATAGCCTGACTACCAAGAACCCGTTCTTAAACCTCCGGCACTTGCTTGACCGGAACTACGCGCTTGGCCTGATGTTTGTGACGGTCTACGGCATGCTGAATTTCACGCCGATGGTTCTATTCCCGCCAATGCTTCAGGGCTTGATGGGATATCCGAACGCAATCATTGGCGAACTGTTGGGCGCGCGCGGAGGGGGAGCGATTTTGGGGTTCTTTGCCGCCATGTGGATCGCCAAGCTAGATCCACGAATTGGGCTGCTGTTCGGCTGCGCAGTGCAGGCAGCGTCCGGCATTTGGATGATGAGCTTTTCGCTCGATGTTTCTTTTCAGGAGGTGGCAACGGCCAGCGCGCTGCAGGGCTTTTCCGTTGGCATCATCTGGCCGCCGCTTACTGTGGCGACGTTCCGCACGATTGATTCCAAATATCTGGCTGAGACATCCGCCATTTTCCACTTGCTGCGAAACTTGGGCAGTTCGGTCTTCATCAGCCTGTCAATTACGACCCTAGTCCGCTCGACCACTGTAAATTATGGCCGTTTAGCGGAATTCATTACGCCGTATAATGAGAATTTACAGGGTGCTATCGCGTTAGGGGCGGCTGATCCAGGCGCTGCCGATGGGCTTGCCAGAATCAGCGTCGCCGTTGCAAAGCAGGCAGGAATGCTAGGGTTTTTGGATGCCTTCATGCTCTACACTGCCGCTTGTTTTGCTGTCTTTTTGATGATTCCATTGTTCCGGATCCGCACTGCGGCGTAATTGCACCCTGTCATCCGGGTTCCATGGGGTCGCCAAACGGGTTCGGGCGCACTATTTTATCGGTCGGATCGATGTATGGGCGGCAGTTCTGCCCAGAGGAGAAGCTTAAGATGGATCATGTGAGCAACGCTAAGGCAGACGCGGCAGTCGCCGATAGCGCCGAAACTGGCCGTCCAAGCCGCACGGAAGCTGAGGCTGCTGTGCGCACACTGCTCCGCTGGGCCGGTGACGACCCGACCCGTGAGGGCCTGATTGATACACCAAGCCGCGTCGCCCGCGCCTGGGAAGATTTCTTCGCTGGCTATGAAATTGATCCGATTGACGTGCTCGCCCGCACATTCGAAGAAGTAGATGGCTATGATGAAATCGTGCTGATGCGCGATATTCGCGTGGAAAGCCACTGCGAACATCACATCGTGCCGATTATCGGCAAAGCACATGTTGCGTATCTGCCAAACGAACGCGTTGTTGGCATTTCCAAGCTGGCACGCGTGGTTGAAGTTTACGCTAAGCGCTTGCAGGTACAGGAAACAATGACTGCACAGGTCGCCAATGCGATTGAAAAAGTGCTGGAGCCTCGCGGCGTCGCCGTATATGTCGAAGCGCAGCACCAATGCATGACGACGCGTGGCGTTCACATGCCCGGCGTCGATACGGTCACGACCAGCATGCGCGGTGCCTTCCGCACGGATCCTGTTATGCGCGGGGAATTCTTCCAGCTCATCGGGAAGTAGCCTCGACGCTACATTGAGATCAAATGCAAAAGGCTCAGAGCGCAGATAACGCTCTGAGCCTTTTTGCTGTCTGCCGCTAAGGTGATGGTTTTTAGTCCCGCAGTTCTGCACAGGCTTTCTGAATGCGCTCGCCGCCTCGGATCAGGTCTTCGGTGGAGGCGACGAAGCTGGCGCGGAAGTACGGGCTGAGGCCGTAGGCAGCACCCTGGACGACGGCGACGCCTGCGTGGTCCAGCAGGTACATCGTAAAATCGGTATCGGTCTCAATCCGCTTGCCGTCTGGCGTCAGCTTGCCGATGGCACCGGCGCAGCTGCAATAACAATACATCGCACCTTCGGGCAGTTCGCAGTAGAGGCCGTCAGCCTTGTTGAGTGCGGCGTGGAGGATATCGCGGCGGCGCTGGAGGTCGGCGGTCCGTTCACGCACGAAAGTCTGGTCGCCCGTTAGTGCTTCGATGGCAGCAGCTTGGCCCATGGCAGAGGAGCCTGCGGTGGACTGGCTTTGCATCTTTGAAGCATTGGCGATGATGTCCTTTGGTCCACCAGCATAGCCAACGCGCCACCCCGTCATTGAGAAAGCTTTGGAGACACTGTTGATCGTCACCGTGCGGTCAAACAGCTTTGGCTCGACGGCGGCGATAGTGTGGAATTCACGGTCGTCGAAGATCAGGTGCTCATAAACGTCATCGGTGATGATGTGGACATGGGGGTGCCGCAGCAGCACATTTGCCACCGCCTGTAATTCTTCCTTGGTGTAGACGACGCCTGCCGGATTGGACGGTTGGCAAAGCATGACCCACTTGGTCTCAGGCGTAATCGCCTCTTCTAGGTCTTCAGCCGCCATGCGGAAACCACGGTTCTGTGGGCAATCGACGAATACGGGGGTGCCGCCTGCAAGCTGGACCATATCTGGGTAGCTCGCCCAATACGGGCCAGGAATGATCACTTCATCGCCAGCGCCCACGGTCGCCATCAGCACGTTGAACAGCACCTGCTTGGCGCCGGAGCCGACACAGATTTCATCCAAGCCATAGTCTAAAATATTGTCACGCTTGAATTTAAGCTGCGCGGCTTTCCGCATTTCTAGCGTGCCATTGATCGGTGTGTAGCGCGCCTCATCCCGGTCCATCGCCTGCATCACAGCCCATTTCACATGGAGCGGCGTTGCAAAGTCAGGCTCGCCTGCTGTCAGCTTCACGATGTCCTTACCCTGGCCGACAAGTTCACGCACACGCTGTGTCGCGATCTGGCTGGGGGATGGTTTAAAGCGGCTCATGCGGGGGGCGAAAAAGTTGCTACGATCAGTCATGGCGAGCGGCGTTCCTGCTAGGGGCGAATCAAGTTAGAATTTGCGCGAATTTCAGCAAAGGAACAAGCGATGGCGCGCATCATCACTCTGGGCGGCGCCCAGATGGGTCCAATTCAACTGGCGGATAGCCGCGAAGCCGTGATTGAGCGCATGCTTGATCTGATGGCGAAAGCCCATGCGAAGGGCGTTGAGCTGATCACATTCCCAGAATTGGCGCTGACCACATTCTTCCCGCGTTGGTACCACGAAGACTGGGACCATGTGGATGAATGGTTCGATGCCGAGATGCCGGGACCAACAACCCAGCCGCTTTTCGATGCCGCCAGGAAATACGGCATGGGCTTCTATCTGGGTTATGCAGAGAAGTTTGAGGATGAAACCGGTGTGCGCCGGTTCAATACCTCCATTCTGGTCGATAAGTCGGGCCAGATTGTTGGCAAGTATCGCAAGGTGCATCTGCCGGGCCATGTTGAGTATGACGATAATCTGCCATGGCAGCACCTTGAAAAGCGCTATTTCGAAGTGGGTGATCTTGGCTGGCCAGTGTGGCGAACCATGGGCGGCGTTATGGGCATGGCGCTCTGCAATGATAGGCGCTGGCCGGAGACATACCGGGTCATGGGTCTGCAAGGCGTTGAGTTGGTGATGCTTGGCTACAACACGCCAACCGGCAATAGCCGTGGCCCGGAGGCGCCGCATCTGCGCATGATGCATAACCATATGTCGATGCAGATGGGCGCTTATCAGAACGGCACATGGGTCGTCGGCGTCGCCAAAGCGGGTAGCGAAGACGGGTTTGAGTTGATGGGGGGTAGCGTGATCGTAGCGCCGTCCGGTGAAATCGTGGCGCAGGCTCGCACACTTGGTGATGAAGTGATTGTGGCGGATGCGGATTTCGATGCCTGCACGTTTAACAAAACGACCATCTTCAATTTCGCCGCACATCGCAGGCCGGAGCACTACGGCATTATCACCAGCCAGGCGGGTGCGACCCCGCCGCCTGAAGAATAGGGCCGCATGATGCAGCGCATCCTGATCGTTAATCCGAACAGCACCGAAAGCTGCACCGCCGCGATTGACCGTGCTGCAGAAGTGTTTCGTGGCCCAGATATCGAGATTGTCGCAGAAACCGTTGCAGCAGGACCGGTTAGCGTTGCCAGCATGGCGGACCATGCCCGGGCGCAGGGACCGCTGATTGATCATATTGCCGGCAGAAACGGCTCAGCCGCAGACGCAATCGTAGTCGCATGCTTTTCTGATCCGGCATTACCTGCAGCAAAGGAAGTATCAGGCCTCCCGTGCTTTGGGTTGGGGGAATCTGGAATACTGGCCGCGATGCAGCGGGGCATGCGGTTTGGCATCGTAGCGCTGGCGGAGGCGTCTGTTGAACGGCAGCAGCGACGTGTGGCTGAACTTGGCATTGGCGCGCGCTATGCAGGCAGTCGCGCCGTCTCCCTTTCGGTGCCAGAACTGGCGGATGCAGAACGGACTGTGGCGGCTATGGCAGAGGCAGGCGCTGCGTTAGTGCTACAGGATGGCGCCGATGTCATTGTGATGGGATGCGCCGGAATGGCTGATTATCGAAACGCTCTGGCTGCAGCAGTGGGCCGCCCCATCATTGAACCAACCCAAGCGGCTATCGGTTCTGCTGTGGCTGCAGCCCGCCAAGGGTGGTGAGGGTTAGGTTCTAAATTAGTGGCGCATAACACTGCGTTAGCCGACAAGCAGGGTTTTCGCATCCCGCCAAAGCTCTGGCACAAGTACCTCTGCTGACTTGGCCTGTGCGAGTCCGCTTGCCTGTCCTGCCCAAGCCTGGATTCTGTCGATATCGCCAGCCTTGGTCCCTTCATCCCGCATGCGTTGGGTCAGGGCGCGCTGGATTGGGTAGGGCGCTGGCTTTGGAGCTTCTGCGCTTGCAGCGGATTTGGCGTAGGCGGTCGCGATGCTGCGTCCTGCGCGTCCAGAAAAGGCGCGGGTTACCATGGTGTCCTCGGGCGCAGCAGTACCAATTGCATCCGCCCACGCAGGCGCCAAGTTGGCTTCTGGTGTTCGGAGCAGGCCTGTCCCGATCTGGATTGCAGAGGCACCGAGTGTGAGCGCAGCCGCAATCCCGCGCGCGTCCGCAATCCCGCCTGTTGCCACAACTGGCACATCGACCGCATCAACAACTGCTGGCAGGAGTGCAAACAAGCCGATGGCTTTTGCTTCCGCTTCGCCTGCATCAAATGCGCCACGATGACCGCCAGCCTCTGCGCCCTGGGCCACGATCACGTCAGCTCCGGCGGCGGCGGCAGATTTGGCTTCCGCCACTGTGGTGACCGTCGCGAGCCATGCGATATTCCGGGCTTTGATCTCCGCAATGAATTCAGGCGGATAGACACCCATAATGGATGAAATGATGCTTGGGCCTGCGTCCAGCATTGCGGCGCATTGTGTCTCGAAATCTGGGCCGGGCCGATCTGCCGCGTCATCAGGAATATCGGGTCCCCAGTGTTGCAGAAACTGGCGCAACTGGCTTTCGTTCGCTGCATCGCGTTCGGGCGCGGGGTCCGGAATCCACAAATTCATCTGGAAGGCACCATTGGATAATGCGCGGACATCTTGCGCCCAGGCCTTGATGGCATCCGGCTGCATCAAAAGCGCACCGCAGGCGCCGAGGCCACCCGCGCGGGCGACAGCCGCAGCAAGGGGGGCGGGACAGGCACCGGCCATTGGTGCCATCAGGATCGGCAGGGCTAGGCCGAACCGTTCGGCGAATGCTTCAGCCCGCTGAATGCTTGTGGATGTGGTCATGAGGCCTCTCCTTTAGAATACGCCTGCCTCAAGTCCGGCGGCCATGGTGAGCCCAAGCTCTTCGCATTGGGCCTCAAAGGCAAGGTCATAAGGACCGCCCATGATCAACGGGGCCTGAACTGCACGCCAGCGAAGGCCAGTCACGATTTTTTCAACGGCGAACTTCGTCCCATCACCGCCATTCTGACCAGCACGGATATAGAGCGCATAGGGCAGGCCTTCAGTCCGCTCGATCACGTTATAATATGTGCGATCAAAGAAATCCTTCAGCGCACCGGACATATAGGCCAGATTCTCAGGTGTTCCCAGAATCAGCCCATCGGCGGCCAACACATCATCCGGCACGGCATCGAAGGCAGGTTTCTCGATCACTTCGATATCAGCAATGTCTGGGTGGCGGGCACCACGGAGCACAGCGGTTTTCAGCGCCAATAGGTTTGGCGACGGTGCGTGGGTGATGAGGAGAAGACGTTTCGTCAAACTAGTTTGTGATCCAGCCCTGGCGCGCGGCGATGGCGACTGCTTCAGTTCGATTGGCAGCGTTTAGTGTCTTTGAAAGTTCGGCGATATGGAACTTCACCGTGCGTTCGCTAACGCCAAGAATAACTGCGATTTCACCATTCGCACGGCCCTTTGCCATCCAGGTCAGGCACTCTTGTTGACGGCGCGTTAGCTTGACGTGCGCAGTCTCATCCTCTCCCTCAAGGAACACAAAATCGACGATGGAGGCGGCGAAGGCGCGGGCCATATGGGCGACTTCGGGTGTCGCTGCGGCAATCTTCTGAGGCGTGTCCGGGTCGCCTCCAATGCAGTAGGCATTGATGACTTGGCAGCGCAACGGGGTATGCACTGGTAAGTTGATATCATACTTGAATCCGAAGCGCTTCTCCAGTGAATACAGCCAACGCCGCCGCCGGTTTGGCTCTTCGCCGCTCCGGGCTTCCTCGGTGGTAAAAGGGCGATCAAACTTGGCCGCCGCTCGTAAGAGTGGATCATCCTTATAGAAGTTCCGTGAGAAGTAGAGTGCCTCAAACGCCTTCAAATGCGCAGGACCACGGGACAGCATATAGACATCGTTGCCGACGAGCGTTTCAATTGGTTTTCGCAAGTGGGTCCAATATGCGAATCCTGCAAAACCAAACTGTTGCAGCGCATATTCAAATTCGTCCGCCAATTCATCTAGGCCATCAGCATTCTGGAGTTTGCGATAAAATTCATCGCTCATCTGAATTTTCCCCGTCAGATATCACCGGCATCTAATAGCCACCTTTTGATGGTGAGAAGCTGCGCAATGAATACCAGACTTTTGCTGGGCACAAGGAAAATCAATGGCGGTATTTAAAGAAGTAAGCGGATTATTAGAATGACTGACGCAATCTTATAGAGAGAGATGTATTCTCAACGACTTTATCCCCAACCCGCACATCACCTTCAAAATCAAGGGCTGTAGTTGGCGCCAGTTTGAACCGGACGCCGCCCAGAAGTTTGGCCGAAAGCGTGTCCCTCGCAGCACTGCCGAGCCCAGCTTCCTCTTTGAAGCTGTAGCGGCTTTCGATCCCAGCCATCATCGAAATACCGCCGAGGACAGGAGCGCGATACTGCATGAGAAGTTCTGTTGCCCGGGCACTCAAATGTTCCGTTGGCAGACCCTGGATTTCAAGCCGTGCTGTGGAGAAGTTGGCAGTCAGCGTGAATTCTGCCGTGGCTTTGCCAATTGGAATGAAATAGTAGGCAAACGGGCTGATCTCTCCACTTTCAAGCGTCAAATCCGCCTTGGTACCGAAAGCGCGGACATCGCCGGTGTCATAACTATAGGTCGCGCCAATACCAAGGTAGAAGCCCGGGAAACTTGCTGGTGCGATTTGATAGGCACCATAGGCTTCGATGGAGCCACCGCGGGTGTCCTTCCCCCCTAAAACTGGGCCACTATTTTTAGAGACTGAAGGGGGATGTGATGGCTCGGAAACGTCATTCAGACGAGGACATACTTAAGCTGCTGCGGGAGATTGAGGTGAAGCTGTCGAACGGCAGCGACGTGCAG
>JBDQJI010000077.1:0-19134 GCA_040263875.1 Alphaproteobacteria bacterium
AGGCTCTCTTGACTATCTTGTATTGCTCGACGGATCGCCGCTGTCGTGCGGGCGCTCCCGTGAAGTACCTGTCCCATAATGCGTCCTTCCAAACTTGGGAAAAGAGTGCACCATAAATCTCCGGGACTAAACACCTAGGCAGCGGTAAGGCCAACCCAGCGCAACGCGAGGGAGGGTGAATAGGGGGCGTTCATGTGTGGGCCCAGCCGCCTATGCGGCACCCAAGGGGATTGGGCGGTGTCTGTTTTGGCCGCTGACTTCCACCCTCACCCTGCCCTCTCCCCCCTTTGGGGGCGTGGGTTCTACAAGAAATGAGGTGGTTTTGGTGAGGGTCCTATCGCCACCCATCGGGGGAGAGAACAGAGAGAGAGGGGGAAGGCTGCGGCGCAAACACAAAGTCCCCGCCATTCACTGCACCAGCCGAAAACACGCCCGCACCTCATCCACAAACGTCTCTGGCTGTTCGAACGCCGCGAAGTGGCCGCCTTTGTCTAGCTCGTTCCAGTGGATGATGTTGGTGTAGGTGCGCTCTGCCCAGTGGCGGGGTGGGCGGAAGATTTCTTTGGGGAAGAGGCTGCAGCCTGCTGGTAGGGTGGCGGGGCCGGTTTCCTTCAGTATGGGCTTGCCGAAGCTTTCCCAGTATATCCGGGCTGAGGATGCCGCTGTTTCCGGCAGCCAATAGAGCATGATGTTGTCCAGCATCTCATCCCGGCTGAGCGCATTTTCAGGATGGCCGTTGCAATCAGTCCAGCGCCAGAACTTCTCTATGATCCACGCGGCCTGGCCGATGGGGGAATCCACCAGGCCGTAGCCAATGCTTTGGGGCCGCGTGCTTTGCTGCTTCGAATAGCCCGTATCCCAATCATAATAGGCTTTGAGGGCGGCAATGCCGGCTTTGTCCGCAGCGGAGGGATTGGCCGTCTCCTCCGCATTTGGACGGCCAATCGGCATATTCACGTGGATCGCCTGACAGGCCCCCAGGTTTTGTGCGCCGATCATCGTTGTGATCATAGACCCCCAATCGCCGCCCTGGGCGAAATAGCGGTCATAGCCAAGGTCTCGCATCAACCGGTCAAACAGCGTCGCGATTTTCTGGACGCCGTAGCCTGTCTCTATTGGTTTGTCCGAAAACCCGAAACCCGGCAGGGAGGGTGCCACCACATGAAACGCATCCGCCGCATCGCCGCCATAGGCTGGCGGGTCCAGCAGCATGGGGATCGCCTTCGCAAATTCCACGATGGAGCCCGGCCAGCCGTGGCTCAACAATAACGGCTTGGCCTGTGCATGAGGCGAGCGCATATGGACGAAGTGCAGGCCAAAGCCATCAGCCTCCCCCCGGAACTGGTCCAGCGTGTTCAGCTTGGCTTCGCGGGCGCGCCAATCGTAGTCCCGCGCCCAGTAGCCAGCAATTTCCTGCATATAAGCCAGGGGCGTGCCCTGGGACCAATCGCTGACGGTTTCTTGTTCCGGCCAGCGGGCATTCTCCAGCCGAGCCTTCAAGTATTCCAGCTGGCTATCGCTGGCGTGGATTTGGAAGGGCAACGGCTTCGTCATCGGCCTATGCCGCCTTAATCCACACCGCCGTGTCATGATAAACGGAGCCGCCGACGGGGCTGCCGGGTTCTGCCGATGTCAGCACATTGATGCCAATGCCGGTTTCAAACGCCGCGTTCGGCCAGATCGATTCAACGATCACAACGCCTGCATTCGTCGTATCGCTAATCGCCAGATGCAGGATGGTTTCGCCCAGATCATTGCCGATCCGCACACGCTGGCCGTCGCTTAACCCAAGCTTCCCGGCATCCTCTGCCCGCATTTGCACAGTCGGGCGGCCCTCGCGCTCCTGGGAGGATTTGGTTTCGGTGAAGGTGGAGTTCAGGAAGCTCCGCGCCGGGCTGGTGGCCATGCGGAACGGTTTTGCTTCCGTCGCGGCATCAATGACGGCCCAATGGTCCGGCAATGTCGGCATATCGGCTGGTTGATAACCGCCAAAGCCCTTGGGTGCCGGCTCAGACCAATCGGCCTTGAAGTGGAACTTGCCGTCGCTATGGGCAAACCCGCCGATATAGTGCGCCTGATCAAACGGCGGCTGCACATCGAACCAGTTTTCTTCCTCCAGCTTATCGAGGCCAGGGCGGTTGGAGGCTTTCAGCGTGGCGTCAATCAATTCGCGCGGGCTCATGGAGAAGCCCTTGTGATCTGCACCCAGCCGTTCCGCCAACGCACAAATCACGTCATGGTTTGAACGGCATTCGCCCGGCGGCTCAACCACTTTCAGCCCATGCATGATGTGCTGATGTCCCCCGCCTTGATAAAAGTCATCATGCTCTGTGAACATGGTGGCAGGCAGCACGATATCCGCCATTTGGGCGGTTTCCGTCATAAATTGCTCATGCACGACGGTGAACAGGTCGTCTCGCTCAAAACCTTGGCGGACCTTGGTGTGATCCGGTGCGATCATCATCGGGTTGGTATTCTGGATAAATATCCCTTGGATCGGCCCCCCGCCCTTCAGCGCATCTGCACCGCCTGTCAGCACCTCCCCGATGCGGGCTTGGTCTAGCAGGCGGACATTGGGGTCACGCGCATCCTGTCCCTCGATGATGGTTTTGTTCCAGCCATAGATGGCACCATTATTGTGGAACGCACCGCCGCCCTTGTGCTTCCAGGCACCGGTCACGGCGGGAATGCAGCTGGCGGCATGCATTGCAACAGCACCATTGCGCTGGCGGGTGAAGCCATAGCCCAGGCGGAAGAACGTGCGCTCTGTCTCGCCAATGGCTTCCGCGAATGCCTCAATATCCTTAACCGGCGTGCCGCAGATTTTGCTGGCCCATTCGGGGTCACGCGTTTTCAGGTGCGCTTCAAGTTCTTCCGGTGCGTCGGTGTATTGGTTCAGATAATCCCAATCCGCATGGCCATCCCGGAACAGGATATGCATCACGGCGCAGGCAAGTGCTGCATCTGTGCCGGGATTTACGCGCACGAAAATATCCGCCTGCTTTGCCGCACCCGTTTCATAGACGTCCACTACAGCGATCTTGCCGCCCCGGTTTTTCCGGGCCTTGATGGCGTGGGTCATGACATTGACCTGGGTGTTGACCGGGTTCGTCCCCCAAATCACCACCAGATCACTATCCGCCATCTCGCGCGGGTCTGCGCCGCGAAGGGCACCCGTGCCAGCAATAAAGCCAGTGAAAGCCAGGGTCGTGCAGACGGTAGAATGCTGGCCGGAATAGCCCTTCACATGGCGGAGGCGGTTGATCCCGTCCCGCATGACCATGCCCATGGTGCCAGCGTAGAAATACGGCCAGATCGCTTCCGGCCCGCTGGTCCTTTCAATCTCTAGGAACCGCTTGGCGATCACGTCAAGCGCTTCATCCCAACTCACCCGCTTGAATTCTTTGGAACCCTTCGGTCCCGTCCGCATCAACGGATGCATCAGGCGATCCGGGTGGTGCGCGCGCTCGGCGTAGCGCGCGACCTTGGCGCAGATCACACCATCCGTATACGTGTTCGCTGATGCGCCGCGCACCCGGCCAATCGTATTCGCATCCAGCCGTTCGACCTCCAGCGCGCAGGACGACGGGCAGTCATGCGGGCAGGTGCTGTGGCGGATTTCGATATTCGCAGGTGTCGTATCAGGCATCGGCGCTCTCCAAACGGGATGAATGGGAGAGTGCCGCCTCGCCTCGATCTCTGCAAGCTACTTCGATGTATCGGCCAGGTAGCGCATGGCGGCGTCAACACCGCCAGCCTGGTGCGGCACACCGGCGAGTTTCAGGCCGGCTTCAACTGCGCCAAGCATTCCCAGCAGCATCGGCTCATTGAAATCACCAAGATGGCCAATGCGGAAGACCTTGCCCTTGATCTTGCCAAGGCCATTGCCCAGCGACACATCAAACTGCTTCAGGATGACGGCACGCAGCGCATCTGCATCATGGCCGTCTGGCAGGCGAATGGCCGTCAACACGTTGGAGCGTTCATCCGGGTTTTCGCACTGCACGTCCAGCCCCCAGGCCTGCGCCGCGCGGCGGGTCGCTTCACCAAGGCGGAAGTGGCGAGCGAACACGTTATCCAGCCCCTCTTCCAACAGCATATCGATCGCCTCTTTCAGGCCGAATAGCAGGTTGGTTGATGGCGTATAGGGGAAATAGCCGTTTTCGTTCATCGACAACATCGGCCCCCAATCCCAATAGGATCGCGGAACCATAGCGCTTTTGTAGGCTTCCAAAGCACGCGGGCTAAGGGCGTTGAAGCTTAGGCCAGGCGGCACCATCAAGCCCTTCTGGGAGCCGGAAATTGAAACATCAACGCCCCATGCATCATGCCGATAATCCATGGAAGCGAGGCCGGAAATTGTGTCGACCAGGAACAGTGCCTCATGGTCCGCTGCATCAATGGCTTTTCGCACTTGCTCCACATGGCTGGTGGCACCGGTAGAGGTCTCATTGTGGACCATGCAGACCGCACGGATCGCCCCTGCCTTGTCCGCCTTCAGTCGCGCTTCGACCTGCTCGGCCTGCACGCCGTGGCGCCAATCGCCTTCAATAAATTCGGTTTTATAGCCAAGCCGCTCTGCCAGTTCTTGCCAGAGCGATGCAAACTGCCCGGTTTCGACCATGAGCAGCGTATCACCCGGATTAAACAGGTTCACCAGTGCGGCTTCCCACGCCCCCGTACCCGAAGACGGATAAATCACCACAGGATGTTCCGTTTGGAATATCTTGCGCATGCCGCCCAGCACCTCTTTGCCAAGCAGGGCGAAGTCCGGGCCGCGATGGTCCATCGTCGGTTGGCCAAGGGCGTGGAGGATCCGGTCTGGCGAGTTCGAGGGACCAGGGATCTGTAGGAAATGGCGGCCGCGACGGACGGACATGGGCTGGGCGCTCCAGGCAGTTACGAATTCAGAAACGGTATTGATGCACGAAGTCGCATCTGAACGCGAGAGCCTGTTTCAGCAAGCGGAAGACCGGCCTATAATATGCGCTTGACCCGCTAAGGACGCTGCACCCTCCATGCCCCAGCCTACACCCCATTCTACGGCCAAGTCCCGCCCGACAGTCGTTGTCACCCGCAGGCTGCCCGACTCCATCGAAACCCGGATGATGGAGCTGTTTGACGCGAACCTGAATGATACGGACGAAGCGCTCTCCAAAGACGCGCTGAAAGCTGCCATGGCGGAGGCCGACGTGTTGGCTTGCACCGTTACAGACCGCATCGACGCTGAGGTCATCGCTGCGGCTGGCCCGAATATCAAGCTGATCGCTAATTATGGTGCGGGCGTCGACCATATTGATCTGGAGGCCGCCCACGCCAAGGGGCTCACCGTCACCAATACGCCCGGCGTGCTGACAGAAGATACAGCCGATATGGGAATGGCGCTAATCCTCGCCGTTATTCGTCGCATTGGTGAGGGCCAACGCTTAGTGCGGGCAAACAATTGGGATGGCTGGCGCCCAACCGGCCTGATGGGTGCCAGCCTGCGTGGCAAACGCCTGGGCATTGTCGGCATGGGGCGAATTGGCGCTGCGCTGGCACGGCGCGCACGGGCATTCGGCATGGCGATCCACTATCACAACCGCCGCCGCGCCCATGGTGAAATTGAACAGGAGCTGGAGGCCACATACTGGGATTCGCTGAACCAGATGGTCGCGCGGATGGATGTTATCTCCGTCAACTGCCCACGCACACCCGGCACATATCACCTGCTGAACGCCCCGCGCCTGAATATGTTCAAACAGGGTGCGGTGATCATCAACACAAGCCGCGGCGATGTGATTGACGAAGCTGCCATGGTCCGCGCCCTCGCTTCAGGCCGTATTGGTGGTGCCGGACTGGATGTTTACGAGCACGAGCCCGTCGTGACACCCAAGCTGCTGAAAATGGAAAACGTCGTCCTCACCCCCCACATCGCGTCCGCCACCGTAGAGGCCCGGATCGCGATGGGCGAAAAAGTCATCGCCAGCATCCAAGCGTTCTCCGACGGCCACGCCCCGCCGGACCGAGTGCTGAAAAGTATGTTTTAGGATCAAACAACCGCCGGCCCAGAACGCATAGCAGGAAATCTGTGGGCTATGACGCTCACAGAACAAGCATCTTTATCGCCGTCACAAATAAGAAGAATGCGAAGGCGCGCTTCAGCAGTTTGGGCGAAAGAAAATGCGCTAACTTTACGCCGTATGGCGCAAACATAGTGGTAAATGGCGCGATCAAGGCAAGGCCGAGCAAGTTGACATGCCCAAGACTTGCTTGAAGCAAAGCTGGAATACCCCAGCCCGTCACAATGAAGCCAATGGCGGCAGGCGTCGCGATAATCAATCCGATAGCGGCTGCCGTGCCGACGGCGCGGTGCACCGGGAAGCCGAATGCATTGAAATACGGTACGCATAGCGTACCGCCGCCAATCCCCATCATAGCCGACAGCCCGCCAATACTAAATCCGCTCGCCCAGCCTTCCACGCCGGATGGCAACCTGTCACGCAAGCGGAAGTCCGGCGACGTTAGCGCCATATATAGCGCGACGGCTAACGCAACCACGCCAAACACAACCGTCAGCGCGCCGCCGCTAATCGCATTTGCGATCAAGACGCCCGAGATCGATCCTAAAAAAATCCAAACGCCCCAAGATTTCAGCAAGGCCACATCGACCGCACCGCGCTTATGATGAGCGCGCGCGGAAACGAGTGAGGTCAACACGATACTGGCCAGCGATGTACCGACCGCCAGGTGCATGCGGACGGCCATATCGACATCAATAAATCCCAACATCGTGAAAAGCACAGGCACCACAATGATGCCGCCACCAACGCCAAGCAGGCCCGCCAAAACGCCAGCAATGCAGCCCGTGCCTGCCAATATCAGCGCCAACGGCAAGATTGCCATTAGGTCAAATTCCATCCGGATACCTCTACTTAGCCAAGCCGCCAATCAAAACAGACCAAGCACATCACCAAGCTTTCGGCCGACGAGCAATCCGATCTCAGATGAAATTCACGAGCCGTGGACGTCGCGTTGCAAGCGACAAGCTGAACCGAGGCCTCAAAGCTTTATGCGCCTGATGGCGTGCATTTTTCCGTATTCAAGTTGAACCGGACCAAATGCGGAATGCACTAATGATGCACGAAGACTGGGACTGGGCTGGCTGTCAGCAGGCGCTTGGTGGTTGAGCCGACGAACATGCGGCGGATGCCGCCTTCGTGGCCGTAAGCGCCCATCACTAAACGACCGGCATTGCAGGTGCTGATGGCACCGAGGACGCTGTCTGACACCTTGCCCCGGGATGCGACGCCGTTTGAAAGTGCAGCGTAACCGTGGCTGCGGAACAGGGCTGCCCCGCGTTCGGCTAGAGCATTGGCTTTGGCAGCGTCTGCGTCCACTGAAACCACATGCACTTCGCGGCCTTTTGCGAGGCCCAAAAGCAGGAACATGTGCATGGCGCGGGAGGATGTCACATCCCCATCGAATGCCACAACGACGACATCGTCATTCGCGTTGGAGTATTCCGTTTCAGGTGCCACGATCAGCGGGCGCGGATTATCATGCAGCAGTTTTTCGACTGTGCCGCCAATTTCGTGGTTTTCGCCACCATGGAAATTGGTTTCGCGGCCAATCACGATGAGATCGTGACGGTCAGCTTCGGCGTCCAGCTGCACAACCGGGTCACCCTCTGTGCCGACGGCCGAGCATTCTAGCTCTGCGGCGGCACATTCAGCGCGGAAAGCGTCGATCCGGTCCCGGATATTCTCCCGGCCGTCTTCGATCAGCTTTTCATTCCGGTGCGTTTGGTAGGAGCCAGCGCCAATAGGCGTCGCGCGAGGTTCCGTGATCCACGGCACATCCAACACGCCAATGCCGACCAGGCTAGCGCCGGTCCGCTTAGCGACTTCAATCGCTGTTTTGCGTGCATTTACGCTGGAGGACGAGCCGTCCAACGCGACGACGATGCTCTTCATCATGCCGAAATATCTCCCCGCCCTAAAAACCTAGCCCAGGTTTAGCTTAACGCGCCGAATCGCGCCAGATGATAATCACCATCGCCATAGCTGCGGTCGATCATGGTAAGGCGCTTGAAGTAGTGCCCAGCGGCATATTCATCCGTCATGCCAATGCCGCCATGCAGCTGAATAGCCTGCTGGCCGACAAAGCGGGCGGACTTAGCGATCTGCACCTTTGTGGCAGACGCAGCCTTACGGCGCTCGTTCGCATCCTCATCGTCAATCCGCATCGCTGCCATCATCGCCATGGACTTGGCTTCTTCATGGGCAATGAACATGTCCACCATGCGGTGCTGCAGCACCTGGAACTTGCCGATTGGCTGGCCAAACTGTTCGCGGGTCTTGATGTACTCAAGCGTCATGTCGTTCAGCGCGCTCATAGCACCGACGGCTTCTGCCGCCGTCGCTGCGATGGCATAGTCGATGGTTGTTTCGAGCACGCCGAAGCCTTCACCCTCGGCACCCATCAGCGCATCTGCGCCGACTTTGACGCCGTCCAGCGTGACTTCGCCAGCGCGCATGCCGTCTACCGTTGGGTAGCCGCGCACGGATACACCGGATGCATCTGCATCCACCAAGAATAGCGAGACACCGCCTTCATCCCGCGCGCCGCCGCTGGTGCGAGCAGACACGATGAACTTGTTGGCCGTTGGCGCGCCAAAGACGACGCTCTTCATACCGGACAGCACATAATCGCCACCAGATTTCTCAGCCTTCGTTTGCACATCCGCCAGATTGTAGCGGGACTGGCGTTCTGCAAAGCCAAGCGCCAGCTTCAGATTGCCTTCCGCCAACTGCGGGATCAGTTCCTGCTGCTGTGCTGCCGTGCCGCCATGAACAAGCGCGCCGCCGCCAAGAACGACCGTAGAGATATATGGCTCTGCAACCAGGCCTTTGCCGAATTCTTCCAGCACGACCATGGTCTCAACCGGGGTGCCGCCATAACCGCCAACATCTTCTGCGAACGGCATGCCGAGCCAGCCGAGTTCTGCAAACTGCGACCACTGCTTATCGGAAAAGCCTTGGTCGGTATCAACCAGCTTCCGGCGCTGTTCAAAGGAATAATTGTCAGCCACGAAGCGGGTTACGCTTTCCTGCAGCAGCACTTGGTCTTCGGAAAGTTCAAAATCCATCTTCGAAAAGCTCCCTAGAGGTCGTCAGCGTTCTTCTGAAACGCCGGTATTTCATGTGAAAGGCTAAGCGCCCACAGCCCAGGAAGCAAGCATGGGTTAGAGACCGAGCGCGCGCTTTGCCAGGATGTCTTTTTGAATCTCGTGGCTGCCCCCGGCGATGCTCATTGCACGGCTTTCAAAATAGTCTGGCGACATGCGGTAGAGATAATCTGGCCCCACCCATTCGGTATTCGCTTCACCGCGAATATGGCCGCGTTCGAAGGGCTGCGCGTAGTAGGCACCCGCCTCCATCATCAGTTCATGGCACTGCTTATAGGCGTCCATTACGCGAAGTTTCATGATGGAAGCTTCCGCACCCACCGGCTTGTCAGCGGATGCCGCCGCGAGTTGACGCATCGCCATGGTCGTCGTCGCCAGCATGTCTTGTTCCAGGTCCGCCAGCTTGCGAACGAATCCGGGATCATCAGCAAGGCGTTCACCGTCAGCGCGCTGATCCACCATGATTTCCTTGAGCTTGCGCAGGTTGCGCTTGTTCATAGAGACATATGTCGCGTTGGAGCGCTCATGCCCGAGCAGGAACTTCGCGATCTTCCATCCGTCGCCTTCCTCGCCCACGCGGTCTGAAACCGGCACGCGCACATTATCGAAGAATTCCTGGTTAAAGACATGCTTCCCATCGAGCGTAATGATCGGGCGGATTTCGACGCCAGGTGCTTTCAGGTCAATCAACAGGCAGGTGATGCCCTCTTGCTTGCGCGCTTCCTTAGATGTCCGAACAAGGGCAAACATGCGGTCTGCGCAATGGGCGGACGTGGTCCAGATTTTGGTGCCGTTCACCACATATTCGTCGCCATCCAATTCGGCGGAGCATTGCAATTGGGCGAGATCAGATCCGGCCTGGGGTTCTGAATAGCCTTGGCACCACACCTCTTCGCTGGTCAGGATTTTAGGGACGTATTTGGCTTTCTGCTCGTCCGTGCCGAACGCCAGCAGCACCGGGCCAACCATACGGGTGCCGAAATGCACCATCTTCGGCGCGCCATTCATGAAGATTGCGTCTTCGGCCAGGAACTTTTCGGCGACGGTGAATCCAGGGCCGCCGTCTTTCTTGTCCCAATTGGTTGCGGCCCAGCCTTTCTGGCCCAGGATTTCCATCCAGCGGCGGACTTCTTCACGCGTCAGCTCAATGCCGCGGTCGACTTTGTCCTTGATATCGGCTGGCAGCTTTTCTGCCACGAAATCAGCGACCTTTTGCTCGAACGCCAGTTCATCGGCGGAGAAATTCATATACATGTCAGAGCCCCAGAGTGCGCTTGGCGATAATGTTCTTTTGGATTTCGTTGGACCCGCCCGCTATGGAACGTGCCCGCATCTCAAAATAATCCGGCGCCAGCTTGAAAATATAATCCGCGCCGATGGGTTGCTGATTACCCCAGCCCTCCCGGATCGCCTTTGGATCAAATGGATTCGCGTAATACGCCCCCGCCTGCATGCTGAGCTCCGAAATATCTTTGCGAATTTCGGCCATCCCAAGCTTCACGACTGAGGCTTCTGCCCCCACGGGCTTATCAGCGGAGGCACGGGCTAAGTTGCGCATAGCTGTCATCCGCAGCACTTCAAGCCGCGTTTCAACATCCGCCAGGTTCCTGCGAAAATCTTGGTCCTGCATCAGCGTTTCGCCCTCGCTGCGCTCCGCCGTTGCAATGGCGCGGAGTTTCTTCAGCATCCGCACCGCGCCTGCAACACCAGCCGCATTGGAGCGCTCATGGCCGAGCAGGTATTTTGCAATCCGCCAACCATCCCCGGCTTCGCCAACACGGTCCGTTACTGGAACGCGGACATCGTCGAAGAATTCCTGATTAAACCGGTGCCGGCCATCAATGGTGATGATTGGGCGCACAGTAACGCCCGGCGCTTTCATGTCGATCAGTAAACACGTAACGCCATCTTGCTTGCGGCCCGAATTGTCGGTGCGGGCAAGGACGAAAATCATATCCGCCATATGCGCTTGTGTGGTCCAGATTTTCGTGCCGTTGACAACGTATGCATCGCCATCAAGCTTCGCTGATAGCTGCAATTGCGCCAAGTCAGACCCGGCCCCAGGCTCTGAATAGCCCTGACACCAGAGCGTTTCGCCCGAGACAATGCCTGGCAAGTACTTCGCTTTCTGCTCAGGCGTACCGAATGCCAATAGCACGGGACCGACCATGCGCGTTCCAAAGGGAATGATGTCCGGCGCGCCTGCAGCAGCGCATTCTTCTTCGAAGATATGTTTTTGCGCAGTGCTCCAACCGGGGCCGCCATCCTTCTGTTCCCAATTGGTCGCAAGCCAGCCTTGTTTGGCTAGGATCTGCATCCAGGTCGACATGTCGTCCCGGGTCATCTCAACACCGTCAGCCACCTTGCGAGCGATCGGGGCGGGCAGGTTTTCCGCAACGAATGCCTGCACTTCGCGGCGAAAGGCCTGCTCTTCAGGCGTGAATGTCATATCCATGAAAGTCGCTCCTCAGAATCACAGAAGCAGGATAACCACCGCTGCCTGAAAATGCGAACGCCCGCCGTTCAGTGCGAACGGCGGGCGTTGAGACCACTTCCCCCAAAAAGTTCGAAGGGCGGTCAGGCAGGGTTTGAGAGACCTTAAATGGTCTCTGAATGCGCAGCTTAGCTAAGCAGCACACTCGGCAGATACAGCGCCAGACCCGGGAATGCCATTACGGACCCAAGGCCGATCAACTGCAGCATCACGAACGGTATGATGCCTTTGTAGATGTGCTGCATCTTCACTATTTTTGGTGCCACGCCCTTCAAATAGAAGAGCGCAAATCCAAAGGGCGGAGTAAGGAACGACGTCTGCAGGTTCACCGCCACCAGGATTGCGAACCAATAGATGATGTCGCGACCTTCAACATGGACGCCGAAGTCCAGCAACTCCACGATCGGCGCGAACACCGGCAGGATGATCAGCGTGATCTCCAGGAAGTCGAAGAAGAAGCCCAGGATGAAAATCGTCAACATCAGCAGGATCAGCAGGCTCCAGGAGTGCAGATCCATATATTCAACGCCAGCGATGATCAGATGTTCGCCGCCCAAGGACCGGAACACGTATGAGAACGTGGTGGCACCAAGGAAGATGAAGAAGATCATGCCAGTCGTAAGCGCAGTGCGCTCGGCCACATCTTTGAGGGTGCTGATGTTCAAACGACCATTGAAGACCGCAAGCAACAGGGAGCCAAAAGCGCCAACGCCAGCTGCTTCCGTCGGCGTCGCAATGCCGCCGAAGATAGAGCCTAGCACCATCACAATCAGAATAACGGGCGGCACGAAGCCTTTTAGAACCATCAACATCAGCGTTTTGCTGTCGACCATCTTATCGTCCGCAATTGGCGGCGCGATATGGGGCTTCAGCGACGAAATCACGATGATGTAGATGAAGTACAGGGACGACAGCAGCAGGCCCGGCAAGATAGCGCCAATGAACAGGTTGCCAACTGAGATAGCCAGCAAATCAGCCATGATGACGAGCATGATGCTTGGTGGGATCAAAATACCCAATGTTGCAGATGCTGCGATCGTGCCAGTGGCCAGTTCTTTCTGGTATCCGGCCCGCAACATGGCGGGCAGCGCCATCAAGGACATCATGACAACGGATGCGCCGATAATTCCGGTGGTCGCCGCCATGATCGTGCCCATGGCCGTAACCGCAAGCGCCAAGCCGCCTGGAACCCGCTTCAACAGCAGTTCCAAAATTTTCAGCAGATCTTCCGCGACGCCTGATTTCTCAAGCATTGTTCCCATAAAGATAAAACAGGGAACCGCGACGAGAACGGGGTTTTCAGCAGCACCGCCCCAGATACGTTCTGGAACGTTGAAGAATTCAATCATCGAAAACACGTCGAAGTACATGCCGATGAAACCGAAGGCGATGCCCGTACCACCAACAACGAAGGCGACCGGGAAGCCTGTGAACAGTCCGCATGCAAGCATGGCGAACATGATGACCGGAAGGAAATCCTCGAAATACATAACTACCTATTCCTTCCGCTCAGGACGACGTGACGATGGGATCATCGTCTTCGCGGTTCAAATCATCATCTTCAATGCGCGGTAAATGCGCCGATTCTGCCGTCGTCAACATATTCATCGGCACGTCATCTCTGAGATGTGCTGGGCCAAACAAATATACGATGTGACGCAGCAGCGTCGCGATACCGGCCAAAAGGGCCAGGAAGAGACCGATGAACAGGAAGGACTTGATGATCCAGCGTTGGCTTAGGCCCGTCATGGACTGCGAAATTTCGTTAGACGAATATGCAAGCTCAATGAACCGCATCGAAATGAGGCCAATCACGATGCAATAGGGGAACAGCGCCAGGATAATACCAAAGAACTCGATCCACGCCTGGGTCCGGTCTTTGCACTTCTCGCGGATCAGATCGACCCGTACGTGGGCGTTGTTAACGTAGGCATAGCCCAAAGCCAGCAGGAACAATGCGGTGTGAAGATGCCACTCCCATTCCTGCAATTTGGTAGGCGAAATATATTCATATAACGGAGAGTTCAAAACGGCTTGCTGAATAAACTGCAGCTTCCGGGTCGTAATGTCGTAGATGATCACAATGATCAGCGGCACGATGAGCCAGGCGCCAAGCTTGCCAGCTTTTTGCGGGAACCATTCGCAGACATCCGCGATTTCTAAGAGCTTGCGCATTATGACGTCAGCCTCTCTGCAGCATCTTGTTGTTATATCGCCGCGTTTGCCGCGGTCGTTTTGCGCGTTGGATTAAGCCATCCCGGCAGTCAGTAAGAGAAACGACGCCGACCGTCCCAAAGGCACAGCCGACGTCGCTGTCTCAGATCGTCGTACCTACAGCAAACCCTACTTCAGGTAGCCGTGGTCTTTCCAAATCGCATAGCCTTCGCGGAATTCGGAGTAGCTCGCCCAGATCTTCTTGGCATCTTCGCTATCAGCGATTTCAGCTGCGATAACTTCCTGCCACTCGGCTTCGAGCTCGTCCAGAATGTCCTGGCTCCAACGATGGATGGTGACACCCTTCGTCTGATGGAAAGCCATAGCCTGATGCTGGAAGCCTTCAGATTCTGCGAAGGAGCGCATAACCTGTGCCTGGCAAGCCTGCTCAAGCATTTCCTGCTGACCTTCTGGCAGAGCCTTAACCTTGTCCATGTTCGCGATCAGTGAGCCAAGCGTAGACTGCTGATGCCAACCTGGGAAGTAGTTGTGCTTAGCGATCTGGTAGAAGCCCAGATCTTTATCAATCGCAGGCATGGAGAATTCGGTCGCGTCGATCGTGCCGAGTTCCAGAGCCGGATAGATGTCACCGCCAGCAAGAAGCTGTGTGGAGACGCCAAACTTTTCCATAACCTTTGCGCCAAGACCGAAGAAGCGCATCTTCAGGCCTTTGAGGTCAGCAGTGGACTTGATTTCCTTGCGGAACCAGCCAGATGACTCAGGAGCAATCAGGTTGCAGAGGTAGTATTTGATGTTGTCACGAGCATACATCTCTTCAGCGATCTCTTGACCACCGCCGTGACGCATCCATGCGAGATATTCGCCGCCACGAGGACCGAACGGAACAGCGCTGTAGAAAGCGTAAGCGAAGTTCTTGTGCGTGTCGTAGCCAGGCGTGCCCCAAGCAGCGTCGATGGAGCCGGTGGAGACAGCATCAAAGTACTTCGTGCCTGGCACAAGTGCGCCTGGCTCGAAAGGCTTCATGATGAAGTCGCCTTCGGACATTTGCTCAACGGCCTTAGAGACGTTGTAGATGCCAGGCCCAATAACGAAAAGTTTGGAGCCGAAAGCGCTGTGCACTTTCCAGCGTGTGCGGGCTTCAGCGTCAGAAACAAACGCTGGGGCCGTAATAGCGATACCAATCGCGGCAGCCGCGACGGTCCGCAGAAGCGTACCTAATTTCATATAGTTTCTCCCTGTTTAGACCGCCTTTAGTAAGCGGTCTTGCTCTTCAAACCGTAGTATTTCCATCACCAGGATGGCGCGAGGCACGGTCTAACCCCGCGAGCGCCTGGATGCTAGACGGACAGCGCCAGATACACAAGCCAGAAGACTCGATACTTTATCGCTGCGGAACGCCACACCCAAACCCGTTCGTTACAGCCCCAGCATGCGCTTCGCAATAATATTGTGCTGGATCTCGTTAGACCCTGCAAAGATCGAATGCTTGCGATTGTTAAGGTATTGCGGCGTCTGGGCATTGGCGTATTCAGCGCCAATCGGCTCTTCGTTCCAGCGCTCCGTCAGGGCCGCCTTGATGTAGGGCGAGGAGTAATACCCAACGGCTTCCATCTTCAGCTCTGTCAGCCGCTGCAAAATCTCAGACCGGCGAATCTTGATCATAGAGGCCTCGAAGCCCATCTCCCGATCCGCGGAAACCGCAGACAACAAGCGCATCATCTGCACTTCCAAAGTCATCAGCTCGATTTCGGTCTGGGAAACTTTGCGACGGAATGTATCGTCATCCCAAAGCGCATTGCCGAATCCATCGTCCTCTTCCCGCGCGATGTCTTTCAACTGGCTCAGGAGCTTTTTAACCCCGCCAAGCGCGCCGCCACCCATGCGTTCATGGCCGAGCAGGTATTTCGCAACCGTCCACCCTTGATCAACTTCACCAATGACATTTGCCGCTGGAACCCGCACGTCATCGAAGAATACTTCGTTGACTTCATGAGTGCCATCGAGCGTGATCAGCGGCTTCACTGATACACCCTTGGTCGCCATATCAAGCAGAATGAACGTGATGCCTTCCTGCCGTTTGCCTGCACTAGACGTGCGCACTAGGCAGAAAATCCAGTCAGCCATGTGGGCGGATGTCGTCCAGGTTTTCTGGCCGTTCAGCACAAAATCATCACCGTCCCGCACTGCCTTCATATTCAAGCTGGCGAGATCAGACCCGGAGCCCGGCTCCGAATAGCCCTGGCAGAAAATGATTTCGCCCGAAGCAATCTTGGGCAGGAAATGGTTTTTCTGCTCTTCTGTGCCGTAACGCATCAGAACGGGACCGCACATTGTAATGCCGAACAAAATCGGACGCGGCGCGCCGGCGAGGGAGCTTTCCTCGTCAAAAATGTATTTCTGGTTGGCCGTCCAACCGGGACCACCCCACTGTTCCGGCCAATTTGGCGTGATCCAGCCCTGCTTATGCAATGCATGATGCCAGGCCATGATGTCTTCACGCGGGATGTGGCGACCATTGATGACTTTATCAGAGACATCTTTCGGCAGCGCCTCACTCAGAAATTCGCGCACTTTGCCCCGGAAGGCTTCGTCTTCGGCTGAAAAGGCCATGTCCATCGCTGGAGTCTCCTAATTTTGCATCGCTCGCCCGATCAGGCGATAATTGCCGCCATGCTACGCAACGGCTTGGATTGATTCAATGACCACGACAAAACCCTATTGCCACTACATGACACCGACCTCCCCATTTGCCCGCAAGGTCAGGATGGTCGTGCATGAATGCGGCCTGACGGACCAAGTGGAAGATTTCAACACCCGCGTGCGGACGCCTGAAAATGAGGTGCTGGATGTCAGCGCCCTTGGCAAAGTACCGACGCTCACGGGGCCGGGCGGGCTGATGCTCGTGGATTCGACTGTGATTTGTGAATATCTGGACCGCTTGGGCGGTGCCCCGCGCCTCCACCATGATATCGGCCCGGCACGTTGGGCTGCATCCAGGCTCTGGTCGCTATCCGAAAGTCTGCTCGAATCCCTGGCATGGCGCGCCCGCGAGCTTCGCCGCCCGGTCAGCGAACGCAGCCCCAGCTTTCTGAGCTATGAAACGGGTCGTCAGGCCCGGGTTTATGATTGGCTAGAGGCAAATTTGCCGTTTACAAGCCCGCGTGATGTCTCCGCCATCGGCCTCGTTATCGCCATGGATTACGCGGATTATCGCTTCCCGGAAGATAAGTGGCGCACCGCGCGACCAAATCTCAAGGCTTGGTTTGAGGAAGAAGCGGCGCGTCCAGCGTTTCAAGCAACACTTCTGCCGCCGCACCCTAAACTATAATTTGCCCTAACTTAGATCATAGTAAGCACTTGGTTTCAGCTTTGCCTATGTCTTGGGCAATTCAAGAAGATGCGAGAACAAGCGCGAATTCACTTGATTTTGGTGCAATAAACCCTACTTTGAGGATGGGAAAATCGCTGTGGATTTTTTTGAGGGCTTTAGTACGCGTGCCCGCACGGCTTCTAGAAAGCGTGCGGTTTAATAACAGACGATCCACTTCAGCATCGTCGGCGCAAACCTGATGACGCATTGTCCTTCAGGGTAAGGCCAGTAAAAAAAACACATAAGCAGCGAGTTTTGTTCGCGCCATTGGATCTGCCTTATTCCAATGGCTGAGCAGGCGAATATTGGATGCGGTCCCTCCCCGCGTTGGTATGTGTAGGGGTCGGGCAAGATGATCCGCCCCGGGGAATGAGCGCGCTATGGCTTTTCAGGATGATCAACAACCGACAGAGACAGATGTCGATGTCACGGTAAAATGGTTCAACAGTGTCAAAGGCTACGGCTTTGTAACGACACCAAGCGGAGATGACGCATTTATCCACGTTACCTCGCTGCAGGCTGTCGGGCGAGACTCAATCCCGCCGGAATCAAAATTGAAATGTGATTTGGTGGCGGGCCGACGCGGTTTGCAGGTCGGCACCGTAAAAGAAATCGTGGAGCTGGGCGAAGAAGTCGTACAAGCACCACGCCCGCAGCGCCCCTATGACGGCGGCGGATATGGCGATGATCGCGGCGGCTACGGTGGCGGCGGCGGATATGGTGGCGGCGGTGGTGGTTACGGCCAGGACCGCGGCGGATACGGCGGCGGTGGATACGGCCATGATCGTGGCGGATATGGCGGCGGCGATCGCGGTGGATACGGCGGCGGCGGTGATCGCGGCGGTTACGGCGGCGGCGGCGGTGGATACGGCCAGGATAGCGGCGGATATGGCGGCGGCGGTGATCGCGGCGGTTACGGCGGCGGTGGCGGTGGCCAAGACCGCGGCGGATACGGCGGTGGCGGCGGATATGGCGATGATCGTGGCGGATACGGCGGCGGCGGTGACCGTGGCGGCTATGCTGGCGGTGGCGGCAATCGTGATGACCGGGCACCGCTTGAAACCAAAGTCGCCCGGATGAAATTCTTCAACTATGAGCGTGGCTTCGGCTTTGCCCTGCCAGATGATGGTGGCCCGGATATCTACGTGCCCGGTCGCGCCATGGAAAATGCTGGCATCAGTGACTTACAGCCAGACCAGCCTGTCGAAATTGATGTCCGCCCCGGCCCTCGTGGCCCAATGGCGGCGCGGATGCGCCTTCTATAGCGCATCGCGATACAGCCTAGTCTGATCAACGCCCCGGCCATGCGATACTGCAGGCCGGGGCGTTTTTCATGTGCGATACTTGTCCCCGGAGCGCTGGCCAAATGGCGGAAACATCAGAAATCGACCTCCAAGCCGTTCTCGATTCTGTGCTGGAGCGCGGGCTGAAACATATGGGCCCCGGCAAGGTCGCCACATATATTCCGGCTCTTGCACGGGTTCCGGCGGAAAAGCTGGCCATTGCGGTATCTTGCGTCGATGGGCGGGAGGCCTTTGCTGGCGACGCTGAGGAACCATTCTCGATCCAGAGCGTCTCCAAGCTATTCACGCTGCTTATGGCGATGAAGCTCCGTGACCGTACTCTTTGGAAGCGTGTTGGGCGGGAGCCTTCTGGCAACCCGTTCAACTCCCTGGTTCAGCTGGAATACGAAAAAGGCGTGCCCCGCAATCCGTTTATCAACGCCGGGGCGCATGTCACAACCGATTGCATTGTCACGGACCACGCCGACCCCAAACAGGCGATCCTAGGTGTTTAGTCCCGGAGATTGATGGGTCGGATTTAGTCTGAACCGATCAGGCTCTTCAGTCCAGACTTTGCAGACATATTCGAATGGGGTGAGACCTTTCAAGGTTTTTAGTCTGCGTGCGAAGTTGTAGGCGTTTA
>JBDQJI010000078.1:0-18989 GCA_040263875.1 Alphaproteobacteria bacterium
CCAGCGCCCTTCAAGGCAGCGATCTGATCTCTCTCGCTGGGCGTGAGATGCGTATAGTTCGACATGGCGACACCGTTTCACGTTGTGCATCAGACAGATACCAAATCTGCCCGCGGTGTTGCACTTCGCTCCGGAATTCAACATGATCTGACGAGCCGAAATTAGCTGAGAGGAGCTAGCTATGAACGAGCTGCAGATGAACCAGAATGATGGCCATGGTGGTGGTCAGCCGCCAAACAAAGTTTTTTGCAGCGAGTGCGGCCATGGCATGTCCCCAAAAGCGCCGAATTGTCCTTCCTGTGGCGCGCCGAATCGCGCGGCTATGGAGCCTGTTTCTCATAAGAGCATGGTGCCAGCAGCTCTCCTGTGCTTTTTGCTCGGCACGTTTGGCATTCATCGGTTCTATGTCGGTAAGATCATTACCGGCATTTTGATGATCCTTACGCTTGGCGGCCTTGGCATTTGGGTGCTGATTGATTTTGTAATGATCATCGTTGGAAGTTTTCGCGATAAAGATGGCCTGCCTTTGCGCCGTTAACGCCGAAGGCTAAGCCTGATGCCATTTTGTGTGAAATGTGGGACCGCGATGGCTGATAAGGCCACAGACTGCGGTCGCTGTGGTTTCCCTGCGCCCATCGGCGCTGTCCGAGCCCAAGCTGAATTCAGTGACAAAAGCTTCAGCGCGGCTGTGGTGCTCTGCGGCATATTTGGGACAGTGGGACTGCATCACTTCTATTTAGGCAACATTGTGCATGGGGTCTTCGATCTTGGGCTTTTCGTTGGCTCGGTGCTCTGCTTCTTTTCCAGCGATGTATCATTGCAAATGCTCGGTCTCATTCTCATCCTGATGGATGCGTTGCATACGCTCTTTGTTTTCTACAAGCTGATTGTTGGAAAACAATTGGATGGAGCAGGCCGGTTGGTTACGTATCCTGGACAATTCAGGTCGTGAAGCAGTTTTGGCTTGAACGAAGGTATGGGCGATAAATCAGAAGGGCGCGTCGCGCTGATAACGGGCTGCGGCAAGCAGAATGGCATTGGCGCAGCTACAGCGCGCCGGTTAGCGGCTGATGGCGTCATCGTCGCTGTATCAGATGTCGCGTCAGGCGGCGTCGCGAATGACCAAACGCTCGCGGGCGCAAAGCCTGCAGCATGGCAAGGCCTCGACACTCTGACAGCCGAAATTGAGGCGGCGGGCGGCCAGGCCGCAAGCTTTGTCGGCGACGTTTCCGATGAGGCAGACGCTGCACGGTTGGTCGCACAAACGATTGAGCGTTTTGGGCGCTTGGATATCTTGGTGAACAACGCTGGCGCCCCGCATGGGAAAGACCGCGGCCAGATCGAGGATATCCCGGTTGATGCCTGGCAAAAGACCATGAGCATCAATGCGCTCGGCCCATTCCTGATGATCCGCGCCGCCGTCCCTCACATGAAGGCTGCAGGCTATGGCCGCATCGTGTCGCTGTCATCTGTGGCCGGGCTTTATGCTTTGCCAGAACGCGGGGTCTATTCCGCGTCCAAAGCAGCTGTACTCGGTCTCACGAGGTCCATTGCGCATGATTTGGCACCTCATGGTGTGACCGTAAACGCAGTCTGCCCTGGCTCCATCAAGACGGACCGGGCGATCTCCAGCACGCTGCGCGCGGGATGGATTGATGTTGAGGCGGGTTTAAAAGAACGTGCCCAGGCCATCCCCATGCAGCGCCATGGGCTGCCACAGGAAGTCGCCGCCACAATCGCTCATCTGGCGTCAGAGGATGCTGGGTTCATAACCGGGCAGGCGTTTGTCGTCGACGGCGGCGGCCTGCCACCAAGCGCGTTTTAGCTAGCGGGACATGCGCCGCCGCAATGCCGCCATACGCGCAACAACGCCGCGGAGGGTGCGGACTTCCTGCTCCGTGATGCGGGAGCGAGCGAAGATATTGCGGAGGTTTTGCTGCATCGCCGGCTTTTGGTGCGGGGAGCGATAGAACTTCGCGACTTCAAGCTCTACATCCAGGTGGTCCATAAAGGCGTTGATGGAGGCCTGCGCCGCGAAATAGCTTTCGCCGAGCGGTAATTCCTCGGCTGGCGTATCGTCACCAGCCTTCAGCCATTCCCACGCGACAAGAAGTACAGACTGGCCAAGGTTCAACGAACTGTAAGCCGGGTTCAGCGGTGCAGTTATGATCGCCTGCGCGCGCATGACATCATGGTTTGCAAGGCCAGACCGTTCGCGACCAAATAGGATGCCGGCGTTATTACCGTTGGCGACTTCTGCCCGCATAACCTCTGCCGCACGTGTCGGTGTGAAAATTGGCTTCACCATATCCCGGCGGCGCGCAGTGGTCGCCAGCACGACCTGCAAATCGGCGATTGCGTCTGCGGTGGTTGGGTAGACGCGGGCGGCATCGACGACGATGTCAGCGCCAGCAGATGAGGAGGCGGCTTTCTGGTTAGGCCAGCCGTCTCGCGGACGAACTAGGCGAAGATCAGTTAGCCCACAATTCAACATTGCGCGCGCGGCAGCCCCAATATTCTCGCCCATCTGAGGCTCAACCAGGATGACAGCGGGGCCGGGATGCAGCGCGGCCGTTTTTGACGAATTGGTGCCAGCCATCAGCTTGGTGCGGCGACGCCATCAGCCATCAGCTTGTAGATCAGCCCGTCTGTCAGCGCTTCATAGGATGCAGAAATGATGTCGCCGGAGAGTCCAACCGTGGTCCAGCGCCGACCTTCGCTGTCTGCACTTTCCAGCATTACGCGGGTGACGGCAGCAGTTCCGTCACCTGAATTCAGGATGCGCACCCGGTAATCTGTCAGGCGGACATCGGCCAAGCCCGGATAAAACGGCGCTAAGGCCTTACGGAGTGCATGGTCGAGCGCGTTGACCGGACCATTGCCCTCGGCCACTTCAAGCACTCGGGTCGCGCCGACGGAGACCTTCACTGTTGCTTCTGACAACGCGGGCTGTTGTGAGCCGGCTTCCATCCTGTGTTCATCCAAAACACGGAATGTATCCATGCTGAAATAGTCCGGCACGCCGGATGTCAGCTTTCGGGCCAGAAGTTCAAAGCTGGCCTCAGCACCGTCATAGGAATAGCCTTCATATTCGCGCTGCTTTACTTCCTCGACGATCTTCAGGACGCGGGGGTCTTTGCTATCAATCTCAATCCCCAGGTCGCGGAACCGAGAGAGGATATTGGCGCGGCCAGCTTGATCTGACACCAGGATCAACCGGCTATTGCCGACAATTTCTGGCTTGATGTGTTCGTATAATTCGGGGTCTTTTTCGACCGCAGAGACATGCAAACCGGCTTTGTGCGCAAAAGCTGACGCGCCGACATAGGCGGCATGGCGGTTCGGTGCGCGGTTCAGCCGCTCATCTAGCATCCGGCTAACTTGGGGCAAGCGCAGCAGTGCATCATCCGTGATGCCGACGTCGTAGCCCATTTTTAGCTTCAGCGTTGGAATCAATGAGACGAGGTTGGCATTGCCGCATCGCTCGCCAAGGCCGTTCAATGTGCCTTGCACCTGTCGTGCGCCTGCGCGAACGGCTGCGATGGAGTTGGCGACTGCGTTTTCAGTGTCATTGTGCGTGTGAATGCCGATCCGCTCGCCGCCAAATTTGGCGACAACTACGCCGACAATCTCTTCCACTTCATGGGGCAGGGCACCGCCATTGGTGTCGCAAAGAACAACCCAGCGGGCTTCTGAATCCAGGGCCGCGCCAACCGCTTTTAGCGCGTATTCGGCGTTCGCTTTATAGCCGTCAAAGAAATGTTCAGCATCGAATAAGGTCTCGCGGCCCCGACTGACGCACTCTGCAACGCTATCGCTAATCATGCGGATGTTCTCGTCGAGATCTACGCCGAGCGCTGTTGTCGCATGAATATCATGGGTTTTGCCGACGAGGCATACGGCAGGGGTATTCGCGCCGAGTACTGCTGTCAGGCTTGGGTCATTAGCGGCGCTGCGTCCAGACCGGCGGGTCATGCCGAAGGCTGTGAACGTGGCTGATTTCAAGCCTTCTGATTGCGCAAAGAATTCATCATCCCGTGGGTTTGCGCCGGGCCATCCGCCTTCAACATAATCAATCCCAAGGCCATCCAAAGCATTCGCAATTGCGGCCTTGTCGGCTGCGCTGAAATCGACGCCATGGGTCTGTGCGCCATCGCGTAGGGTTGTATCGTAAAGATAGATGCGGGTGGGTTCAGTCACGGTCAAATGAGCTCTCATTGATGTAGAACGGCAAACGGGGGCAGCCTAAGCCGCCCCCGTTTAGCACGACGCCCTAAGGCGTGTAGCGCTTTTTTGTAGGTTTAGCGTTTATCAACCGGCACGTAGTCCCGGGAAGGCTCGCCAGTGTAGAGCTGGCGAGGGCGGTTGATTTTCTGCTCAGGGTCTTCAATCAGCTCGTTCCACTGTGCGATCCAGCCGACGGTGCGGCCAATCGCGAACAGCGCGGTGAACATAGAGACTGGGAAGCCCATCGCCTTCAGGATAAAGCCAGAATAGAAATCCACGTTCGGATAGAGGCGACGTTGGATGAAGTATTCGTCTTCAAGCGCAATTCGCTCCAGCTCAACTGCGACTTCAAGCAATGGGTCGTGGACGCCCAGAGTATCAAGCACTTCATGCGCAGCTTTGCCGATTACGGTCGCGCGCGGATCAAAGTTCTTGTAAACGCGGTGGCCAAAGCCGAACAGACGGAAGCTGTCATTCGGGTCTTTAGCGCGGGCAACCATCGCCGGCACCTTATCGACCGTGCCGATCTCCTCAAGCATGTTGAGGACCTGTTCATTGGCGCCGCCGTGGGACGGGCCCCAAAGTGCAGCGATACCGGCAGCGATGCAGGCATATGGGTTTGCGCCCGTGGAGCCAGCCAAACGCACCGTTGATGCAGATGCGTTCTGCTCATGGTCCGCATGAAGGGTGAAGATCAGGTCCAGCGTCTTGGCGATGACGGGATCAACTTTGTATTCCTCAGCTGGCGTCGAGAAGCACATGTGGAGGAAGTTTTCCGCATAGCCCATATCGTTGCGCGGATACACGAACGGCTGGCCAATGGTGTATTTATAGGCCCAAGCAGCGATCGTTGGCATCTTCGCAATCAAGCGATATGAGGCGACTTTGCGATGCCACGGGTCTTCGATGTCCAGGCTGTCGTGATAGAAAGCGGAAAGCGCGCCCACCACACCGCACATAACGGCCATAGGGTGCGCGTCGCGGCGGAAACCCCGGAAAAAGTTGGTAATCTGATCATGCACCATGGTGTGGTGCGTGATGTCATAAGTGAACTTAGCTTTCTCTTCAGCGGTGGGCAGCTCGCCGTACAGCAGCAAGTAGCAGGATTCCATATAGTCGCTGTGCTCGGAAAGCTGCTCAATTGGATAACCGCGATATAGCAGGATGCCCTTATCGCCATCGATGAACGTGATCTTCGATTGGCAACTGCCGGTTGCCGTATAGCCTGGATCATAGGTGAACAGGCCGAATTCCTTATTGAAGCTACGAATATCGACTACCGGAACGCCGGCTGATCCATGCATCACTGGAAATTCAGCTGATTTTCCTGACGCGTTGTCCTTCATGGTGACTGTATGATTTTTGCCAGATGTGCTCATGCGGAATATCCCCCAGCGGCGGTGTTTTGACTGCCGTTCTTGTAACGGTTTAAGCCGTAGTAATAGCGCCTAGAGGCGATTTTTGCAATCAAAAGCGCTCTGCTCATCCAGCGACAGTTGCCCGGCGCAATGTCTCGTCGCGGCCAAGAACGGCGGCGACCTCGAATAGACTGGGTGATGCATCAGATCCCGTAAGCGCCGCCCGAAGCGGCTGCGCCAGCTTGCCAAGCTTTAGATCCGCCGCCTCTGCACCTGCACGCAAAGCGGCCTCGATACCTTCCTCATTCCATGCATCGTCAGGGATTGAGGAAAGAGCATTTAAGGCGGCGGCTAAGCCTGCGGCGGCGTCTGCGCCAGCGAGCACTTTGGCAGCCTTTGGTGATTGGCTGAATGGAGCGCCATTCAGGTAAATTTCAGCAGATACGGCGAGATCCAGCAATGTTTTTGCACGCTGTTGCAAGCTCGCCATGCCGGTGTTGAGACGAGCAGTCTCCATACTGGATAGGCTGCGGTCAATTTTAGCTTCAATCATTGGCGAAATAGCTTCGATTAAGGATTCTGGACCGGATTCGCGCATGTAATGTGCGTTCGTGTTCTCCAGTTTCGCCATATCGAATCTGGAGGCAGACCGGCCAACGCCTTCAAGATCAAACAATTTGATTGCGTCTTCTGTCGACACGATTTCAAGATCGCCATGGCTCCAGCCTAGACGCAGCAAATAGTTCCGGATTGCAGCCGGCAAAAGCCCCATATCCCGATATGCATCGACGCCAAGCGCGCCGTGGCGTTTCGACAGCTTCGCCCCGTCAGCCCCATGGATGAGCGGAATATGAGCAAAGGCGGGTAAGGCCCAATCCATAGCGTTGAACACCTGGATTTGGCGGAAGGTATTGTTCAAGTGGTCATCGCCGCGAATTACATGGGTGACGCCCATATCGTAGTCATCGACGACGACGGCTAACATATATGTCGGCGTACCGTCTGCACGGAGCAGGACCATGTCGTCCAACTCAGTATTGGCTACCCGCACTTCGCCCTGGACGAGGTCATTAATGACGGTCTCGCCTTCTTTCGGCGCTTTCAAGCGGATTGCAGGTTTGACGCCTTCAGGCGCTTCGCTCGGGTCTCGGTCGCGCCAGCGGCCATCATAGAGAAAGCGCTTGTTTTCAGCTTGGGCGGCGGCGCGGAGTTCTGCCAGCTCCTCGTTCGTCGCATAGCATTTGTAGGCATGGCCGCTTGCCAACATCGCCTCTGCGACCTCAACATGGCGCTCGACGCGGGCGAACTGGAAAACGGGCTCGTCGTCCCAATCCAAACCCAGCCAGCGCAGACCGTCTAGAATCGCTTCGATTGCGGGTTCGGTCGAGCGTTTGCGATCTGTGTCCTCAACCCGAAGCATGAACTTGCCGCCGTGGCGTTTGGCGTAGAGGTAGTTGAATAGCGCCGTCCGAGCGCCGCCAATATGGAGAAAGCCTGTTGGGGATGGGGCAAAACGGGTGACGACGGTCATATTGGGCGCTCCTGAAACCGGGCAGGGCACCCGGCAATGCTTTTCCGCTGTATAAGGTCTTTCGGGCAGGGAAGGTCAAGGCGGCATGTTGCCAAATTTGCGGGAAAGGTTATCGGGCGCGCCAGCAATGGGCCGTCGCCAGCCAATTCTGTTGGCACCATTCTTCGCTGGTGGCGCTGCCATCTACATGACATTGCCTTCTGAACCGAGCCTCTGGCCGGTGATGTCAGCTGTCTTGGCATTGGTCGTTCTGGCAATCATTGGATGGCGGTTTGAACGGTTGCGCTGGCCTTTGCTCTGGCTGCTTGCTGCAGGCCTAGGGTTTCTCTGGTGCTTACTCCGAACGGACTGGGTTGAAGCGCCACGGCTTGAGCGTGAGCAGGCGGGTGAGATTTCTGGCATTGCTGCATGGATTGAGGCTGCGGATTCGCGCCCTCGGCTGGAACTCAGGAACGTTCGGTTCAAGGTGCGTGGCAAGGTCACAGACCTAACGCGCGCTCGTGTTCGATTGGCGAAAGGCACACGGCCCAAGATAGGCGATAGAGTGCGCGTCCGCGCGATTATGCGACCGCCGCCAAGGCCTGTTGCACCGGGCGGGTATGATTTCCAGCGGGGGTCCTATTTCAAGCAGATTGGCGCTGTTGGCTTTGCTATCGGGGCTGCAGATATCACGCCGACCCGGGATCATGGTGGCATCAGGCATTGGGTGAGCCAAGCGCGCGCGGGATTCCGGGACCAAGTTTATGCAGTCTTAGCCGATAAGCCGAACATCGCTGGCATTATTGCCGCACTCACCGTCGGCGACCGTGTGGGTGTTGTGGATGAAGACCGGGACGCGCTCCGTGCTTCTGGCTTAGCGCATTTACTGGCAATCTCTGGGCTGCATCTGGGGCTGGCGGCGGGCGTGATCTTCTTTGTGTTACGGCTTCTGCTGGCATTGCCGCATGGGGCAGCACTTCGGATGCCGATCCATAAGGTCGCGGCTTTGGTCGCGATCTTGGCGGCGGCGGGATATCTGGCGATGTCCGGCGCTGCGCCACCTGCTCAAAGGGCGTTTGTCATGGTGACGGCAGGCATGTTGGCCGTCATGGTGGATAGGTTACGGTCTGGCCTCTGGTTCATCGCCTGGGCGGCAGCGATTGTTATCGCCGCATCGCCGGATGTGGTGGTAGGACCAAGTTTTCAGCTCTCATTCGCTGCTGCGACCTGAATTGTGGCGGCGTATGAAGCCTCAGCGTCGCGCCGCCAGCGGGAAATAGAACCAAGGCTTCCTGGCGGCGGATTCATTCGTTCCATTTGGCGGTACGGTAGCGGGATCGTGGGTGCCTCCCTGATCGCGACAGCGGCCACGGCACCATTGGCGCTCGCACATTTTCAGCAGGCACCAGCTTCTGGGGTTGTCGCGAACTTGGTTGCAATGCCCCTGATGGCGTTTTGGATCATGCCGACAGCCATCCTTGCGGCGGGCTTATCATTGATCGACCAAGGCGATATTGCGTTTCAGGCAATGGGATTTGGCGTTGAGATGGTCCTGGCTGTGGCTTACATGGTGCAGAATTGGGATGGCGGCGTAATCCATGCAGCAGCATCGCCGGGCTGGGTCGTTGGTGCGTTCATGGCGGGCGGGGTGGTCATCTGCGCGCTCAGAGGATGGCCGCGCTGGCTTGGGTTGGTTGGAGTCGCTGCCGCTATACTCGGATTATCAGTTGCGACGCCGCCAGATATTTTGGTGGATGAGCAAGGCCGTATCGCAGCTGTTCGGGATGGAGACACGCTCTATTTCACGTCAACAAGACGCGGCGCGTTCGAGCAGAAAGCTTGGGCGCGCTATGTTGGCGGCGCGGAAGTCATGGCGCTTGCAGATGCGCCTGCCACTCTTGCCCGGTGTGACGCTGCTGGATGCGTGATAGCAGCGGATGCCGCCACGATCGCGATCTCACTATCGCCACAAGGCCTTGGCGATGATTGCCGTCGAGCTGATTATCTGATCGCCCTCTATCGCGCCGTCGCCGCCAAAGCGATGGGATGCCCTGACGGCATGCCTATGCTTGATCTGTTCGACCTGCAGCGCGATGGCGCTCATGCGCTATGGATCAAAGACGGGACTGTTACGACAAGAAGCGTAGCCGCAGCGAGAGGCGCGCGCCCCTGGTCGCAATAATCAGTGTGCATTCGGTTGCGCCGATTAGTGATAACGGCGGATCAAACTGATCAGGCGGCCCTGCACTTCAACTTCATCCGGCGCGTATTCTTGAGGCGGAAAATCGGGATTGGCCGCCCGTAATATGACGCGTCCCGGCTCCCGGTCGATATGCTTTAGCGTCGCTTCTTCCTGGCGGACGAGGGCGACGACAATGGCACCATTATCTGCGACAGCACCTTCTTCGATGATGACAATGTCACCATCCATAATACCATCGTCGATCATGGAACGGCCTGAAACCTCCAGCGCATAGTGATTACCGCGACCCAGCATTTCGCGCGGAACATCGACAAAGGCATTGGGATCATTCAGTGCTTCAATTGGTGTACCAGCAGCGATCAGGCCGTGTAGAGGGAGGGAGACCGAGCCCGTATTTTCATTGGCGGCGATCGCGTGCAGTGGCTTATCCCGGCGCGCAGGCTCCCGGCGTGGCGCGCGGCTTGCGGAGAGAGCAGCGTCTTCCGGTAGGCGCGTAACTTCCAGCGCGCGAGCTTTATGGGCGAGGCGGCGGATGAAGCCGCGCTCTTCCAAGCCCGTCACCAAACGGTGAACGCCAGACTTAGAACGAAGGTCCAACGCATCTTTCATTTCGTCGAAAGATGGGGAGACGCCGGTTTCACTGATGTGATTGTTGATAAACGTCAGCAATTCGTGCTGTTTGCGTGTAAGCATGGTTTAGGTTCCTTTGTTGAACCCAGGGCGCACGGATATGCAGGCCCTATCTGTCAATTAAACGTTCTAGTTTAGTTCATAAGAACAGTCAAGTATGTTCTGAATATTGACAGATGCTTAACGTTGATGGGCTGCATTCGTTCTGCTTGGAGGCACCCTATGCCTCGCGAGCCTATGCCATACAACATATTGATTTATATGAAGTCTAACGGAAGAACCTGCACGAGATCGCCGATTTCCGCCGCCTCAGTATGGGGTGGACGTACTATTAGAGCATTCGCTGCCGCATAGACTGACATCATTGAACTGTCCTGCACTCGGAACGGCTCAACCGCGAATCCGTGTTCCTGTTCAGCCGTTATTCGCGCGCGGACGTAGTCCTGGCGCCGGTCATTGGCTGACATGGGTGTTTTGAGGCGGGCATATGTGGCGGGTGGCGCTGTATCCTCCCTGCCCAGCATGTGTCGGATTGCAGGGCCGAGGAATAAATGGGCGCAAACCATTGTTGATACGGGATTTCCCGGCAGGCCAAGCACCATCTGCCCGCCAAGTGCGCCAAACATAAGCGGCTTGCCGGGCCGCATAGCGATCCGCCAGAAATCGACATCCAGGCCTTCTTTGGCGAGAGCGCTTTGCACGAGGTCATGATCGCCGACCGACGCCCCGCCAAGGGTCACCAAAATATCGCAGCCTGCCGCTTGCTGGGCCGCAGACATCAATGCGCCTTCATCATCCTTGGCAACGTCGAGCATTAAAGGCTCACCGCCGCAGTCTCGCACATATGCTGCGATACCAAGGCCACTGGAACCAATGATTTGTCCCGGCGCTAGCTCATCGCCGGGCAGCTTGATTTCATCGCCGGTCGCCAGAATTGCGACCCGAGGGCGGCGTGCGGCACGCACCCATACGATATTCATGCCCGCAGCCAAGCTTAGCTGGCCGGGCGTCATGACCGTGCCAGCAGGGATGGTGGTCTCACCGCTTCTGAAGTCCAGCCCGGCGCGACGGATGTGGCGGCCAAGTTCTGCCGCTTCATTGAGGCGCACAGTATCGCCGTCACGATCAACATCTTCCTGAAGCACTATAGAATCAGCACCAGTCGGCACTTCGCCGCCAGTGAAAATACGAACGGCCTGGCCTTCACCTACTGTGCCGGTGAAGGGCCGACCTGCCGGTGATTCGCCTATGACCATAAGATTGGCCGGTGCGGCTACAGCATCCGCCGCGCGCAAGGCATAGCCATCCATTGCTGACATATCCGCAGGGGGTTGTGTGCGGCGGGCGGTAATGGGTTCTGCAAGGGTTCTGCCATGGGCGTCGGCAAGCATTATTAGTTCAACGCCGGTTGGCTTGGCGGCCTCGAGTACCCGTGCCTGAGCTTCCTCGACGGGGATCATTTACTGGCCTCATAAACGCCAGACTTACCGCCAGATTTATGCAGCAGCCGGGTGTTTTCAATAGTCATGCCACGATCCATAGCCTTGACCATATCGTAGACGGTGAGCGCGGCGACAGACGCTGCTGTTAGCGCTTCCATCTCTACGCCCGTCTTACCAGTTGTTTTGCATTCGGCTTCAATAAGAACGGATTGAAGGTCTTCGCTAAGCTGAAGGTCGAGGTTTACGGCCGTTAACGGCAGGGGATGGCAAAGCGGGATGAGATCAGATGTTTTCTTGGCCGCCATGATCCCAGCTAGTCTGGCGACCGCTAGTACATCGCCTTTGCCGACCTTGCCTTCTGCAATGCGCTCGCCTGTTTCACGCTGCATGGTGATGCGGGAAACGGCGACGGCGCGCCGGTCCGTTTCTAGCTTAGCCCCAACATCGACCATCTGCGCCCGCCCAGACGCATCGAAGTGAGTGAGTTTGTCGGCCATATTATGCGCGCCCTTTGCCAATTAGTTCGGACGCAGCCTGTTGCACATCGTCTTCGCGCATAAGCCGTTCACCAACAAGGAATCCGCGCGCACCTTCGGCCCAGAGCCGCGCAAGATCTGCTCGGTCGCCGATCCCGCTTTCAGAGATGATGCGCCGCCCTGAATGGGGTTTTGCAGCGAGCCTGCCTGTGGTGGCGAGGTCAGTTTTCATGATCTTGAGATCGCGGTTATTGATGCCGATCAGCGGCGATTGCAGCTTCATCGCACGCTCGAATTCAGCCTCATCATGGGTCTCTACCAGCACATCCATACCATAGCTCATGGCGGTGGATTCCATTTCCGCAGCCAGGATGTCATCCACGGCGGATAGGATGATCAGAATACAATCGGCACCCAGCGCGCGGGATTCGACGATTTGATATGGCGACACCATGAAGTCCTTGCGGAGGGCAGGGATGCTGCATGCACTGCGCGCTTGGCCTAGATAAGCATCTTGACCTTGAAAATAGGGCGCATCCGTCAACACTGATAGGCAGGCAGCACCTGCGGCTTGATAAGCGGCTGCGAGCGCTGCCGGATTGAAGTCTTCCCGGATCAATCCAGCGCTTGGCGAAGCACGTTTGATCTCTGTGATCATCGGATACTGACCAGCGGCATCTTTCGCCGCGAGGGCCGCGCCAAAGCCGCGCACAGGGTCAGCTGCTTTGGCGGCTGGCTCAAGCAAACTTAGCGGTTTCTCGCGCTCACATGCAGCGACATGATCACGCTTTCTGTCAACGATCTCCTGGAGAATATCTGCCATCAGAGATGCCCCGGTGGCGGCGCTTCATTCGTGATTGCGATGAGCTTCGCCAATGCAGTGTTCGCCATGCCGCCATCAATGCTGGCCTCTGCCATGGCGACGCCTGCTTTCAGGTCCGTCACTTTGTCTGAGACCATGAACGCCGCTGCCGCGTTGTACAGGACGATGTTCCGATACGGATTTTTAGCACCATCAAGCAACGCCCGCAGCGCTTTCGCGTTCTCATCTGGCGTGCCGCCCTGCAAATCATTCGTGGATGCAGTTGGAATGCCAGCATCAGCGGGGGAGAGCTCGAACAAGGTGACCTTGCCATTGTTCAGTTCGGCCACTGTGGATGTGCCAGTCGTGGTTAGCTCATCCATGCCATCTGAACCATGGACGACCCAAGCACGCTCTGACCCAAGCGCGCCGAGCACTTTGGCCTGCCGCTCCACATATTCCGCCGCGAAGATGCCCATAAGCTGGCGCGGTGCTTCTGCTGGGTTAGATAGCGGGCCTAGCAGGTTGAAGATCGTGCGGGTGGCGAGTTCTGTCCTCACGCCGGCAACATGGCGCGTGGCGCCGTGATGCCTTGGTGCCATCATGAACGCGATGTTGGCTTCCCAAAGCGCACGCTCAACAAGCGACATGTCTGCATCGATATTCACGCCCAGCGCACCGAGCACATCAGACGAACCTGATTTGGAAGACGCGGCGCGGTTACCGTGCTTCGCCACTGGAACGCCGGCGCCCGCAACAACAAGCGCTACGGCTGTCGAGATATTCAGCGTGCCCTTGGGCCCGCCACCGGTACCGCAGGTGTCGATAGCGCCGGGCGGCGGTTTGATCTTGACCGCTTTGGCGCGCATGGCGCGGGCAGCACCTGTTAGCTCAGCTTCTGTTTCGCCGCGCACACGCATGCCCATGAGGAGGGCACCCATTTGTGCCGGTGTCGCATCGCCAGACATCATGACATTGAAGGCGTCTTCTGCCTGCTGCTGATCTAGCGGTTGGCCAAGGGATATTTGGGTCAGGAAAGGCCGAAGGTCCATGATGTCAGGCTCCGTCCATCGCATACTTCCGGCGCGCCGGGAGCCGCTTGGGGTCTTTATTGGGCAATCGACCATTGGTCGCCATTTTCAGGAAATTTCCAAGCAGCTTATGGCCGTATTCGGATGCGATGCTTTCTGGATGGAATTGCACAGCATGGATCGGGCGATCCGCATGCATAACCCCCATGATGCAGCCATCCTGCGTGCGCGCATTAACGATCAGGCTGTTCGGCAGGGATTGCGGTTGGATGACGAGCGAGTGATACCGCGTTGCCTCAAACTGTTCCGGCATATCTGCGAACACACCCGTTTGGTCTGTCGAAACAACGCTGAGTTTACCATGCAGCGGTTCTGGCGCGCGTTCGATAACGCCGCCAAAGGCTTGCCCGATGGTCTGATGGCCAAGACATACACCGAAGATAGGCAATCCATCCGGTGCCTGACGCACGACATCTAGGCAGATGCCTGCCTCGTTAGGCGTGCAAGGGCCGGGCGAAAGGATAATGCCCTCATAGCCACCGTTGATCACCTCATCGACGGTCATCTCGTCATTACGCTTTACGGTCACGTCAGCGCCAAGTTCGCTGATGAAGTGCCGTAGATTGTAGACAAAGCTGTCGTAGTTATCGATCAGCAAAAACATATGCGCGTCCTCGCGTTCCGCCGCGTTCGCCTGGGGCTACGGCAGCGTATACTAGGTTCAAGGGCCGTTAAAGCGACCGGGCGGCCTCTGCAGCACGCACCAGGGCACGGGCTTTGTCGTGGCATTCTTGGTATTCGGCTTCCGGATCACTATCCGCCACGACGCCGACGCCCGCCTGCACATATAGTTTGCCGTCTTTCACGACGCCGGTGCGCAAGGCGATGCAGGTATCCATGGAGCCGTTGGAGGCGAAGTAGCCAATGCAACCGGCATAGACGCCGCGCTTGGTCGGCTCCAATTCATCAATGATTTCCATCGCCCGAACTTTTGGTGCGCCAGATACGGTGCCGGCAGGGAAGCCTGCGATTAGCGCGCCGATTTCGTCATACTCAGGTGAGATCTGACCAATAACGGTCGAGCTCATATGCATGACGTGGCTGTAGCGCTCGATATCAAACTGCGCCGTCACTTCGACACTGCCGATCTCAGATACCCGCCCGACATCATTGCGCGCCAAATCCAGAAGCATCAGATGCTCAGCAAGTTCCTTCGGGTCGTTCTTTAAGCTTTCGGCCAGTGCGGCGTCCTCAGCGGCATTCGCGCCGCGGCGACGCGTGCCTGCAAGCGGGCGAATTGTAACAACATCATCGCGCGCGCGGACTAGAATTTCTGGACTGGAGCCAACAATGGAGAAATCACCATAATCCAGGAAGAACAGGAACGGCGAGGGGTTTAAGCGCCGAAGCGATCGATAGAGGTCAAACGGTTCTTGCTCAAACGGTACGACGAACCGCTGGCTTGGCACGATCTGGAACGCGTCGCCAGCACGGATATATTCCTTGGCCGCCTCAACAGCCGCCAGAAAATCTGGCTTCGAGAAATTGGACTCGATGTCTTCAGGCGCCAGTGGCTTGGCCTCCGCTCCAGACTGGCGTGCGCGGGTAGGCATGGGGCCGTTCAGCCGTTCAACGGCGGCGGCAAGCCTCCCGGTAGCCTCGGCATAGGCTGTATCAGCGTCTACATCTAGCGCGGGGCGGACGGGCGTTACGATGGTGATGATATCCCCGATCGTATCAAACACAGCCATGATCGTTGGGCGGACGAAAATTCCATCTGGAATGCCGAGCGTGTCTTCCGGCTCATTCGGTAACCGCTCCATCAGCCGGACCATGTCATAGCCCATATAACCAACGAGGCTCGACGCCATAGGCGGCAGGCCAACGGGCAGGCTTTCAATCTGCGACTCGGCAATCAGCGCACGGAGCGAATCGAGTGAGTCCAGTGTTTCGGCCTGATATGAGGCTTCCGTGTGAGGTGCTGTGCGGCTGACTTCTGCCTGATTGCCCCGGCACCGCCAGATCAGGTCTGGCTCAATGCCGATGAAGGAATAGCGCCCACGAGTTTCCCCGCCTTCGACGCTCTCCAGAATAAAACTGTTGGGGCCGCCGCTGGATAGCTTAAGCATGGCGGACACGGTTGTTTCCAGGTCTGCGGAAACCTGTGTCCAAGCGACTTGCGGCGCCCCGGCGTTATATGTCTCAGCGAAGGTCGAGCGTTCGGGGTCTATGCGCATTGGGTCTACTGCAGGTATGGGCCGGCGGGCGGCGCTTCAGGAACATTGTTGATCGTTGCTGGATTTGCTGTGCGCGCGACGGCACCCAGAACCTCAACACGATCATTCGCGTAAACATTGGCAAGCTGCGCTAAGTAAGCAGCTTCCGCTTCGCCCTTCGGATCAAACGTAGGCTTTGTTACCGACTGGACGTAGACAATCGCCACAGCGTCGCCATTGATTGCTTGAACGGACGTCTTTTCCGCAGCAGCAAAGGCGCTTTCGATTAGGTTTGCCGGAAGCTCGGTTTCCTGTTGCAGATCCTGCCGTGTCTTTGGCGCTAACTCTGTGACGGATAGGCCAATGGCTGTCGCTGCCGCTTTGAACGCCGTCACGTCAGTTGCTTCGCCAATCGCTTTTGCTTGGGCTAGAGCAGCTTCTGATTGCTTCTCCGATTGCCAGGCTTTGGCGGCATCCGCTTGGACATCCTCGTAAGGCTTAGGCGCAGAAGCTGTGATCTTGTCGACGATCAGGGACACAAATGACCCGTCCTTCAACTCGATCAAGCCACTCTGGTCGCCAGCATTGCGATCAAAGACAGTGCTGATGAAGGTCTGATCGCTTGGCAGACCGTGCAGGCGTTGGCCAGAGGCATCCGCCCCGCTCCGGCTGTAGCCAGTCACAGCAATCGGCGCGAGGCCGGTAGCCTTGCTGGCTGCTTCTAGGTCACCGCCGGCAGCCAAGGCGTCCTCAGCGGCATTCGCGACGTCGATCAGGCTATTATTGGCGCGTTCCTGGCGCAGCTGTTCTGCGATAGTTGCTTTGATATCCGCAAGCGGCGTTGTCGTCTCAGGCTTGATCTTCGAGACCAGGACAACATGCCAGCCTAGGCGTGATTCATGGGCCTCTGTCAGGCCTTCTGTTGAGAGGCCGTATACGGTTTCACCAACCGATGCTGGGAAGATTGCGGACCGTTGCAGCGGGCCAAGATCCGTCACCAAGGCCCCAGCGAATTCGGCTGCCGTCGTGAAGGCTTCTGGGTCTTTCGGGGCTATCTGCTTGAAGGTCTTGGCCGCAGTCGCGTCACTGAATAGAGCTTGGGTGAGCGTGCGCACTTCTGGCTGAACAAAGCTGGCCTTGTTGGTTTCATAATACGCAGAAACGTCTGCATCTGAAATTTCTGTCGCTGCGGCGACGCGGGGGACAGAAATATAGAGTACGCGGATGTCCCGGCGCTCTGGCTCAGCAAAGCGCGCAGCATTGGCGGCGATGTATTCTTTGGTCTGTGCTTCTGTTGGTACAATTGGCGTAACGGCGCTCAGCGGCAGGCTCGCTGTTGCGATCGCGCGGGTCTGAGTTTCCAGCGCGTACATCATCTCAGCTAGTGGCTGGGGCGGAGGTAGCTTAATCGCCACGGCCTCACCCAATTGCTGGCGCACGAGTTCCTTTTGCAAGCTATTCACATAGCTATCTTCGCCAATGCCAGCATTGAAGAGCGCTTGGCGGAAGCGGTTCGCGTCAAAGTTCCCAGCCTGTGTTTGGAATGCAGGATTGGCCATGATGGCGTTGCGGACTGCATCTTCGCCTGCCGTGACACCAAGATGCCGTGCTTCCATATCAAGCGCAGCCTGGCCGATCAGCTGATCAAGCGCTGCGGCGCGGATCGCACCTTGGGGCAGAGAGGACGCATCGAACCGTGCCCCAAGCAGCTGTCGCATCTGCTCTAGCTGGCGACGTTCGGCGACATCTACATTGTCGCGACGGACCTCAATTTCACCGACTTCGGCCAGCACAGGATTGGCTTCAGGCGTTAGATAATCGCCGATACCCCAGGCTGCGAAGCTCAAAATCAGGAGCCCGAACAGAATTTTAGCCACCCAACTGGCGGCTTGCTTGCGCATTGCAATGAGCATGAACGGACCCTGTGTCTTGATAAAAGGATAGGCCGGAAACGGCCGCGGATCATAGGGGTGTCATGACCGTCCGGCAATCCGGCAACGGACTGGAATTGGACATTTCACCCTTTATGATCGCTTTATATGGCGTCACATACACTTGATTCGAGTGTGATTGCCCGAATTGTCGCATCAAATAAGGATTTTGCCTTGAGCCAACCCGAATACCTGATCGCCGGAAATTGGAAAATGAATGGCCTCGGCGCGGACGCTGATGCCTTAGCAAAGTGCGTCGCAGCTGGTGCGCCATCTGCGCCAGCAGTTACGGAGCTGCTCGTCTGCCCGCCTTATCTCCACATAGAACGTGTCGGAATCGCATTGGCTAGGTCAGGCGCGCACATCGGCGGGCAAGATTGCCACAATGAAATTTCAGGCGCCTTCACGGGCGATGTGTCTGCCGAAATGCTGGCGGATATGGGCTGTGCTTACGTCATTGTTGGGCATTCAGAGCGCCGTGATGGCCATCGAGAAGGCGATCCTGCTATTTGGGCAAAGGCCTCTGCCGCGCTGCGCGCTGGCCTCAAGCCGATCATCTGCGTTGGTGAAACCGAGCAGGAGCGACTGGCTGGCAAAGCTGAGGAAACTGTTGCTCGCCAGGTGCGCGCCTGCACGCCAGATGGTGTTGATGGCAGTAAAATCGCACTCGCCTATGAACCCGTTTGGGCGATTGGCAGCGGGCGGACGCCAACGCGAGATGAAATCGCGGCTGTGCATAAAGCTATGCGGGACGCACTTGAAGACATGTTGGGTGCGGATGCTGGCGGTGGGATTCGGCTGCTATACGGCGGCTCTGTGAAGCCTTCAAACGCCAAGGAAATAATGGCGCTAGACAACGTCAATGGTGCATTGATCGGCGGGGCTAGCCTAAAGGCGGAAGATTTCTTGGGCATAGCGGCAACCTGCGCCTAGAAACTCGCGGCGTCTGACTGTACATAGAGGGTCAAATCGAACGGTCGCGCCGCGCGAACCTATGCGCGCGCCCATATGAAAGCTTTGGAAACCATGGTCCCTGTCATCCTGACGATCCATATTCTAATTGCGGCAGCACTTGTCGTTGTTGTTCTAATGCAGCGCTCTGAGGGGGGCGGGCTCGGCATTGGTGGTGGCGGCGGTGGTGGCGGCGGTGCTGGCCTGATGAC
>JBDQJI010000079.1:0-18805 GCA_040263875.1 Alphaproteobacteria bacterium
ACCACCTCGCAGACTTTGTAAACGCCTACAACTTCGCACGCAGACTAAAAACCTTGAAAGGTCTCACCCCATTCGAATATGTCTGCAAAGTCTGGACTGAAGAGCCTGATCGGTTCAGAATAAACCCGACCCATCAATCTCTGGGACTAAACACCTAGGTGTTGGGCGCGGGTTTTCGGTGGCTGAAATTGTGAACGCTGTTGAGCGTGTATCAGGCCAAAAAGCGCGCCGTGTCTCTGCTTCAAGGCGCGCTGGCGATCCGCCAATCCTGATTGCCAATCCTGAAGCTGCCGTTGCAGCGCTCGGATGGAATCCAGCGCGGACGGCAGTAGATGATATCATCGCTGATGCGCTTAAATGGGAACAATCCTTGGTTCCTGTATAGCGATGGCTTGATCCGGCGGGCCGCCTGCGCCAAGTAGACCCAGAGAAAGCCAACCCGGCGCTGGAGATATCCCTTGCAGATAGCGATGATCGGAGCTGGCTATGTTGGCCTCGTCTCCAGCGTATGTTTCGCGGAGTTCGGTGCAGATGTAATTTGCGTGGATAAAGACGCTAGCAAGGTTGAAAATCTGCAGGCAGGTCGTGTGCCGATTTATGAGCCTGGCCTATCCAGTATGATCGCGGCGAACACAGCCGCAGGCCGCCTGAAGTTCACGATGGATCTGGCCAATGCTGTCAAAGACGCAGACGCCATCTTTATTGCTGTTGGAACGCCGTCTCGCCGCGGTGATGGTCATGCTGACCTCACATACGTTTTTGAAGCTGCAAAAGAAATTGCAGCTGCTGCACGGTCAGGGGCCGTCATTGTAACGAAATCAACGGTTCCAGTTGGATCAGGCCGCCAGGTCGAGGCGACAATCCGGGAAGAGCGGCCGGACCTGGACTTCGATGTTGCCTCCAATCCGGAATTTTTGCGTGAAGGCTCAGCGATTGTGGATTTCATGCGCCCAGATAGGGTGGTGATCGGTGCGGAAAGTCCAAGGGCGGCCAATTTGTTGCGGGCGCTCTATCGACCGCTTCAGTTAAACGATGCGCAGTTGGTCGTGGTCGATTTGGAGACTGCGGAGCTGATCAAGTACGGCGCTAACGCATTTCTTGCGACGAAAATTGCATTCATCAATGAGATGGCCGATGTCGCCGAAGCCGTCGGCGCGGATATTGAAGGCGTTGCACGCGGGATGGGGCTGGATCAACGCATTGGTGCCCGTTTTCTGCAACCAGGGCCGGGCTATGGCGGTTCATGCTTTCCAAAGGACACCAAGGCCTTGGCGATGACCGCTCGGGATGCTGGCGTGCCGTCCCGGATTGTCGATGCCGCTGTGGAGGCCAATGCAGATCGCCGGAAGCGTATGGTGGAAAAGGTGGAGGTCTTGTGTGGTGGTTCAGTTTCCGGCCAGCGGATTGCAGCGTTTGGCGTAACTTTTAAAGCTGAAACCGATGATATGCGGGACGCCCCGGCGCTTGAAATTCTTCCGGCGCTCGCAGCGGCTGGTGCAGATGTTTGCGCCTATGATCCGAAAGGCATGAATGAAGCGGCACCGCTGCTGCCTGAAGTCACTTGGGCTGCCACTGCCTATGATGCGGCATCTGGCGCTGACTGCATTGTTATATTGACGGAGTGGAATGAATTCCGTGCAATTAATCTGGCACGTCTCGGCAAGGTAATGCGGACACGGAGGATTGCTGACCTCCGCAATCTCTATGACCCGACAGAAGCCGTATCGCATGGATTTGAATATACGGGCGTCGGTCGCGGAAAAGCGCCTAGTTGAGCGGCGCTTGCATGGGCGGTTCCATCCTTTAGCATTCGTGCAGCGGTGAGTGCTGCCGTGGCAATGCAGGATGAATGACGGCGATGATGCATTTCCTTAAAGGCGTGCGCGTAATTGACTTTACGCAGGTCATTTCAGGCCCTTACGCAACATTCATGCTGGCCCAACAAGGCGCGGACGTTATTAAGTTGGAATTACCCAAAGGTGGTGACCAGGCCCGCAGTATGATGCGGCCAGATGGGCCCTTTGGAGATGCAGGGCTTTCACCGATGTTTCTGGCATTCAATTCCGGCAAACGCTCACTTGCGTTGGATTTGAAAAACCCGGAAGCCAAGACCGTTCTCGCCAAGCTGGTTGAGAGCGCAGATGTTGTCATTCAAAACTATAAAGCCGGTGCCATTGATCGGTTGGGCTTTGGCTATGATTGGGCAAAGTCCGTTAACCCGAGCATTATTTACTGCGCTATATCGGGCTTTGGGCAACAAGGCCCGCGCGCTGGGGCTGCTGCATATGATCCTGTTATTCAAGCGAATTCTGGCATGATGACACTGACCGGCCATGAAGGTGTTACGGGGCCAACTAAAGTCGGGTTCTGGGTATGTGATATGGCGACCGGGATGACGGCTGCGTTCGCCGTCTCTGCTGCTATCGCGCATAAACGCGGGACAGGTGAGGGGGCCTATATCGATCTTTCCATGCTGGATGTCGCAGCATCGTTCATATCGCCGATGGCGACGAATTTTATGAATTTTGGCACGATGCCTTATCTCATGGGGAATGGTTCGCCCGGCGGATCAACTGCTTCATCGGTCTATGAAACAGCGAACGGATTTGTTCAGGTCTCTGCTGCGACGGATGGCCAATTCCGGGCGCAGTGTGAGGCGATGGAACGCCCGGATATCGCATCTGACCCACGCTTCAACTCCCGCGAGGCGCGAATTGCGAACGCAGAGTTCCTGCGCGAGGAATTATTGAAGACCTTTGCGCTCGCAGATGCGAAGACCTGGGAAAGTCGCCTTGGCGCGGTTGGCGTTCCTGCCGGTGCGGTTCAAACGATCCCTCAGATGGTCGAGGACCCTCAAATTGCAGGCCGTAACCTGGTCAAAACAGCCCAAGCGCCAACGGGGGTCGACAGCACATACCGGACTATCGGAGCGCCGATGGTCGTTAATGGTGAACTAGACGGCACGCTGCCGCCCGCCCCGCGCTTAGGCGAGCATACCGCTGATATTTTGAATGAAATTGGCTTTTCGGCAGACCAAATTGCGCAATTTTCAACGAGTGGCGCTACAAACTAACCCGGCCTCAGCGAGCTGACATCACATTAGCTAAAGACAAAACGCCTCGCAGCCATGTGGCGCGAGGCGTTTAGTATTTGCGATACCCGCAAACGTAATTCTGTTCGTCAATAGCGCATCGCGAAACCGAGGGGCGATGCTTCTGACTATTCTTCGGTAGCGACGTCTGAGGGGCGCCAAAGCAACATTGCGGCGATTGCAATTATCACAGCCAGCGGGGCTGCCACATCGCGCAAATACGATGCCTACGGTACGGCTTCTGCAACGCCTGGAATGTATTGAATTCCGAACATCACGGTTACTAGCGCAATCACTAGTCCGACGACGACTTTGAGCATCCTGCTCTCCCTAGTTGGTATCAAGATCGGCTCGCTGCCAATCCTTGAGACGAAGTAGATTATAATTACCGCCTCTTTAAAATGATTAAAACACCTACACCCTTCGAGAGCAAGGGTTTCGTTTCATCAGAAAGGACTAATCCCACCAAAGCAGCCAACAATAACCACTACTTTTTACTATTTTTGCGACGGGAATCACATAGTCCTCCGTTAAAGTGTCAAAGTTTCAAGCCCGAGATAGGACATACAGGCTGGCGCATGCCCACGGACCGAGCCAAATCAATTCGTCGTGACGCGCAACTCATGGCGCGCCTGGCTGCCGGTGAAGCGGATGCAGCGCGGGAAATAGTGCACAGCTATATGCAACCCATCGTCAGATTTGGGGCTCATATGCTGAAAGACGCGGCTGAAGCCGAAGATATCGCCAACGAAGCGATCATGCGGCTCTGGCGAACGGCAGATACTTGGCGGCCAGATGGCGTGATATCCGGGTGGCTTCGTCGCAGCGTCTACACACAATGTATTGACCGTATCCGTAAGTCCGGACGCATGGTCGACGACGCTGGCGATGCGGCACTCAACATGGCTTCATCTGGACCATCGCCAGAATCAGCAGCGTTTGGGGCGGAAATCGGCGTTGCGATCGATGGCGCGCTTGAAAACTTGCCTGAGCGGCAGAGAGCAGCAGTTACATTTGCCACAATTGATGGCCTGACAGGACAGGAGATCGCCGATGTGCTGGAAATTAGTACGGAAGCCGTTGAATCCTTATTGGCGCGCGGTCGGCGAACATTGCGCCAGGCGCTCCAGCCTATCTACCAAGACGCGACGTCTGCGGACCGACATAAGACAAGGAGGATGGCGACATGACCTCAAATAAATCGCCCATGGCGATGCTATCGATTTATGGTGCGGATATCAGCCGTTGGCCCGAATCCAGGCTGCAAGGCCGCCTGAACCTGATCACGTCAACGGCTTTTCGGGCTGCTTGGCGACAGGAGCAAGCGCTGGACCGATCTTTGGCCAATGTGGGCAATGATTTCGCATCGCAAGTTCCAACTGACGGCCGCATGGAGCGCCGCCTGCTGGCCCGTATGGGCGTCGAAGATGCGGCAGTAGTTGAACGCCAGAGATTCGGCAGGCAGACCTTTGCAGGGTTTGCGGTAGCCAGCCTCTGCCTCGGCCTGATCGTCGGGGGCATGTTTGGTGATGTCGGCATGAACGCAGACACCTATGCCACTGAGGACGTCATGATCTGGGAAAGCGTGCTTGAGGACGATGATGGGAGTGATGTCGGATGAAATGGCTAAATGCGCCACGGCCTTGGATCCTGCTGGCGTCCCTTTCCGTTAATCTATTCTTGGTCGGCTTGATTGTTGCTGCGGTGACATCTGGGCCGCACGGTGCTGGCTGGCATAAAGGCCGCCCGCCGCCACCAGCGCGGCATCTGATCCGTGCCCTTGGCGAGGAAGCGCGACCAGCTATTGAGAAGGTTATGAGTGCTCAAGAAGGTGCATTCCGGTCCGCAGGAGAAGCCCATCGTGCAGCGAATAAAGTTTATCGCGCGGCTTTAACTGCGGAGCCGTTTGATAGTCAGCGGTTGAGTGATGCGCTTGCCGCTCGCCGCCAAACGAAAGCACAAATGCGCCAGCTAATGGATAATGCGCTTGTTGAGATCGTGGCTGAGGTTGGCCCGGATGCTCGTAAGAAACTGGCTGAAATGCGCCGCCGTGGTCGCCCAAAACGGGACCGGGAACACCGGCGAGATTAGGCCTAGCCCGTAAACCGGCAGGGTGTTGGCGCAAATTTACCCGCAATGAGGTCCGCCGCTAGTTCCCGCTTTAGAATCTTGCCTGATGGGGTCAGTGGGAATGCATTCATCACGATGAAGTATTCCGGCATGTCATAACGAGAAAGCCCGCCGTCATTCAGGTGCTGCAGAACATCGTCCTCGGGTGGTGCGGCAGCGCCTTCAGCCAGGATCACGGCAAGGCACACCCTTTCACCAAGCCGTTCATCAGGGGCGGGGAAGGCGGCAGCTTTGGCGATTGCAGGGTGTGCAACGGCAATGTCTTCAATCCGGGTTGGATGAATATTGTGCCCGCCGCGAATGATGATGTCTTTCAAGCGCCCAGCCACAACCAGGTTGCCGCCTTCGTCCAATCGCCCAAGGTCCCCCGAAAGGAATTGTCCGGCCTTGTTGAACGACGCCTCGGTCGCTTCTTGATTGCCAAAGTACCCAAGCATCAAGCAAGCACCTTGGCCCGCTATCTGGCCAACTTCTCCGGGTGCTACATCTTTGTCCGGGTCTTCTTGGTCAACAATGCGGATCGAATAGGCTGGGCCGCCGCGTCCGCAGCTCGTGACGATTACAGAATCAGGGTCACTCGGCACGGTATATTGGTGCGATGAGTTCTCTGTCATGCCGTAGACATTCTGGGGCAACACGCCTTGCGCGCGGAAACCTTCAGCGACGGCAGGCGGGATCGGCGCGCCAGCCATGTAGAACGTGCGGACGCTGCCCAATGTCTCTAGGTCACGGGCCTTTTGTTCAGCCAGGATGTCCATGGCATGGGTGGGGACGCCCATGACATATGTCGCCTTTGTCTCCAGTAGCCAATCAATCGGTTTCATGCCGGCAGGCGGGTCATTCAATGCCAGTTCACCGCCGCTCGCCAGCACTTGGGACACGGCAACCCAGGCGATGTGATGGGTGAGGGGGGAGAGTGAGAGCAGCACCGTGCTTTCGTCATGCCCCCAGTCCCGCACCATGTCCCGCGCGTTGGCCAGGAGCGTGTTTGCGGAATGCATCACGCCTTTGGGCCGTCCTGTCGTGCCAGATGTGAAAGCCAGATAGCAAACGGCGTCCGGGTCGTCCTGTTTTGCCGGAATGGCCACAGGTGCGTCTAACGGCCCAGCGCTGGTGCGGCCTTCGGGGAGTTGAAACACAGCGTTTACGCCCGGAAGGGCGGCTGCTTTTGCTGATAGGTCAACAGTTCCAGCGTCAACGCCAACACCGCCTTCCGTGAGGATGACGCGCGCGGAGAGAGCCTCAATCAGGCTGACGACTTCATCGGCAGTATAATTGTGATGCAGGGAAGGGTTGGCGACACAGCCAATACGGCTGGCTGCGATCAGGGCGGCAACACCTTCAACCCGGTTGGAGAGACGGAGACCAATCCGATCGCCTAATCCAACACCGGCAGCAGCCAGATGCCCTGAAATGCGTTCGACGAGCTCTTTGAATTCAGCCCAAGTAAGCCGACGCTCAGAATCCCGAATAGCAAAGGCATTCGGTCGTTCGGATGCGTGCTTTTCGAGCAGGTCACAGAACGTTTCCGGCTGCCAAAGCCCAGCCTCATAATAGCGCCGGGCTGCCGCTGGATTATGGAGGGTGAGAAGCGGGCCGATATTGGACGCCATCGCCTCAGTCTCCTATTGCCCGAAAGTGTCCGGGTCAGGCTTACGCTTCTCCCGAAATGATGCGCCTAGCTCTTTGGATTCATTGGTTTCCAGGAACGGGCGCAGCAACAGGTCGTGGGTCACGCGGGACAATCCGGCAACGCCGCCGTGCCGCGCCAGAAATGCGTGTTTGATAGCGGCCAGCGCAAACGGGCCGCGCTCGGCAACATCCATGGCCATCTTGCGGGTTTCGTCGCGAAGGTCAGCGTCTGGCACGACGCGATTGATCAGGCCACGCTCTTTGGCTTCAGCAGCGGAGAGGCGGTCGTTCAGCATCCACATTTCTTTGGCGCGCTTTGTGCCCACAAGGTCTTCCAGCCGCCAAGTGCCATATCCAGCGTCAAACGAGCCCATCATCGGCCCAACCTGGCGGAATACTGCGCTTTCCTTAGCAATTGTCATGTCACAGACGACCTGAAGCACGTTGCCACCGCCGACTGCATAGCCATTGACGCTAGCAATCACCGGCTTCTGCAGCCGCTCAATGCTCTCATAGATTTCCAGCGTTGGCAGGACGCCAGGATACAGCAGCGTATCCTCCATGCCAGACTTCTCGCCGCCGATGCAGAAGAACCGATCTCCGGAGCCGGTCAGCACGACGACACGCGTACGCGTTTCCCGGCGGATATCGTTCATGCAGTCCCGCAGCTCATGACACATGGTCTCATTGAACATGTTGCCACCCTCAGGCCGGTTCAGCGTGATCCAGCCAATGGGGCCGTCTTCTTCGTACAGGATGGTTTCAAAGGACATTTGCTTGTTCCGATACTGTGAACGTCGTGAGGCGCAAATTGTAAGGGACAAGAGAGCGTTAGGGAAAGGGCAAGGTGCCAGCTATGTGGCCAGCTCGACTACAAATTCGCTGAGCGTTCAAAGATTAAAAGCACAAAGGTCACGCTAAGGTTGGATGTTTGCGCGCAGCCGTTCTAGCGCATGGGATTCCTTGTCACCCCAATCACCTTGTTTCCAATAATCTCCAAACTGTTTGTCGGTTTGAGGGTCACAGATGTGTTCTATGACCTTGCTCACTTCAGTTCCGTTTTGGAGGTCGACAATCCAACCCATGGCTGTTGCTAAACCAGTTGCATAGAGGTTTCGGTCGTTGGAATAGGTGGTCCGCGAATAGCAATCATGAAGAACTGTCATGAAGCTCAAGAAGTGTTGGTGGAGCGCGTCGGTCGTCATGGGCATGAATGCCTTAGTTCAGCGGTGCGAGCATTGTCAATTTACGTCATTTGGGTGAGGGTTAGAGTACGGTGCTTACTGCAGTGCCAAAAAGTCCGATAAGGTATATTATGGGAAATAAAGTATTGCCGATATGGCGCAAATCCCCATGTCACCCCTGAATTTCCAGCCCATCGAATGCAGGCTCGACGCCTTCAGGCAGCTCAGACATAAGCGATTTATAGTCCATTGATGCATTCATATGTGTGAGATAAATCTTCTCTGGCCCAATAATGTCAGCCCAGCGGAGCACCTGGTCTAACCCTGCGTGCACCTGGTGCGGCTCACGTCTCAGACAGCCGACAATCCAAGTCTTTACGCCCTTAAGTGCCATTATGGCTTCTGCATCAAGCCGCACGACATCTGTCGAATATGCAATGTCGCCAACGCGAATGCCTGTCGTGCGGCAAACGCCATGGTCCTGTTCAAATATGCGCAGCGCAGCATTGCCGATCCTCAAGTCGCCATTCTCAATCGGATTGGCGCCTAGGCTTGCCTTGAACCAGCCATATTGTGGCCGCGGCGGCTTGAATACGTAATCGAAGCGCCGCGCGACTTCTGTCAGGCATTCGTCATACCCAAATGCAGGTATTTGCATCTGCATCTGATGGTTAACTGCACGAATATCATCTATTCCATGAACATGGTCTGCATGACCATGGGTGTAAATAATGCCATCAATTGGTCCGGAACCAGACCGCAGAAACTGCTCGCGGAAATCTGGCCCGGTATCGACCATAATACGCTCGCCATCGCTCTCAATCAGGACGCTGGCACGGGTTCTTCGATTGCGTGGATCGCTCGGGTTGCACTTGCCCCATTCGCCGGTAATGTAGGGAACGCCTGATGACGAACCGCTGCCAAGAACCGCCAGCTTCATGCTTCGGCGAGCCCAGCGGCCTTAGTGAACAGCCGTGCGAAGTTGGCGGTCGTTGCTTTAGCGATTTCGTCTTCAGATACGCCTTTAAGCTCGGCCAATTTTCGTGCTGTATGAATAACATAGCCTGGTTCGTTCGGTTTGCCTCGCATGGGTATGGGCGCCAGGAACGGTGTGTCCGTTTCGACCAATAGCCGATCGAGCGGCACATCTGCAGCGATATCTTGCACATCCTTGGCGTTCTTGAACGTGAGAATGCCGGCAAGCGAGACATACATGCCAAGCTCCAGCGCCTTCTCGGCCACATCACGACCTGATGAGAAGCAGTGGAGAACGCCCTTAAGCCCCTCAGCCGACGCTTCTTCCTTCAGGATGGTAATGGTGTCGGCGTCCGCATTGCGCGTATGGACGATGAACGGTGTGCCAGTTTCATTTGACGCGCGGATATGGCGGCGAAAGCTTTCCTGCTGCTGGTCACGCGGACTGTTGTCGTAGAAGTAATCGAGGCCGGTTTCACCAAGGCCAGCGACGTCTGGGCGGCTGCCCCAAGCAACGAGCTCGGCTTCCTCTGAAACGCCATTCTCACCAACCCGGTGCGGATGCACCCCAACTGCGGCCATCACATGGGGGCTATGGTCTGCTGCCATTGCGATGACGTCTTCTGCGGCAGAGAGCCTGGTCGCAATCGTCAACATGCCACGCACCCCTGAGCGAACAGCCCTGGAGACGGCTTCTGCGCGCGCCTCAGGCTCCAACATATCCAGGTGGCAATGGCTATCGACGAGGCGGATCATGCGCCCTCTCCTTCCTCCTCGCCCTGATAGCGCGGGAAGATAGGCTGTGGCTTGGGCAATTCAGCGCCTGGCACCAGCATTGCAGCGGTATCGGTTACGTCACCGAAGCTACGCTTATCTGCCGGAGATGCCACGGCATCCAGCATTTTAGCGGAGGCATCTGGCATAAACGGCTGGGTCATGATCGCCAGACGTCGGATGGTTTCTGCCAGCACATAAAGCACGGTGCCCATACGTGGAGCATCCGTCTTCCGCAGTACCCAGGGCGCTTGGCGGTCGACATAGACGTTGGCAGAACGGATAACGACCCAGATGCGCTCAAGCGCTTCATGGAACGCCTGAGCGTCCATTAGCGGGCGCAGCGCTTCTGGTAATTCGCCTGCAGCACTCAACATCGCCTGATCGTCGTCTGTGAAGGCGCCCGGCTCTGGTGTGATGCCTTTGAGGTTCTTAGCGATCATAGACAGTGCGCGTTGCGCCAGATTGCCATAATCATTGGCAAGTTCGCTATTCATCCGCGTGACCATGGACTGATGAGAGAAATCGCCGTCATTGCCAAAGGGCACTTCGCGGAGCAAGAAATACCGTATTTGGTCAAGGCCGTAGCGCTCGACGAGATCATGAGGCTTTATAACGTTGCCAGTGGTTTTGGAGATTTTTTGGCCATCATTAGTCCACCAGCCATGAGCGAACACGCGCTTTGGCGGATCAAGTTCTGCGGCCATCAAGAATGCCGGCCAATACACTGCATGGAAACGTAAAATATCCTTGCCGACCATATGGATATCAGCAGGCCAAAACTTCTTGTATGAAGCGCTTTCGGTATCTGGGAACCCGGCTGCAGTGATGTAGTTCGTCAGCGCGTCCAGCCACACATACATGACGTGATCGGCATCGTCAGGCACCGGAACGCCCCACTTGAAGCTGACACGGGATACGGACAGGTCCTGCAATCCGCCTTTGACGAAGCTTGTCACCTCGTTCCGGCGACTGTTGGGTGCGATGAAGTCTGGGTGCTTCTCATAGAATTCCAGCAAGCGATCCTGCCAAGCGGAGAGCCGGAAGAAGTAGCTCGGCTCCTCTACCCATTCGACCGGCGCGCCGGTCGGGGCCAGTTTTTCGCCGTCAGGGCCTTTGGTTAGCTCGCTTTCCGCATAAAATGCTTCATCACGGATAGCGTACCAACCTTCGTATGCGCCCAGATAAATCTCCCCGCGATCGATGAGCCGTTTCCAAATCGCCTGTGCGGCTTCGATGTGGCGGGGTTCGGTCGTTCGAATGAAGTCATCATGGGTGAAGCCCATGTCATCGGCGAGCTGGCGGAAACGTTGGGACACGCGATCTGTGAACGCCTGTGGATCAACGCCCGCATCTGCGGCAGCTTTCTCAACTTTCTGGCCGTGCTCATCGGTGCCGGTCAGGAAGTGGACATCATAGCCATCCAGCCGCTTAAACCGGGCGAGTGCGTCGCAGGCGAGCGTTGTGTAAGCGTGACCGATATGAGGGTCATCATTGACGTAGTATATTGGCGTCGTGATGTAAAAAGACTGATTAGCGGGCATCGTGCCTGCTCCTAAGCGAAGAGATACGGCTGAATGGCGTCAGGGCGTACGTCACGCACGGGCGAGCAGCGCCTGAATTCTGAGCAAGATATCTACCAGCACCTGAACCGGGTCAAGGTTTACGGCACTGGTGCGCTCCATGCGCGTCGCAGCATGCTGGTAAAGATCAAGCCATGGCCTGGGTCCAAGCTTCGCTGCTTGACGGGCCTGAAGGGTCAGGGCATCCGTCATACCGGCCACGGGAGCAGCGTCTGCCGGGCGAGCAGCACCCGCGAGCCAAGCCGTCAGCGCCTCGCCAGCGATTGCGTAATGAAACGGGTCCTTAGCAACGAGTGCAGCAAACGCTTCTGCTTTCAGTCCACCCTCGCCTCGCCGGCCTTCCAGCACCTCTGCCAGCGCATCAACAATCCCGCTACCGCCGCCATAAAGGAGCGCGATCCCTCGTCCCGGTGATCCGGCAGAGAGCCGAACGGCTTGGCTGATGGCATCCGCATCGGCGTCTGGTCTACGTGCGGCCAAAATACGGGCGACATCCTGATCTTCGATACCCGCAAATGGCAGCCGCAGGCAGCGTGACCGAATTGTTGGCAGAACGCCGCCCACCTGATGCGAGATGATGAACAGAACGGTCCGTGGCGGCGGTTCTTCGATCAGCTTTAGCAGGGTGTTCGCAGAAGATCGATTGAGGCTGTCGGTCGCGTCGATGATCACAACCCGCCAACTGCCATCAGCAATGGTGAGATGGGTGGCCTCAATCAGCGTTCGCACATCATCAACGGCAATTGTGGCAGGTCCGCGTGGCGTCTTCCGGGACGCTTCGAGCGCAAACAGGTCTGGATGTGAGCCAGCAACGATTAGGCGGACGGCTCGATGGTCAGGCGATGCGTCAAGACTTTGGGGCGGGGCAGCATCGCCGAACAGGCTATCCGCAGCGTCACTGGCACCTTCGGACATCAAAAATCGCGCAGCACGATACGCAAACGTTGCTTTGCCGATGCCTTTGGCACCGTGCAACAACCAAGCGTGATGCATACGGCTCGCATTGAAGGCGTCCAGAAACGTCTGCTCTTGGCTGCGGTGGCCCAGAAGTGAGGTTGCCAAACGTGGATGATCCGGGTTGGTCTCCTCGACCTCGGCTAATTTCGCGCGCCGGGCCATTACTTCACGTCCAAACGAGCTTTGACGGCGTTTTGAATTGCGGTTGCGACCAATTCCAGTGTGGCGCTGGCATCAATAACAACGCATCGCTCTGGCTCTTGGGCGGCTATATCTCGAAATGCAGCCAGAACGGCTTCATGGAAAGCTGTGGGGCGGCGTTCGAAAACATCTAATACAGTTTGGCCAGCAGCTCGTGCGCGCTCCCCTGTCCGGGCAGCCCCGGCTTCTGGTTCAATATCAAGCATTAACGTTAGGTCTGGCTTGAAACCATCCATGGCCCAATGGTCGAGGGCTTCAACAGCTGCTCGACCAACAGACCCGGCATAGCCTTGGTATGCCATGGTGGAATCGGAGAAGCGGTCTGTGATGACCCATGCGCCGCGCCCAAGCGCTGGCTCGATGATATCAACGACATGCTGGCGGCGCGCCGCATTTAGCAGCAGGCATTCTGTGTGCGCGTCCCAAGTGCCGTCAGACTCAGGAAGGTCGAGCAGCGTTTTCCGAATTCTCTCAGCTGCAGGCGATCCGCCAGGCTCACGAGTTTCGATGACTTCATGCCCTAGGCCACGTAGCCATGCGGCAAGCAGCTGGGTCTGGGTACTTTTCCCAGCGCCCTCCCCGCCTTCGAGGCTAATGAAGCATCCCCGAGGCAAGACTTATCGCCACGCGCCGCTAATAAGCGCGCCAAGGGTTTCAATGACCCGGCCAAAGGGACCTTTGCGCTCAACGGTTTCACCGACATAGAGCGGGCGTTCAATCGGATCAACACCGGGGGCTGTTACGATAAGCCGGCCAAGTTCCTCGCCCTTATAGACGGGTGCTGGCACTGGCCCTGAATAGCTGACTGATACCTTGAGGTTTGCACGAGAGGCACGCGGCAATGTCACGGTGACGTCCTGATTGACGACTAAAGCCGCGGTCTCCGCTTGGCCTAGCCAAAGCTCTGCAGTTTCAACCGTCTCCCCAGCGCGGAGAAGCTTATAGGTCTCGAACGCATCGAAGGCCCAATTCATCATGCGCTGCGCTTCGACTGACCGTGCACGGGCCGTCTCCAGGCCATTAATCACTATGATGAGGCGTCGACCGCCCCGTGTCGCAGAACCAACAAGACCATAGCCGGAGGCATCCGTGTAGCCAGTCTTCAGGCCATCGGACCCTTCGATTTCGCCCAAAATAGGGTTGCGGTTCCTTTGATTGATCTTGTTGAAGCGAAAGCTTTTTTGGGAGTAATAGTGATAATATTCGGGAAAGTCCTCGATGATCCTCTGCGCCAAAGTCGCAAGATCCCTGGCGGTCATATAGTGATCGGGATGTGGCCATCCAGTCGCATTGGTAAAGTGGCTGTTGTTGAGGCCGAGTTCCTTCGCCTTCGCATTCATAATTTCCGCGAAGGCTTCTTCACTGCCAGCCAAGCCTTCTGCAACCACGATACAAGCATCATTCCCGGACTGGATAACGATGCCACGGATCAGGCTTTCAAGGCGCACCCGCTGACCTTGCCGCAAGAACATCTTCGAACCGCCCTTCGCCCAGGCCTTACGGCTGACAGTGAAGCGATCCTCCGGATTGAGTGCGCCGCTCTTCATGCGCTCGAAGATCAAATAGGCCGTCATGAGCTTACTCATGGAGGCGGGTGGCATCCGGGTGTCTGCGTTCTTATTGAGCAGTATGGAACTGGTCGAAAGATCAATCACTAGCGCCTGCCGGGCGCGTGATTCGAATGTAGCGGCGGTGGCAGGCGGTAATATGCCTGCCAGAAGTAGGAGCAGGATCGCGCCGATGCGAATCAACATGGGCTTAGCGCCTTCCTATTGTATAACGGTGACATGGGCACTTGGCGCACCCATATCGGCTAGATACGGAATGGCCCGCTCGGCTTCCTTTACGGTGCGGTAAGGCCCTAATTTAACGCGATATATGCGGCGACCGTTAGAAAACGAAGGCTCGATCACGGCTTCACCTATCTGGGCTGCCTTAGCGCGGAACGCTTGGGCATTGGTGATGGACGAAAATGCGGCTGCTTGGACAAATATACTGCTTGGCGGCGCACCATTGTTGCGTGCGGCTGTTCCAACAGATGCGAGAGCGACGCCATTGTCAGCAGCGGCAGCTTCGGCGCGGACAGATTCTAACTCTGCAACGCTGGCCTTGCGGCCAGCCATTCCTGCAACACGTCGGCTCGGGCCTTCAAGCACCTCGATTCTAACAAGTGCTGTTCCCAAATGCTTGAAATCCAGCGCTTCTGCACCGGCTTCTGAAACATCGAGAATGCGGCCACCATGGTACGGTCCGCGATCATTAACGCGCAGTACGACACGCCGCCCATTGCCCACATTAGTGACGCGGATAATAGCGGGGAGTTGCAATGTACGATGCGCAGCCGTCATGGCCCGCTGGTCATAGCGTTCGCCGTTTGCTGTCTGGCGACCATGAAAGCCGGGGCCATACCAGGACGCGCGACCGCTTTCTGCTAGATCAAATCGTTCTTCTGGGACATGGCGCTTACCGGCGATTACATAGGGGCTGCCAACTTTGTAGCGTGGGCGGGCATCTTGGCCGATATGTGGGCTGGGTTTGAGAACAGCCGGCGCGCGTGTCTTCGCGGATGTTGGCGCTGCGGTTTCTTTAGAGCTTGAGCACGCTGATAGCGCTAACCCTAGGGCGACGATGATTGGAAAAGCCGTCCGCATGCTTGTTATCGCACCCAAAGTGCGTCGGCCAATTCACCAACCGTGACAGCGTAGAGGTGCGCGCAGTTATAGCTGAGAATTGAACGGTAGTTTTTGTAGACGAGATAGGCAGACCCTTTTTCGCCATCAGGCAGCACCATGGCGGCTGGGAGGTTGCGATTTGGCAGCGGCGAGCCATCCGCCTTCGTGACCCCCTGACGTGACCATTCGGACAAGCTTTTGGTCCGTGACATCTTTTTCATTGCACGGCAGCCGCGCTCTTTGCGGTTAAAGGATTTAACTGCAGCACGGCGCACACCTGCCGGAGCGCTGACTTTGCGGCCCCATGTGAGATCATTGTTCCAGCCATGCTCTGCCAGATAATTCGCAATTGAGGCGAAAACATCGCCTTCGTTTGACCAGATATCGCGGCGACCATCCCCGTCAAAGTCCTGAGCATAAGCAATATAGCTCGACGGCATGAATTGCGGTTGGCCCATGGCACCCGCCCAAGAGCCCTTCATTTCCGGCAAGCTGATATAACCCCGGTGCAGCATCTTCAGTGACGCGAATAATTGCTGGCGGAAATATTTAGAGCGGCGCCGATCAAACGCCAGTGTCGCAACAGCGGGAATGACGGGCATCGTTCCGGTAACGGCACCAAAGCGGGTCTCAATGCCCCAGATCGCCAGAATAAAGCGCGGCTGCACACCATAGCGTTCAGCAACACGGTTCAGAGTGTTGGAATAGCGGTTCCGTTTGGAAAGGCCGACACGGATATTGTTTGGTGTGATTACGCGCTTGCGATATTTGCCAAGTGTAATCGTGTACTCAGATTGCTTGCGATCCCGCTCAAGGATGCGGGGGACGGGTTCAATATTGGACAGCGCACTGGAGATGACGCTTTCAGAAATGCCTTTGTCCCGCGCTTCGGCACGGACATCGACGAGCCAGTTTTGAAACTCTGCCCTGACTGCCTGCGTGATCTTTGGCGCTTTGCTGGAGCCGTCCTGCGCAGACGCCATTACGGGAGTTAGCGCAAAGCCAAGCAGCGCGCATAAAGCAGATACTCGTCGAATTTGAACCATGTAGGCCTCACCACAAACCGAATGCGATCTCGCGGTCCCCAAGCATGCGAGAATTTGCGGCGACAATAGCCGATCAAAGCCGCGCCCGAAACCGGCTCAGCGAAGTTTTACGGTACGGCTCATCTGGCGGGTGATAGGGGTGCGCCCAGATCGCTGGATTGTGGCAGTGACGGTGTAGTTCCCCGAACGCCAAGCTCCTGACTTCTTCGTGCCGGCAAAACGGAAATGCCGACGATAACCCCTGTCCAACTTTTGTGTCGTGGACAAGAGTGCTTTACCGCTCGGATCCTTTATATCAACCTGCAATATATCGCCAGCTTTGGTGTTCCATGCCAGAACCCAGCCGAACAGGGCATCCGCGTCCCGCCGGGTGAAGCTATTAAACTGGCCATTATTGACCCCCGCCACATTCGGGCGTGTATCCGAAATGCCAACCGCGACCATATCGAGTGGGGAATATTGCAGCGCCGCCGCCGCCGCTGGCGTCCAAAGCGCGTCGATGCTTCCACATGCGCCAGGTTTCAAGCCGCCTGGCAGGAATGGATCATAAGGATTGTTCTTGTAGCGCACACCAAGGTGCAAATGGGCGAATTCAGCCTTGCCAGACATCCCGATTGCACCGAGCTGTTGGCCCGCCGCGACGGTCTGCCCTTGCTTCACCGCAACGGACCCACGCCTCATATGGCAATAGATTGTTTCCCACCCGCCGCCATGCTCCAAAATGACGGCGTTGCCGCATTCCCGGCCTTTTGGAACGGCGTCCACGCCTTGAGTGACGGCTTTGCCATCTGTCTCGCCATCACGCAAACGGAGCACGCGCCCAGCTGCTGCTGCGAGCACAGGAACGTTCCGACGCATGTCGCTATCCGTCGCCAGGCCGAAATCGACGCCCTTATGCGCATTGTAGGCGCGGGCACCACAGGCGTAATCTCTGAAGTCGGGGCCAGGATCATGGTCAAACTGCTGCAGGACCCAGCAATCCCGCCCGATGGTGCAGCCAACAGGCATGTTCAGCCAGCCGGGATAGGCTTGCTGTGTCGCCTGCGTTTGCCTGACCTGGGTTTTAGGTTTCGCGACATTCGCTTGGGTAGCTGCCGCAACAACAGTGTTAGCAACGGCATTCCGCCCTTCCCAGCCTGTCACCATGAACATGCCAGCACCGCCTAGGACGACCATCCACATACAGGCACCAATGATGAGCCAGCGAGACATCTATTCGGCCTAGTTCTGCGTTGCGCCGCGCCGCACAGTATCTGTCAACGGACGGAGCAAGGAATTCATAAGAGTTTGCTCGCCTGTAACGATCGATACTTCTGCAGGCGAACCCGGATAGAGCGTGAGGTTAGCAAGCGCAGGGTCGCCAGGTTTGAAACCAATACGGGCTTCATAATAGGTGACGCCGCTTCGTTCATCCGTCAGCAAATCTGCGGAAACTGTTTCAACAACGCCATCAAATACAGGCGCAGATCGGCCTGGATAGGCGGATAGGCGAACCTGGGCTTCAAGGCCTGCACGGACGATATCGATATCTGCCGGGCTGACCCGAGCCAAAACTTTGAGGTCATCTCCATCCGGCACAATTTCCATCAAAGGCGTGCCAGGACGCACAATTCCGCCAATCGTATAGGCGGTTAGATTGACGACCTTTCCGGATACGGGTGCGCGAATAACGGTCCGCTTCTGGACGTCATTTGCAGCAGACATGCGCTGTCGGATACCGGCGATTTCTGAGGACAGCTGGCCCATCTCATTGTCAATTTCCGTTAGGCGCGTTTGCTGGAGTTCAACAATTCTAAGCCGTGACTCGCTAATAGCCTGTCGGTTACGGGCAATACCAGCGACGGCGCGGGCCTTACGGCCATTAATTTCCGTTGCTTGGCGCTGGAGTCCTAGCAGGACGCGGCGGATGCCAAGGCCCCTGCTGACAAGGAAGCGTTGATCCGCGATCTCTAGCTCAATAATTCTAAGCTGATCTTCGTTTGAGCGGATTTCATCCTCTAAACCCTTGATTTCTTCTTCAAGCTGGCGTGCGCGCGTTTGCCAGATACGGCTTTGATCGCGGACAACGTCCAAAGCTGCGCGGAGTGCAGTTTCTTCCGCTGTTAGGAGGCTATTGACCTTGGGATCGCTTCTGGCTTGTTGAAGCCAGCTAGGAAACGAAATCCGCCGGCGACCGGCGCGCTCAGCTTCAAGGCGAGAGACTCTGGCTGTAGCGTAGGCAAGTCTGCTTTGCAGTACGCCTAAGGAAGCGTCAGCTTGGGTTGCGTCCAATACGATGATCGGGTCGCCCTCACGCACTGTATCGCCTTCGCGGACGAGCAATTGGCTGACGATGCCGCCTTCTAGATGTTGAACTTCACGCCTATTGCTGCTGACAATAAGTTGGCCAGGAGCGATAGCGGCTGCGTCCAACGGTGCAATTGCTGCCCAAAGGCCAAACCCGCCAAAAAACGCCAGCAAAACCAAAATGCCGAACATTAGCGCAAACCGATATCCGGGAGCCCCACCGCCGCCATATGCCGAAGCGGTCGAAGGTGGAGGTGCGCCTTGGTATCCAGCG
>JBDQJI010000080.1:0-18288 GCA_040263875.1 Alphaproteobacteria bacterium
ACTTTGTAAACGCCTACAACTTCGCACGCAGACTAAAAACCTTGAAAGGTCTCACCCCATTCGAATATGTCTGCAAAGTCTGGACTGAAGAGCCTGATCGGTTCAGACTCAATCCGACCCATCAATCTCCGGGACTAAACAATAAGATGGCACAGATGGCTTCAGGCTGGACGGCTCAAGCGGGTCTGGCAAAGCGGGCAACGCAGTCAGCACGGCTGGTGACTTCAATGGAGATGGCCTTGCAGACATCATCATTGGGTCTGAAGCAGCAGCCTCTGGTCGTGGTGAGGCGCATATCCTTTTCGGTAAAAACGACGGATTTTCTTCAAGTATTGATCTTAGCAGCCTCGCAGATGCTGACGGCATCAGTATTTCGGGCATAGGGTCGCTCGATAATCTTGGCGCGTCTGTTGGCGGCGGCGGTGACGTCAACGGCGATGGTTTCGATGATGTAATTATCGGCGCGCCGGGCCATAACAATGGCCTCATCCTGAATGTCGGCGAATCCTATGTCATCTTTGGGTTTGATGGCGGTGCGGTCACACATAACGGCATCGGCTCGACTGCGGAATTTGTGGGCGAAGATACAGCTGATATCGCCGTGTTGGGCGAAGAAGACGACACCTTTAATTCCGGCCTTGGTGACGATGTCATTCGCGCAGGTGCCGGCGACGATATCGGCGACCTGGGCGATGGCAATGACATGGGCGACGGCGGCGATGGCAATGACACAATCAATGGCGGCGCAGGCGATGACGTCCTGCACGGTGGCCAGGGCGCAGATACGTTATTGCTCGGCACCGGCGCGGATGAAGTATTTGGCGAAGAAGGCAACGATACCTTCTCAGCCAGGCACGATGAATTGGGCGCAGGCGACCGCACCTTTGGTGGTGAAGGAACTGCCGACAAACTGGTCGTAACCAGCAACGGGCTGCTTGACCTCACCTTGTTAGACGCATTTGTCGGCGTCGAGCAGGTAACGCTGCAGGTCGCGCAGACTGCAATTGGCAGTGACGCTAATATTCTCTGGAACGATCGTGGCGGTGCGGAAGATTTCACGCTGGGCGCTGGCCGTGACCTTGTCAAAGCAGGCCACGGAAATGACATCGTGCGCGGTGGCGACGGTGCCGATATTTTGCTCGGCCGTAATGGCGATGATCGGTTGATTGGCCAAGCCGGAACGGACCGAATGAAAGGCGGCAGCGGTAATGATGTCTTCGTCGCCACAGTCGGCAGCGGCCTGGATATCGTTTACGACTTCACTGTTGGCGAAGATAAAGTCGACGTTTCTGGCCTTGGCTTCACAGACTTCGAGGCCGAGGTTGGTAGTATTTGGCGCACAGTGAACGGCAAGGCGCTGATGGAAATGGGCGGTGGCGACCGGTTATTGCTGGTTGGCGTAGATCACACCACGCTAACAGCCGACGACTTCATTCTGGCTTGAGGCCTTGGGCAATCAATGTGATAGAGCGCCGGGCTGCGTCGCACGCGACGCATGGCGCTCTAGTCTGGCGTTGGACGCCCTCCTGGGCCTCCACCGCCAGTCTCTTGGCTATCTGAAGGGCTAGAAGGTTGTTCGGTCTCAGTGTCGTCAGCCACAGGCGCGGGCTGAGTTTGTTGCCTCGCCAACCTCGCCCTTGTGAAGCCCAGATGTATCAGCACGATCCCCGGCACACAGGGTAGATAACTCAATATTTGCGATGTTTCGGCCAGCAAAATCTGACCGACCATATAGCCAACCGTAGTCAGCACCATGCCAGAAAGCTTCAAAATCCACGGCATACGAAATTCTTCCTCAGTTTCAACACTGCCCACTTTAACGAATAACTTCCACACTCCAATCTGATTGTGTGGTCAGCGCTAGGCGACGGGCAAAATGCACCTCAACGCGCACTTGGCGATCAATGCGCTTAGGAATGCCAAGCCTAAGATCGCCACCCGGAACCCGCCATTCATGCTCCCGCCGGAAAGCGCCGGTGCGAAGATCAGTGGCTACATTGCGAGTGAAGCGGCCACGTTCCCTAGAATGCGCAGGCCGACCATAGGCTGCCAGCAATTGCCTGAAAACATCTGTGAACGTCTTCTCCGCCTCATCTGCAAAACCTGGGCTGATGATCACAAACACGGATTCCAATGCACCATCAGGCAAATTTAGAACGAGCCGCTGACGGTCAAACACGCGCTCAAACACCGGCGTCTCATAAATTCTGTAGCGCCCAAATGACTGTCCGCCTTTGATCCGCCTGGAAGCGAGCCACCCGCTGGCAGCAGCCTCGCCTTGTCCTAGTGGAGCCGTGGTGATGTCAACGCTTTGGGCGGCACCAGCACTCTTCGCAGGCCCGACACAGGCGGATAAGCTGAGTGCGGCAGCGCTGGTCAGAAAGTGACGCCTGCCAATCATATCCATCTGCGCGCTCCTTCACGTTAGAGACCGGGCGGCGTTGCTCCCTCATGGAGAATGAATGTTGAGCCCAGGCCATGCGCCGGGCGGATCAACACCCTGCCCGCCATATCCTCAAACGGAATTGCGTTCGAATTCAGGCAAGCGCGCGCAGCATCCAACTGATCCGCGCGGAGAAATACGGCACCGCCAAAGGGCGTTGTCGGTATCGCGAGGCCCGGTGCGAAATTAGCCGCACGGTTCGGTTCCGCGAATATCAGCATGCCGCGTTCGAGCGGGACACAGCCTGCGCCCACACCTAAGCGCTTGGCGGGTTTCCGCAGAAACCGGCTGTAACGATCCAGTGCCTCATCAACATCATCGACAACCCAGAGTGCGCCAGTCAGCGCTGATATACCGTTCGGATGGGTGGTCTGGCTTTCATGCCAGACGAGGTCCGGCGAATGATGCCCGCACCACTGCACACGCCCTTCGGCCATCACGCCCGGCGGCACGCGAAGCACACTGAAATGGCCGTCATGGTCACCACCTGGCAATTGAACCGGGCGGCGCATATCAACGGGTTCCAGCGGCTTGAAGCCTTCTGCTGCAAGACGGGGCGCTTCTGCTGGAACATCAGCGCTATTGAATGCCATCAGGTGCAGGCCTTCGTAGCGGCCAAGCTGCGCACGATGCTGGTCCGCCAACGGCGTTTCCCCGCGCGCGCCCAGGAATTCCAGATACCCAAGCCCCAGGATCGACAAGCGGTTAATCGTTCCAGACGGGCGCTGCACCCCGTCGGCACCCATGTTCATGTGGACATTTTCAACGCTGACCTGGAACCCGAGCCGCTCCAATTGCGCCTTTGCGCCATCCAAGTCCGCGACGAACCAACCGACATGATCCAGAAAGACCTCATCGCCTTCCGGCAGCTGACGTTCAGCCCACTGCATGGCTTATTCGCCCGTAAACTTGGGCCGACGCTTCTCTACAAAGGACGCGACACCTTCCGCGAAGTCCTTACCGCCGCGCAGACGACCATAGGCTTGGCCTTCAATTTCCATCGCCTGTTCCAACGGCGAATTTACGCTGTGGTTCAGCACGTTCTTCAAAGTGCGCTGCGCCAAAGGTGAGAACTGGCGAAGCTCTTTCACGAGGCTGGCCGTGGCTTCTTCCAATTTATCATCTGCCACGCATTCGCAAGCAATGCCCCAATCATAGGCCTGCTGGCCCTTAATGCGGATAGAGCGCATGGAGATATTCTTGGCGCGACTAACGCCCACCATTTTCTCTAGGCGCGCTGAACCGCCAGACCCCGGGATCATGCCGATCCGCATTTCCGGCAGCGCAAATTCAGCTGTGTCGCTGGCGATGCGGAAATCACATGCGAGCGACAACTCAAACCCAACCCCGAAGCAATAACCGCGCACAGCAGCGATAACCGGCTTGGAGCAACGCTCCGGTGCCGCCACATACTTATGCAGTTGCGAGACAACTTCCTGGCTGGCTTCCAAGAAGCCCGGAATTTCGCCGCCGCTAGAAAAATGCTGGCCTTCGGAACGGATGACGATGACGCGGACCCGGTGGTCCTGGTCCAGCTCATCAATCACAGCCGCGATCTGCGGGCGCTGGGGCATACGGATAATATTGAGCGGCGGGCGATGCAGGATCAGGTCCGCGCGTTCGTTCTCCGCATCAATTTCAACGCGAAATCCATCGAGCTCTGACAGCAGGGCAGAGCGGTGGGTTTGCATGGAATTACTCATCGTCATTCGTCCTCAGTTTGATAATCGCCGGATTGCAGCATCCGACGCAGAATTTTGCCAACAGGAGATTTTGGCAGGTCCGCCACGAACACATACCGGCGGGGGCGTTTGAAGTTGGCGAGATCAGATTGGCGGCAATACGCATCAAGCGTTTCCGATTCCAGGCCGGGGCTGCGCTTCACGAAGGCGGTCACCTCTTGCCCCCAGCGTTCATGTGGCATGCCCGCAACGGCGACCTCAATCACATCCGGATGCAGCGACAGCGTGCTTTCGATCTCAACCGGGGAGACGTTTTCGCCGCCCGTGATGATCATGTCATCGACGCGGCCCGTCACAAACAGATCGCCATCTTCGTCGAAATATCCGGTATCGCCGGTAAAGTACCAGCCGTCACGGAGGGATTTTTCATCCGCATCAGGCCGACGCCAATAGCCGCCAAAGGCTTCGTCGCCGTTCAGGTCAGCAATGATGTGACCTTCTTCGCCAGGCGGTGCCAGATCATCCGGCCCGCCGCCCAAAGTGACGACGCGGATGGTTTGGTTCATGCCGGCTTTCCCAGCGGAACCAGGTTTCGCAGGCGCATCCGGTTCAATCGTGAAGGTATAAATCTCCGAAGAGCCATAGTGATTGATGAACAGTTCTGGCTTGAACGCCGCCGTCAGCCGCTGCAGCAACCCGTCCGTCATCGAGGCACCCGCAAAGCCAAGCTTTCGCACACTGGACGTATCCGTTTGCGCAAATTCGGGCACGGCCAGCAGGTCGTGATAGAGCGTAGGTGCCAGGAAAAGATTGGTGATCCGCTCCGCTTGAACCAATTCAAGCGCGCCAGCCGGATCAAACCGCGGCTGGCAGATGAAACACCCGTCAACCAGTGCTGTTGCCAACAACGAGCGCACGCCCATGGTGTGATAGAGCGGCATCACGCCAAGGCTCCGCTCACCCCGCACGAACCCGCTTTGTGCCACATGGGCAGTAGCAGCCGCCCGCTCAACCCGATGGATACGCGGCACGCCCTTGGGCCGCCCCGTTGTCCCGGATGTATAGAGCATCACCGACCAGGCATCGATATCGCCGTGGGCCGTCGATGCAATTTGTTCATTGGCCAGCAAGCGATCAAACTCTGCGCCAGAAGCTATGCGCGGTAAGCCTTGTGCGACCGCCGAGCCAGCCGCTGCATCAGCTGAGACGTCCTGGAAGAATACCGCTTTTGCTTCAGCGTTTTCGGCGCAGTAGTCCAGTTCCTCCGCTGTCGCCCGCCAGTTCAGCGGCACGATTGCGATACCGGTTAGCTGAGCGGCCCAATGCAATAACGCGGCTTCAGATGTGTTTTGGAGGAGCGACACGAACCGGTCACCTGGCTGCAATCCCATACCTTTCAACCCGGCTGCGAGCTTGCAGGCATCGTTCAGCATTTCGACGTAGGTCCAGCGGCTAGCACCATCAATAAGCGCTTCGGCCCGTGGGCTGCGTTCAGCCGCCTGGATCAGAGCTATGCTGACATCAAGCATGGCGCCGCTCTTTTACGAAATCCATCACAGCGCGCACGATAGCGGCATATCCGGTGCAGCGGCAAAGGTTGCCCGAAAGCGCTTCGCGTACGTCTTGCTCCGTTGGTGTTGGATTGGTTTTGAGCCATGCGTCCAAAGTCATCAGTATGCCCGGCGTACAGAAACCGCATTGCAGGGCGTGGTTCCGCCTAAACGCTTTCTGCAAGGGCGACAGCGCATCATCATCGCCGGCCAGCGCCTCAACAGTACGCACCTCGCGGCCTTCCATCCGAAGCGCATATGTCAGGCAAGCGCGCGCTGGCTCCCCGTCAATCTGGATCGTGCAAGCGCCGCAAACGCCGTGCTCGCAGCCAACATGCGTCCCCGTCAGCCCAGTTTCATGGCGGAGGAAATCGACGAGCAGCATGCGCGGCTCCGCCTCCCCGGAAATTGGCTTACCGTTCAGGGTGAAGGCGACTGTATGCCGTTGGCCTTTCTCATACAGCATGGCGCCGCTCCATTGCTTTCAACACAGTTTGCAGTCCGAGTTCCCGTGCAAGGCGGCGTCGATATGCTGCGTCGGCTTTGGGATCGCTTTGCGGGTCCAGGGATTTGGCCAACCCGACAATCACCGCCTTAACGTCCCGCTCTGCCAAGCCATCGAAACGCTTCACAATCGGCTTCGCGCCAATTCCGCCAAGCCCCAGCGTCACGCCGTCTTGGTCTGCAACGGCAGCGACCGCCACAATAGCGAAATCACCGTGACGCTCCGCCATTTCCGTGAAGGCAACGCCGGATCCTGGCTTTGGCGCATCGAACTTGACCGCAAGCAGCATCTCATCCGGTGCCAGGGCCGTCTCAAACATGCCATTGAAGAAATCACGCGCCGGAATGCCGCGCTGGCCACGCTTCGATTGCGCGATCACGACACCGCCTATCGTCGCCAGCAGCAGCGGCAGTTCTGCCGCAGGGTCCGCATTGGCAAGACTGCCGCAGATTGTGCCGCGGCTTCGTGTTTGGACATGGCCGATCCAGGGCATGGCTTCATGCAGCAGCGGTTGCGCGCGCGGCAATTCCAACCGGCCCATAAAACGGGCCTGGGTGACGCATGCCGCTGCCATCGCACCGTCATCGGTGAATTCGATCCTGTCCAGGTCTTTCAAGCCCATGATGTCGATCAGGACTTCGGGCGCCGCCAGCCGCATGTTCAGCATGGGCCCAAGCGATTGTCCGCCAGCGATAATGCGCGCATCCTCGCCATATTGCTCCAATGCATCAAGCGCTTCAGCGAGACTTTCCGCACGGATGTAGCTAAATGCCGCCGGTTTCATAGCCGCCGCGCCTCAATGATCGCCGCCAGCTTCGCGGGGCGCAGCGGCAGGTCAATCTGCTCCAGCCCAAGCGCATCTGCGACTGCGTTGGCGAGGCATACGGGGGCACTCATGGTGGTGCCCTCACCAATGCCTTTAGCGCCAAGCGGGGTCACCGGGGACGCCGTTTGGCGATGCACGATCTGTACGTTTGGTGTCTCGCAGGTCGTCGGCATCGGATAATCCGCGAGGCTGGCGGAGAGAAATCCACCGTCCGCGTCATATGCCAGCTCTTCCATCAGTGCAGCACCCAAGCCATGCGCGAAACCGCCTTGTGATTGCCCATCGGCCATGGCTGGATGCAGCAAACGCCCCGCATCATGGGCCGAAATATACCGGTCGATTTTGACCTGCCCTGTAGCCCGATCAACCTCGACCCCGCAGAAATCAAAGATGAAGCCATAAGCAGCAGAGCCGTTGATCCGGTCCTCATCGTCCGGCGGCTGCAGCACGTCGGGCGACCAGAACTCCGTAACACTAAGCGCTTGCGGCAGGTCTGGCGGCAGGGTGGATGCAGCCCAGTGGCCCTCACCCGCAAGTCGCTTGAAATCTATACCGATATTCGTGTTTTCACGGTGGATGATTTTACCGTCCTGGAAATCGAGCATCTCTGCCGGGCAATCGAACTTGGCAGCTGCGACCCTCGCTAACCGCGTGCGCAGTTCGCCCGCCGCCCGCCATGCGGCACCGGCGACGGCGCCTGCAAACCGGCAGGAATAGTTGCCGGATGCGATGGACCAGGGGTCCCGGCCTGTATCCAGTTCCGCATTCACGCGCACCACATCCGGCGCGATGCCAAGCGCATCTGCCACCACCTGGCCAATCACCGTGCGATGCCCTTGCCCTTGCGGGGTTGACGAGATCGACACATTGACGCCGCCGAGTGGATCAACCGCCACGGTGGCGGTCGCCTGCGCGCCGCCCTTGGGGCCAGCCCGCTCACGCTCCTGGGCTGAGAGGACTGTCGTGATATAGCCCATGTTCGAAATCGTCGGCTCGATGCAGGCCGCATAGCCGATGCCGTACAATTTGCCTGCCCGGCGCGCCCGCTGCCGCGCATCTTCCAAATCAGCGAAATTCCCTTCCAACAATGCTTGCTCGACGAGCGCACCGTAATCGCCCGAATCCAGAACACCGCCTGATGGCGTGGTGAACGGCATGCTGCTGGGGCGGACGAGATTGCGGCGGATAATGCCCAACGGGTCCCGCCCGACGGCACTCCCAATCTTCCGCATCAATTGCTCAAGCGGGAAATACACTTGCGGCCCGCCAAATCCACGATTGAGACCCGTCGGCGTTTTATTGGTAACGACGACGCGGTTTCTGATCGCCAAATTCGGGATGTCATAAGCGCCAGTCATGCATGTGTGCATTCGGTAGAGCGTCGCAGGTTCCGGCGCTTTCAGATACGCGCCCACATCCTCCACCTGGTCCCAGCGAAGCGCCGTTACCCGGCCATCGGCCATCACAGCAGCTTCAAGGGTAGAGACGCGGTTGGTAGCACTACCAGCGGCCGTCAAATGCTCCATCCGGTCTTCGATCCACTTGACCGGCCGCTTTGCGATTCGGGCCGCAACCGCCATCAGCACCGCATAGGGTGCCACGCCCTGTTTTACGCCAAAGCTACCGCCCGAATCCGGCGGCGTGCGAATGCGCAAGCGCGAGGACGGCACCTGCAAAGCCATCGCCATAACTGGCTGGATGGCGAACGGGCCTTGGAAATGGGTCAGCACGTCATAGACGTCTTCATGGGGATCGTATTCAGCGATCAGGCCAAAGCACTCAATCGGGCTCGCGAGACTACGTGGGTAGACGGTGTTGATCGACACCACATGGTCCGCAGATGCGAATGCTTGCTCAACGTCGCCGTAATCAAACGTCCGTTCGGACACCAGATTGCTGCCGTGTGCTTGGTGCAGCACCGGTGCGTCCTCGTCCATCGCCAGGATCGGATCAACAGCAACGTCCAATGGGGCGTAGTCGACCTCAATCAACTCCATCGCATCTTCAGCGACATAGCGATCCCGGGCCAGAACGACAGCCACTGGCTCACCTACATAACGCGCCCGGTCAACGGCGATTGGGTAATGGTCGATGGGAGAGCGCACGCCGACGATAAACGGCCGCGTCAGCGCTTTAACCTGAACGCCTGTCACCACCGCAGCAACGCCGGGCAGCGCCAACGCCGCTTCTGCATTGATGCCGCGAATCTCCGCATGTGGATGCGGCGAGCGCAGGATGGCGGCATGCAGGGCGCCTGCCGGAACTGGCAGGTCGTCCATAAACCGGCCACGGCCCGTCAGCAGGGCCGCGTCTTCCACCCGTTCAGGCGAGGTTCCAATGTGGCGGAAAGCCAAAAGCGCATCTCCAACTCTATGAGGGTGCTATTTGTACATGGCCCGCTTACAAAATAAACCGTGACACGTCGGCGTCTTCAGCCAGCGGGGCCACGCGCTCCTTCACAAGATCAGCGTCGATGTTGATTTCCTCGCCAGATCGGTCTGACGCACCGAAGCTAATTTCCTCCAGCAAGCGCTCAAGCACCGTGTGGAGGCGTCGCGCGCCGATGTTCTCGACATTGGCGTTGATTTCGGCGGCGAGGTCAGCGATAGCACCGATAGCGTCTTCCCCGAATGTGAGCGTGACGCCCTCTGTCGCCATCAACGCTTCATATTGCTTCAGCAATGAGGCTTCAGGTTCTTGCAGAATGCGCACAAAGTCGTCCCGTTCCAGGGCTTTCAATTCAACTCGAATCGGCAAGCGGCCCTGAAGTTCTGGCAAAAGGTCTGATGGCTTGGCTACATGAAACGCGCCGGATGCGATGAACAGAATATGGTCCGTCATGACCGTGCCGTACTTCGTTGGCACAGCTGCCCCTTCGATCAGCGGCAGCAGGTCCCGTTGCACGCCTTCGCGACTGACCTCCGCACCGCTGCCTTTAGATTGGCTGGCGATCTTGTCTATTTCGTCGAGGAATACGATGCCGTTTTGCTGAACGGTCTCGACCGCATCCCGGGCAGCAGCGTCTTCGTCCACCATGGCCTCGCTTTCCTCGCGGACTAGCGCTTCATAGCTTTCACCCACTGTCAGGCGGCGCTTAGTCATCGGCGTTTGCATGGCTTTGCCGAAAATGTCGTTCAGGTTCATCATGCCCATCTGGGCACCCGGCATGCCCGGAATTTCGAAGCTGGGCATTTTGGGACCAGCGGAGGAATCCCGCATCTCAATTTCAATCTCGCGGTCATTGAATTCGTTCTGGCGCAGCTTCAGCCGGAACGTTTGCCGCGTGCTATCGGACGCACCCGCACCGCAGAGCGCATCCAACACGCGCTCTTCAGCCGCAAGCTCCGCCTTCGCCAAATGTTGCGCGCGTTGGCGTTCTTTAGCGCCGTGGATCGCGATCTCCACAAGGTCGCGGATGATTGATTCTACATCCCGCCCGACATACCCGACTTCTGTGAACTTCGTCGCTTCCACCTTGATGAACGGCGCATCCGCCAGCTTAGCCAGCCGTCGCGCGATTTCGGTTTTGCCCACACCGGTTGGTCCGATCATCAGGATATTCTTCGGCATCACTTCGTCTTTAAGATCATCCGGCAGCTGTTGACGCCGCCAACGGTTCCGCAGCGCAATAGCGACAGCGCGCTTAGCGTCATTCTGGCCAACGATGTGGCGATCGAGTTCGGAAACGATTTCACGGGGACTGAAATTTGTCATGGCGCGTCCATGCTCTCAATAATGATGTTGGTATTGGTGTAGACGCAAATTTCGGCCGCGATTTCAAGCGACCGGCGTGCAATGGTTTCTGCGTCCATGCCCTCAATCGGCAGCAGCGCGCGCGCAGCCGACAGCGCATATCCGCCGCCAGAACCAATGCCGATCAGCCCGTCATCAGGCTCCAGCACGTCGCCACCGCCGGTTAGCGTCAATGAGGTCGTGGCGTCCGCAACCGCCATCATGGCTTCGAGGCGGCGCAAATAACGGTCCGTCCGCCATTCCTTTGCCATCTCAACAGAAGCACGGGCGAGCTGGCCCGGATATTGCTCCAGTTTGGCTTCCAGGCGCTCAAATAGCGCAAAGGCATCTGCGGTGGCACCTGCGAACCCAACAATGACGCTGCCGCCCGCAATCCGGCGCACTTTTCGAGCCGTGCCTTTGATGACTGTCGGCCCTAGGCTGACCTGCCCATCGCCCGCAATCGCCACCTTGCCGCCCTTACGAACAGACAAGATCGTTGTTCCATGCCAAACCGGCATTTCTTCAGCCATCGGCTTCTTTCCAATTCGAACGCACACACCAAGACCAGTGCATGTGGGATGGATGGGGGCGAGGTCAAGTCATTGCCGGATCAACGTGCCTATGGATAACCGCTGGCGCCGCGGCGCGCACACTGGTAAAACCGCCGCTCATTTGGACATGAACACTGAACTTTGAACACTGGGCGATAGCCATGCGGCAGGCGAGCATTACGCGGAAAACCCGCGAGACGAACATTGAAGCCACCGTTAATTTGGATGGCGACGGCACAAGCGACATCGCCACCGGCGTTGGCTTTTTTGACCACATGCTGGATCAATTGGCCCGACACGGCCTGATCGATATTACGCTGAAAGCTGAAGGCGACCTGCACATCGACGACCATCACACGGTTGAGGATTGTGGGATCGTTTTGGGCCAAGCCATCGCTAAGGCGCTTGGTGAGCGCAAAGGCATCCGCCGCTACGGCCAAGCGTTCACGCCGATGGATGAAGCATTGGCCCGTGTCGTGATCGATCTTTCGAACCGGCCCTATCTGGTATGGCGGGTTGATATGACCGCGCCAAAGATCGGTACGTTTGATACCGAATTGGTGCGCGAATTTTTCCAGGCCTTTGCAGGTGCAGTTGGTGCAACCCTGCATGTGGAAGCATTTTATGGCGTGAACGCGCACCACATCGCGGAAGGCTGCTTCAAAGCGCTGGCCCGCGCGCTGCGTGAAGCTGTAGAGACTGACCCGAGGCGCGGTGATCAAACGCCGTCGACCAAGGGCGTACTCGGCGGCTCGCTTTAAGGCATCGGGGTAGGAGCATCAGCATGCGCGCCTATACGGCATATCGGCGTTGGCTTGGCGCAAACGGGCGGGCAGAAACGCAAGTCATTCGTGACGGCTTTGTGTGGGGTGCCTTCCTATTTGGCCCGCTTTGGGCTGTGGCGTGCGCCCGATGGATGGCAGCTGCAGCACTTGCCGCCGGGTGGCTGGTTGCTGGTGTCCTTGCAGGCCTCGCAGGCGAGCCGCCTGCCGCCGCCGGATTTTGGCTTATCGCAGCGCTTTGGGGCGGATTCTCCGCCAGAGACCTTGAGGCGTGGTCGCTTGAGAACCAAGGCTGGAGTACGGCTGATGTTGTCCTGGCACCGAGCCTCGTTGAAGCAGAAGCGCGCATGATCGCGAGCGACGCCGCCCGCACCGCAGATGTGGAGCGTCGCTGGTGAAGCTCGCAATTGTTGACTACGGCTCCGGCAATCTCCGTTCCGCTGCAAAAGCGTTTGAACGAGCCGCGCGGGAGTCTGGCCTGAATGTCAGCATAGATGTTACAGGGGATGTAGACGCCATTGCAGGCGCAGATCGCGTCGTGCTGCCAGGCGTCGGCGCGTTCCGGGATTGTCTGGATGGATTGAGCGCTATCGACGGCATGGTGGAGGCAATCAGCCATGCAGCGACTGTGCGCCAGGTTCCGTTCTTCGGCATCTGTGTCGGCATGCAGCTTATGGCGAGCCTTGGCCGCGAACACGGCGACACTGAAGGCTTCGGCTGGATTCCAGGCATTGTAGAACCGCTGGCCCCGTCAGACCCAAACCTAAAAATCCCGCATATGGGCTGGAATGCGCTTGCCGCTCCTGTCGCCGAACATCCAGTCCTGGCAGGCGTACCTGCCGGTGCCCATGTCTATTTTGTGCACTCCTTTGCATTGCAAGCGGAAAAGGCAGAGCATGTGCTGGCGACCGTCGATTACGGCGGTCCAGTGACAGCGATGGTCGGACGAGACAATATCGTGGGAACGCAATTCCACCCGGAGAAAAGCCAAGCGGCGGGCCTAGCCTTGATCGCGAATTTTCTGAAATGGGAGCCTTGAATTAGATGTGCGCGGCGAAAGTCGAACGGGTCGCAAAGCTCAGTGAATCAGACGTGGCAGAACTCTGCGATGCCGCCAGCCTCGCCATTCTGGATGGTGGCGGATTTGGCTGGCTGGAACCCCCGCCCCGGCAAACCCTGGAAGCCTATTGGCGCGGCGTAATGTTAGTGCCTGAACGGGAACTGTTCGTGGCCCGGCTGAACGGCGTCATTTGCGGGTCTGGGCAGCTTGTCGTCCCGCCAAAAAATAACGAGGCGCAGAAGCACTCCTCCGCGCTTCAACACGGATTTACCGCCCCCTGGGCTCGCGGCCACGGTGTTGGCCGAATGCTGACGCTAGAAATTGAATTACAAGCCCGCCGCCGCCGCATCCGGGTAATGAACTTGGATGTCCGCGAAACCCAAACAGGCGCTATCCGGCTTTATAAAGAACTTGGCTTTACCCATTGGGCAACGCACCCGCATTATGCGTTTGTGCGCGGACAATGGACGCCAGGCCTGTTCTTTTTCAAGAACCTGCAAGAAACTGAAGCACCACCGACTAAGCCACCTATGCCGCAAGCCGCACCGGAATAACTGCACATGCTGCTCTACCCTGCTATCGACCTAAAAGACGGCCAATGCGTACGCCTTCTACGCGGCGACATGGACAAAGCCACCGTCTTCAATGATGACCCTGGTGCCCAAGCCGCTAGCTTTGAGACTGCAGGGTTCGAACGCATTCACCTAGTCGACCTCAACGGAGCGATCGAAGGTTCGCCGGTCAATATTGATGCAGTCAAAGGTATCCTGGAGGCCATTGATATACCGGCGCAGCTTGGCGGCGGCATTCGCGATATGGCAGGCATCGAACGTTGGCTGAATGCCGGGATCGCCCGCGTTATCCTTGGTACTGTGGCACTTGAAGACCCGGAGCTTGTTAAGACAGCTTGCAAAGCCTTCCCCGGCCAAATCGCCGTTGGCATTGACGCGCGGGACGGAAAGGTAGCGGTTAAGGGTTGGGTAGAAACAAGCGAGATCACGGCGCTGGAACTGGCGCTGCGGTTCGAGGATGCAGGCGTCGCCGCCATTGTCTTCACGGATATTGATCGGGATGGTGCCATGGGCGGCGTGAATGTGGATGCAACGGCAGATTTAGCCTTTGCCCTTTCAACGCCGGTCATCGCGTCCGGCGGCCTTTCCAGCTTGGATGACATCAAACTATTGAAGGCGGAGGAATCTGCTGGCATCGAAGGTGCCATCATCGGCCGTGCTTTATATGACGGCACGTTGAACCCTGCGCTCGCCATTCTGGCCGCACGATAATGCTGACAGTTCGGATTATTCCCTGCTTAGATGTGCATGCAGGCCGCGTCGTCAAAGGCGTCAATTTCGTTGACCTGGTGGATGCAGGCGACCCCGTAGAACAAGCGCGTATTTATGATGCCGCCGGTGCGGATGAGCTATGTTTTCTGGACATCACCGCCAGCCATGAGGGCCGCGACACCATTTTCGACGTGGTCCGCGCCACCGCGGAACAGTGCTTCATGCCGCTAACTGTCGGCGGCGGAGTTCGTACAGTGGAAGACGTACGCAAGCTGCTGCTGGCAGGTGCTGACAAAGTCTCCATCAATTCCGCCGCCGTCGCCAACCCGGATTTTGTTGCTGAGGCCAGCCGGAAATTCGGCGCGCAGTGCATCGTAGTCGCGATTGACGCGAAACAAGTCGCCCCCGGGAAATGGTCCGTTTTCGTCCATGGCGGGCGGAAAGACACGGGCATTGATGTGGTCGAATGGGCGAAACGCGTCGTAGCGCTCGGCGCTGGCGAACTGCTGCTGACATCCATGGACCGTGATGGCGCACGTATTGGCTTTGATCTGGAATTGACGCGGGCTGTATCGGACGCTGTATCCGTGCCCGTCATCGCGTCCGGCGGCGTCGGCAATCTGGATCACATGGTGGAAGGCGTGCGCGACGGTCATGCCTCCGCAGTCCTTGCCGCATCAATCTTTCATTTTGGCGAAGTCGAAATCAGCGAAGCCAAAGCGCACATGGCCGCCGCAGGACTGCCTGTCCGCCCCGTAGCAGAGGACGCATCATGAGCGACCACACATTGGACCAGCTCTATGCCGTAATCGCCAGCCGCAAAGGCGGTGATCCAGATTCCAGCTACACCGCAAAGCTGTTCGAACGCGGGCTCCACAAAGTCGCACAGAAGGTTGGGGAGGAAGCCGTTGAGGTCGTGATTGACGGCATTGACGGCCCGGAAGACCGCCTCATTTCTGAAAGCGCAGACCTGCTTTATCATTTGCTCGTGCTCTGGGCCGCCCGGGATGTGACGCCGGATCAGGTCTGGGCCGAGTTGGCCAAACGCGCAAAATAGGAGGCACCGGGCTCATGTCCGATTACGACAATCAGAATATTTTTGCCAAAATTCTGCGCGGGGAAATTCCCAATAACACTGTCTTCGAGAACGCCCACACTTTGGCATTCCGGGATATTGAACCCCAGCGACCAACTCATGTGTTGGTGATTCCAAAAGGCCCCTACCGCACTTGGCACGATTTCGCCCGCGACGGCTCTAAGTCCGAACATAGCGCTTTCGTTGAAGCCGTCGCTGCTGTCACAGACGCTGAAAGCGTTGAATCTGGTGGCTATCGTCTGGTGGTCAACAATGGCGATGATGGCAATCAGGAAGTGCCGCATGTGCATATGCATGTATTTGGCGGTGCCAATTGCGGCCCCATGATTAAGCGCCAATCCTGAAGCGAGGATAAGATGACCATCTCTACATGGGTGAACGCCGCCACCGAAGACCAAGCCGCTATCAAAGACTGGTTCGACCAGTGGGGTGCCATGGTCGCGACCCGCCGCTTTGAGGATGCCCGCGCACTGTTCCACCCGGACGCCATTGGTTTTGGCACTTGGATGGACTTGGTTGAAGGGCTGGATCAGCTTGAGGGCAAGCAGTGGCGCTCCATTTGGGGCACGATCAAAGACTTCCACCACGAAACCGATGTCCGCCTAAAAGTCATCGTCTCGCCAGACCGGCTGATGGCCAATGGCTTGGTCACCTGGACATCGACCGGTTTCAACGAAGATGGTTCCGCCTACGAGCGCCCTGGCCGTACCACGGGCACATTCGTGCGGGCTGCCGTGGATGACCCATGGCTGGCCATCCACACCCACGTCTCGCTCTTCCGGGGCGTGCCCCAGAAGAGCTTTGGCGCTTAGCGAGAGTTAATTCGCATAGTCCGGTTCTTCGCGGTCCAGCTTGCTGAGTTGGCCGGGCCAATCGCGGCTGACGGTGTCTTTGCCGTGGCGGCTTTCCAGTTTGTCAGACGTACCTTGCGCTACGCTTTCCGGCGGCAATTTAATGGGTCGCCCCGTGGCTTTGGCAATCGCCATGGCCTGAATCTGTGACGCGCAGGATTTCTCTAGCGCAAACAGGCCACGCCACGCTTCCGGCATGCTACGCCCGCAGCAAAGAACGCCGTGATTGCGCAGGATCATGGTTTGGTTTTCGCCAAGATCACACACCAGCCGCTCACGCTCATCCAAGTTCGTCGCAACCCCCTCCCAGTCGTGATAGGAAATGCGATTGTGGAAGCGGAGGGAGTGCTGCGTCATCGGCAGCAAGCCGTCTTTCAAGCAGGAGACGGCCATTCCAGCGACGGTGTGCGTATGCGCCACGCAAACAACATCCTCCCGCGCCATATGGATGGCGGAGTGGATGGTGAACCCGGCCGGATTCACTGGGAAACCGTTATCCAGCACAATTTCGCCATCCGTATCGATCTTCACGAGATTGGATGCCGTCACTTCCTGAAACATCAGTCCATAAGGGTTGATCAGAAAGTGATGCTCTGGTCCAGGCACGCGGGCGGAGAAATGGGTGCCGCCAAGGTCCGTCATGCCATGGCGCGCGGCGAGCCTGTAAAGAGCGGCAAGTTCAACGCGCACGTCCCATTCTTCAGGGGATACAGCAGCGCGAACATCAATTGTCGGAACCGGTTGGGATAAATCCAATGGCATATCGAAACTCTCTCTTATCGGATCAATGCATGAAGCTGTCGTCGTCGCGCGCAACCAGGCGCAACGAGGATTCCCAGGCGTCGAGAAGATTCCCGAAGCCCGGCTTTTGCAGCATGCGTTCGAATAACGCGCGGGTGCTCTCGCAGAGTTCCTCAGACGGCGTCACCAGTTCAGCGCCCGTGGCTTCAACGGCAAGCTGTGTCTGGCAGCACTTCTCCAGATTATACAGGAGCGCCCATGCGGAGCGGACACTTGGGCCGCATGTCAGCAGGCCATGGTTTTCCAGCAACAGCGCATCGTGGCCAGCAAGGTCGCGCTGCAAGCGGGCGCATTCATCAGCGTCATCCGCAATGCCTTCATAGGGATGATGGCCAATGCTCTTATAGAAGCGCATGTGCTTCTGAGTGAGCGGCGTCAGCCCGCCTTCAACACTGGAAACAGCCATGCCGGCGACCGTGTGGGTATGGGCTGCACACATCACATCATCACGGCCAGACAGCACGGCATGGTGGATCGTGAACCCGGCTGCATTCACGGGCCAAGGGCCGTCAGACAGCACATCGCCATCCATATTCACCTTGATCAGCGAAGAGGCCGTGATCTCATCGAACAGAACACCATATGGGTTGATCAGGAACTGGTCTGGATGCCCCGGCACGCGTGCCGAAATGTGGGTGCCGACAAGATCATCCATATCGTGCTTGGCGACCAGGCGGTAGAACCCCGCCAGTTCAACCCGCGTATCCCATTCTTCATCGGAAACTGCGCCTTTCAGGGAAGGCAGCGAAGTTGCATCAAGCGCCATAGGGACCACTCCTTAGGGGTTTATTTACGTTGGTTAATACAATCTTTACTCTAACCAGCGCGTTATCTGCTACATAGTATAACCAAGATCAGCCAAGGGGCAATTTAACGCCACCTGGCAACTGCCCGGAATTTCTGCTTCGAATTTCTATATCAGGTCACTGCACCAGGATCAAACTTCAAAGGAGGCGGCGAATGGACCGGGCGATGGCACGCACTAGGTGTTTAGTCCCGGAGATTGATGGGTCGGATTGAGTCTGAACCGATCAGGCTCTTCAGTCCAGACTTTGCAGACATATTCGAATGGGGTGAGACCTTTCAAGGTTTTTAGTCTGCGTGCGAAGTTGTAGGCGTTTAC
>JBDQJI010000081.1:0-18286 GCA_040263875.1 Alphaproteobacteria bacterium
CCTTCAAGGCAGCGATCTGATCTCTCTCGCTGGGCGTGAGATGCGTATAGTTCGACATGGCGACACCGTTTCACGTTGTGCATCAGACAGATACCAAATCTGCCCGCGGTGTTGCACTTCGCTCCGGAATTCACCCCGCTGCACATGCCGATTGCGGTGAAGTATCAATCACCGAAATTAACTGGGCATCGTCCCAGATTATTACTGAAGTTTCCAAGTTTTTGATGGAACAAGGCTACGGCTGCTCAGTTGAGAAAGTTCCTTCAGCAACCACGACATCTGTGGCCTCGCTAGCTGAAAATGGCGAACCAGACATCGTTACCGAACTGTGGCTGAACTCCACCGGTGCCGTTTATGCCAAGCTTGAAGCTGAAGGCAAAGTTACACGGCTCGCAGACGTGTTTGATCCAGGCGGCGTCGAAGGCTGGTGGATCCCTACCTATCTGGCAGACGCGCACCCAGAACTCGCCACTGTGAAAGGCATTCTTGCCAATCCAAAGCTGGTTGGTGGGCGCTTCAATAACTGCCCCGATGGCTGGGGATGCCGCATTGTTAACGACAACCTGATTAAGGCGCTGGATATGCGCGGTACGGTCGATATTTTCGATCATGGTTCCGGCGAAACCCTGGCGACATCCATCGCTGCGGCATACGAGAACAAAGAGCCATGGTTCGGCTATTACTGGGGCCCGACTGCGGTTCTCGGTAAGTACAAAATGACGAAAGTCGCTATCGGCGATATCGACATGGCCGCCCATAAAGCGAACCAGGACAAAGAGAACGCGAAGCCTGCCGTTTCTGACTTCCCCCCAGCGCCTGTGCTGACGGTTGCGACCGCCGCACTTGCCAAACGTGAGCCTGAAGTCGCTGCGCTGATGGGTAAAGTCAGCTTCGAAATCGGCCTGCTCAGCAGCCTCTTGGCTTGGCAGGAGAAGAACAGCGCGTCTGCAGAAGAAGCCGCTGTTTACTTCCTGACGACCCAATCTGATGTGTGGTCGAAATGGGTGAATGACGATGCACGGGCAAAACTGTCCGCCTTCATCAAGTAACGGGAAAGCCGGGCGGACCTACATGTCTGCCCGGCGCATTCTCGCGAACAGGTGCGCAAACTTGCTGCCTGACGGATACTTCTATCCGCATTGATGGACGAACGGGCATCACATGGCTACCTATGATTTTGTATTTGATAATCTCGGCCTGCGCGCTTGGTGCGATGCCGGTAAAACAAGCGACGGCCCGCTTTCCATGGCCGATTTGCTCGCCAAGGCCAATGGTCCCAAAGAAGCATCAATTTGGGACCTGCCGTTCCCATCGCTGGATGCGCTCAACGATGCCTGCGGACGCATTGCTCAATCCAGAGACTTAACGAAGGGCGTCGAAAACGCTTTTCTGGCGGTCAAGGATCCGCTTCAGTTTGTTCTTGACCCAATCACCCAGCCGCTCAGCTGGATTTTGGAATTTGCACTTTATACATTTGACGTGACGCCGTGGTGGCTCATGTTTCCCATCCTGATGCTGGTTGTCTTTCTGGCGTCCAGGTCGTTTCGGATGGTTGGACTTGTGATGGCGTGCCTGGGCTTTTTGGCCCTGATTGATCATTACGACTATGCTATGCAGACGCTCGCGATCATCTTTGTCTGCGCGTTTTTATGTGTGGTGATGGGCGTACCGATAGGCATCGCCATGTCCCGCAGCAATACGCTGCAAAGGCTCACTATACCGGTTTTGGATATGCTCCAAACGCTGCCAGCCTTTGTGTATTTGATTCCGCTGATCTTTCTGTTCTCGGTCACAGAGCCGAAACTGTATGGCATCGCGATCATTCTCTACGCGATCGTTCCCGTAATCCGCTTGACTGATCTGGGCATTAGGCTTGTCGATGAAGAGGTAATTGAAGCCTCCGACTCCTTCGGCATGACAGATCGCCAGAAGCTGTTTGGGGTACAAATACCATTGGAGTTGCCCAATATTAAGGCCGGTGTGAACCAAACGATCATGATGAGCTTGGCGATGGTGGTCATCGCATCGCTGGTCTCAGCACCCGGCCTCGGCGTGCTGGTGCTGCGTGGAATTCGGAACTTGGAGCTTGGGGTTGGTCTGGTTTCTGGTCTCGGTATTGTTTTACTCGCGATCATTCTCGACCGGGTCACAAAGGCTGCGTTGAACCGTATCAATGCTGCACAGAAAAATTAAGGCAGGCAGCGCGTTGACCAACTCAGTCAAGATTTCGATCCGAGACCTCTACAAAGTCTTCGGGGCGGACCCACAGACGGCTCTGGAGCATGTGCTGAACGGCGCCAGCAAAGCAGATTTGCTTGAACAACACAGCCATGTGCTTGGCTTAAGCGATATTAATGTAGATATGCGCGAGAGCGAGATCACCGTTATTATGGGCCTTTCGGGGTCTGGAAAATCCACCTTGATCCGGCACTTGAACCGGTTGATTGAGCCGACGCAGGGTCGGATTGAAGTCGATGAGGACAACGTGCTGGCGTATGATGAAGCACAGCTTCGCACCATGCGCCGCGAAGTGATGTCGATGGTATTCCAGAAGTTTGCGCTCTTGCCGCATCGCACAGTGGCCGAGAATGCCGGAACGACACTGAAAGTACGTGGCATTGCACAGCGCGAATATCTGCTTGAGGCGCACAAGTGGCTGGACCGCGTGGGCTTAGAGGGCTTCGACAAGCATTATCCGCATCAACTTTCTGGCGGCATGCAACAGCGCGTCGGCATTGCCCGGGCGCTAACGTCAAATGCGCCAATTATGCTAATGGATGAGGCTTTCTCCGCACTCGATCCTTTGATCCGCACGGACATGCAGGACCTGCTACTTGAACTGCAGACAGAGCTACAAAAGACCATAGTCTTCATCACTCACGACCTTGATGAGGCCCTAAAACTGGCTGACCACTTGGTCATCCTCAAGGACGGCCAGATCGTCCAACAAGGCGAGCCGCAGCACATCCTGCTCAATCCAAACGATCCATATATCGAAGACTTCGTTAGCGATATAAATCGCGCCCGTGTGCTGCGTGTGCGATCGATCATGACGACCTTGGATGGAACCACGGCGCCCAGTAATGCCCATGGCGAGGTTGATTTTGACGATACTCTTGAAAGCCTTATCAGCACATCTGGCGGCGATACCTCTCACACCTACCTCGTGATGCGCGACGGCGCACCGGTTGGCACCTTAGATATGAAAAACCTCGTTAAAGCTTTGGTCCCGCGCGCAGCCTCGGAACCAGGCGCACGAAAATACTGATTGCCCGCACTGCAACTGACAGCGTAGCAAAGCCAGAGACGGCATAGTTATACCTACAGGCCTGTCAAAGCTTGGCCGTATTCGTTGCCGCACCCTCGTAAAGAATGTTGTTGATGGCCTCAGCGGCCTTAGCGTGGAACGCGAATATTGCCGGGTCTAGGTCGCGGGTCGGCTGCGGCGTGTGCTCGAAGGCTCGGTGAGGGTCTTGGCCGCGCACCAGAGCTGCTGAATCCCATTCGCCGACAACCTGCTCAGTCTCTACCGGCATGAAGTGCATGGAGACGCCGATGCGGCGGTCAGCGCCGGTATTTGGACCACTTGCGTGGGCGGCGCGATAATTATGGATCGACATCTGACCGGGTTGGAGTGGCATGTGAACGGCACGGGCGTCATCTACACCTTCGGTGATTTCTTGGCCGCGGGTCAGCATATTGTCATCGTCATAGCGGTCTTCATGGTTGAGCACGTCGCCCTTATGGGTGCCCGGCATAACCCGCATGCAGCCATTTTCGACTTGTGCTGGGGAAAGCGCCAGCCAGGCCGTGATGACTTTATCGCTTGAAAGGCCCCAATAGCGGTTATCTTGATGCCATGAAACGAAGCTTTCTGAGCCTGCGTCTTTGATCCAAAAGATGGTGTTCCAACACAAGATATTCGGGCCAATTAATTGCTCAATCGGGTCCAGCACACGTGGATCACGGATCAGATCGTCCAGCCATTTAAACAGGAGGTGCGACTTCGGGCGCTGCGCTGGCAATAGCCTACCACCGTTTTGGGCTTCAACCGCCTCCAGGCTTGCACGGTGCTGCGCCACTTCATCGGCGTTCAACACGTCAATGGGGAAAACATATCCCTCAGTTTCGTATTGCTGAATCTGGGCTTCAGTAAAGCGCATGACCATTCCTCCGGATATCTATTTTCGCCGCAAATTTAGCGGGCAGCGACACGTTTGGGCAATCTAATATTCATTCCAAAATTCCGGCGAAACACCGGGGGGAGGCCGAGCCAATCTTGATCCGCCTCCCCGCAGTTCAGCCTACGAAGTGCCGGCTTTGAGCTTCGTCAATTGATCCTTAGCACCTGCGATCATGCAAGCGAGATCAGACGTCAGCATCACCATATCAAACCCACGCTTGATGGCGCCGGCAGCAAATTCAGCGCCTGCACAATGCATAACGGCCTTAATGCCGTGCTTGTGCGCCGTATCACGGATTTTGTCACAGGTTTCCATGTGCAGCGGGTTAGGGTTGTCTGCCTGCGGTGGAAGACCAAGCGCATATGAAAGGTCAGCCGGGCCAATATAAACAGCATCCAGGCCTGGCGTTGCACAAATAGCATCCAGGTTTTCAAGGCCTTCTTTAGTTTCGATCATCGCCATTACGATGATCTGGTCATTGGCTTCCTCGAAGTAGTTGGCACCACCATAGTGCGCCGCACGGATCGGGCCAGAAGAGCGCATGCCAACAGGTGCATAGCGGCAAGCAGCGACAGCCTTGGCGGCTTCTTCAGCATTGTTCACCAGCGGCACAATTATGCCGTACGCGCCGACATCCAGCGCCTTCATGATCGCCGCCGGGTCATTCCAGGCAACCCGCACAAACGGCACAGTGTCCGTCTGTGAGATCGCTTGCAGCATTGGCAGCACATCGTTCATTTCAGACATGCCGTGCTGTAGATCAACACAGAGCGCATCGAAGCCTTGGCGCGCCATCATCTCAGCCGTGAAGCTGTGCGAGATTGAGAGCCAACCGAGGGATGCAGATTGGCCAGCAGCCCACATTTCTTTGATTTTATTCGGTCGCATATTTCTTCCTTTTTACATTAATGCGGCGCGTGGGCCGATTCTGGATTCTTAGATAGCGTGGCCTGTAATCGCGGCTTGGTCGAGCCTCTTTGCGGATCGCCTTCTTGGTCAGGCGCGGGCGTCAGCCAACATCATATCGGCACCTTTTTCGGCGACCATAATGACAGGCGCGTTGATATTGCCAGACGGCATAGTCGGCATGACGGAGGCATCAATCACCCGCAGGCCCTCAATCCCGCGCACGCGCAGCCTGTCATCCGTGACAGCCATGGGGTCGTCCTTCGTGCCCATCTTGGCCGTTCCCATGACATGATAAGTGGTGGCACCGGTGGCCCTGGCGTATTCGAGCAATTCTTCGTCCGATTGCATCGCTGTGCCGGGATAAAGCTCCTCTTCGCGATATTTGCCAAGCGCACTGGCCTCGCCGACCTGTCGGGCAACCCGCATGCCACCAATCATCGCTGCCTGATCAATCGGATCATCCAGGAAGTTTTGGCGGATGGTTGGTGCGGCTTCCGGATTTGCGGATTGGATATGGATGGAGCCCTTGCTCTCTGGCCGACACTGATACACGCCGATTGTCATACCGGGATCTTTGTGGAATTTCCGGGTGATAGCGTCGAAACTGCCATGGGCGAAAAAGAACTGGCAATCTGGTGTATCCAGCTCCGGCCTGCTTTTCACGAAGCCATGGCCGACGCCGGCGGTCCACGTCAGGATGCCTGTGCGGTTAAACGCGTATTGCAGTACGCCTTTAACCAGCCCGAGGCCGCGCGTTTGCTCATTCAAGGTGATGCGCTGGTTCACGCGCCAGGCAAAACGAGCGGCGTAATGGTCTCTGTAATTTTCGCCGACACCGGGTAGGTCGTGGGCTACATCAATGCCCTGGGCACCCAACACATCCGGGCGACCAATGCCAGAAAGCTCTAGCAATTGTGGGGATTGAACGGCACCGGCGGAGAGAATGACTTCGCCGTCCGCCTTCGCTTCACGCATTTCGCCGTCTTGCTCGTAGATGACGCCGACTGCGCGCTTGCCCTCTAATAGAATCCGGTGAGCGCGCGCGTTCGAATGCACATCCAGATTTGGACGACTGCGGACAGGGTGAAGATAGGCCGTAGCCGCACTGTACCGCCGGCCATCCTTCATGGTGGTTTGATAATAGCCGAACCCGGCTTGATCTTTGCCGTTATAGTCTGGGTTATCGGGGTATCCGGCTTCAACGCCAGCCTGCACAAAGGCGTCGACCATTTCGTGCCGTTCAACCATGTCTGCTACGTGGAGAGGGCCTTCACCACCTCGGACATCATCGCCGCCGCGCTCGAACGTTTCCGCCTTCTTGAAGTAATCCAACACGTCATCATAGCCCCAGCCGCGATTGCCAAGCTGCGCCCAGGTGTTGAAATCAATCGGGTTGCCTCGGACATACAGCATGCCATTGATCGAGGATGATCCACCGATCACCTTGCCGCGTGGGATAGGGATGCGGCGGCCCTTCACGTTCTCATTCGCCTCCGTCTCAAAGTTCCAATTGAACTTTGGATGGTTCAGCAGTTTCTGGAAACCAACCGGGACCGTGATCCACATGCTCTTATCTTCGCCGCCCGCTTCCAGCAGCAAAACCTTAGTATTTGGGTTCATGGAAAGCCGGTTTGCTAGAACGCACCCGGCAGAACCAGCGCCGACGATAATGTAGTCATATGCCATGCGAGAATTCCCTGCCTGATATGTTTCTTGCTGAAGCAGTCTCACTTTCGGACCGCCCATTGGTGCGGTAGCGTAACGAAACTGACCAAAACGCCAAGGGGCAAGCGCCATGGAAACAACCATCATTAAATGCGAAATTGCTGACCACATCGCTCGCGTCACAATCGACAATCCGCCAGTGAACGCTATGAGTCCGCAGTTCCGCCAGGAAATGATGCTGGTCTTTGATCGGATCAGCGACATGGATGATGTGCGCGTTGCTGTGCTGACCGGCCAAGGCAAAGTCTTCTGCGCCGGGGCCGACATCAAATCCCGTGTGGGGCGCGTTGCCCAGCCTGGCGACCACTGGCAGAACAGCCGCACATCCAGGGAAAGTTTTCATTGCATCATGGAATGCAAGAAGCCAGTGATCTGCGCGTTGAATGGCCCTGCCCTTGGTGCTGGCCTGGCGGTGGCTGCGTCTTGTGACATCTTGATTGCGTCGGAAAAAGGTTCGCTCGGCCTACCAGAGATCAATGTTGGCTTGCTTGGCGGCGGTCGGCATGCAATGCGGCTGTTCGGGCATTCGCTCACCCGGCGAATGATGTTCACCGGGTACCGCGTGCCTGCGTCTGAGCTGTATCGCCTCGGGATCATCGAAGCTGTTATGACCCCGGAAGACCTTATGGACGCCGCTATGGATATGGCCCGGGACATCGCATCCAAAAGCCCAATTGCCATGAAGCTCGCCAAACATTCACTCAATACGATTGAGGAGATGAGCCTGCGAGATGGCTATCGCTTTGAGCAAGGAATGACAGGCGAGCTTGGACAATATGAGGACTCGAAGGAGGCCATGCTCGCCTTCGCTGAAAAGCGCCCGCCCGTCTTCAAGGGCAAATAATCAGAATGCGCCCAATTTACACCGGCACGATCAAACCCACACCACCAGAGGCTGACGGAAGACTGAATGCACCCGCCGCCACGAGAAACCTTGAGCCGATATTGGCATTGCTGCGTGAACACATGCCTGCAGCGGGCCACGCTGTGGAGATTGCCAGCGGCACCGGCCAGCACTGTGCTGCATTCGCTGAGGCCTTTCCCGGCCTGACGTGGCAGCCGACGGATGTCGTGCCCGAACGCCTTGCGAGCATTGACGCCTGGGCCGAAGTGGCTGGTGTCACCAATATGGCGCCTGCGGCCATGCTGAACGTGGAACAAGCTGAATGGCCGTTTGCTAGCGAAAGTGCGAATGTGCTGATGCTGGTGAACTTGCTGCATCTTGTGTCAGACAGCGCCGTGGAAGCCGTCTTCAGGGGTGCCAAACGCTTGCTGGCACCGGGCGGGCGGTTTTTCATCTACGGGCCATTCCTCCGCGACGGTGCGTTCGTATCAGAGAGCGATGCCAGCTTTCACGACAGCCTCCGCCAACAAGACCAAGCAATTGGCTACAAGGATGCGGACGGCATTGCTCAGCTTGCCGGCAGCTTTGGTTTCGGACTTCTGGAACGGCGCGATATGCTAGCGAACAACCTGATGTTCGCTTTCGAAATGCAACCCGGTGGCTGAGCTTGGCTTGCGGTCCAGACGGCTGGGCAGCCCAATCGGCCTAGAGGTGTTAGATGTCAATCTAGCCGAGCCGCTAGGTGACCGCACATTGACCGCAATCCGAAGTTTATTCGCGGAAAACCCGGTCCTCGTGTTCCGCAACCAAGATCTAACCGCTGCCGCCATCGCCCGGTTTGCGCGCGCGTTCGGGCAGATCGTGCCTGGTGTTATCGAGAAATACCGCCATCCAGATGTCCCAGACGTATCCTATCTGACAAATGTCGAAAGTGATGGTTCTATTGATGCATTCGGTGTCCGCCGGGCGTCTGATTGGCACTACGACGGCAGCTTCGCCGAAAGCCCACCCGATTGCGCGATGTTGTACGGCATCAAAGTCCCCAGCGACGGCGGCGGCACGCTGTTCGCAGATATGCACACCGCTTTCCTAACACTCCCCCAAAACCTCCGTGACCGCATTGAAGACTTGGAGACCATCAACCATTTTGGGCTTGGGCCTGCAGGCCGAGAATATTTCGATGGCATGTCGCCTGACCGCTGGGGTGCCTATAATCCAGTGCGACGTCCATTAGTTATGCCGCACCCAATAACGGGGCGGAAGTTGTTGAAGTTCTGCATGATCCACACAGCCGGGTTTGCTGGCATGACGCACCGGGACAGCGCCAACTTCATGGCTGACCTGCTTGTGCAGGCGACGGGAGATGCCTCAACCTACTATCACGCTTGGCAGCCTGGCGATCTGGTACTTTGGGATGAACATGCGACCATGCACCGGAATGCAGGTGATTTTTCGCCGGAACAACCGCGCGTCATGCTGCGCGCTATGGTTGGCGGCGATCCCGCAGAATAGCTCCGCTTGCACGGAATAAGGCCGTGAGCTTAGTCTAAGCCGCAATTAGAAATACGGGAGACGCACCATGGCGATCAATGTAAACATCAGGCAGGCCAGCCCGAACGTGGGTGCCTTTGTTGAAGGCGTCGATCTCAGCAAAGATATGGATACTGGTACAGTCAGCCAGCTCCGTGAGGCGCTCGGTGCCCATGGCGTGTTGTTCTTCCGTGACCAGAACCTGACACCAGACCAGCATATCGCTGCAGCCGAGCGCTTCGGTCAGATCGATATCAACCGCTTCTTCGCCCATGTGGATGGCTTCGAGAAAATCGCTGAGGTCCGCAAAGAGCCAGAGCAGAAAGCCAATATTGGCGGCGGATGGCATACCGACCACACCTACGACCAAATTCCAGCAATGGGCTCTATGTTGCTCGCGCGCGAAACACCGAAGCTTGGCGGCGATACGCTGTTCTCCTCCATGTTTGCGGCCTATGACACGCTCTCCGATGGGCTGAAGGCGACGATTGAAAAGCTGAACGCGGTGCATTCAAGCCGCCATGTCTTCGGTAAAAAGGCACGCTACAAGGACCGAGGCGAAGACCTCGGCGGGCGGTTAATGAACCCAGAGCTGGCCCAGCAAGACGCCGTGCATCCGGTCGTGATCCGCCACCCAATCAGCGGCAAGAAAGCAATCTACGTGAACCCCGGCTTCACACTGCGCTTTGAAGGCATGACAGACCAAGAAAGCCAACCGCTGCTACAGACGCTCTATGCCCACTGCCAGAACCAGGCTTTTGTTTATCGCTTCCAATGGGAACCCGGATCAATTGCATTTTGGGACAATCGCGCGACTTGGCACTATGCGGTAAATGACTACCAGGGCGAGCGTCGCCTAATGCATCGGATCACGATTGAAGGCGAAGCGGTGGCGGCTTAAGCCAACAGGGATTTACCGCCGTTAATACTGCTTTAATACTTCTGGCCGTTAATGATTTCGATTGCTCCAACAGGGCAATTAGATTCGCAACGATATGAGCACCCCCATGGCCCAAATTCTAGTCGCAGAAGACGAACCGACCGTGCGCGCGTTCATCGCTCGCGCGCTGGATATGTGCGGACATGAAACCAGCGTTGCAGAAGACGGCCAACGCGCTTTGGAAGTCTTGGCAGACCGGGACTTTGACCTGTTGCTATCTGATATCGTGATGCCCGAAGTAGATGGCGTCACGCTGGCACTGAAAGCCTCACAGAATTGGCCAAACATGCGCATCCTGCTGATGTCCGGCTATGCCCACGAACGCCAGCGCGCCCACAATCTGGACGCCCTCGCCCATGCTGTGCTTGCCAAGCCTTTTGATCTGGCGACGTTGCGGCAGTCCGTGGACGTTGCCCTCGCTGGCCGTGACGCCACGGCGCTGCGTGAGGCTTCTACTTTACAATAGCCCGGTCAGGCTTTCGCGCCGTCCTCTTTATGGATATCTGCGACCTCAATTGATTTCGCGTGTGCCAGCACACTCTGCGCCTCAATGAACAGACGTTTGACCTGTGGGAATTCGGCCTTAATGCTGCGTTCTAGGTCTGAAATTGAAGCCTCAACATCAATTGATGACGCCGTGTCCGCGAAATCGACGCTGAGCGCACACAGGATATCCTCTGGCCCGAAATGCATCGTCAGCACTTCGTTGATGGCGATAATGCTTCTATCCGCATCAACAATGTCCCGGATTCCTTTTTGAATACGCGGTGACGCCGCTTCGCCAATGAGAAGCGCCTTTGTCTCAATAGCTAGAACCACAGCCGCAAGTGCCAGCAGAGTCCCGATGATGACAGATGCAACGCCATCCAAAACAGGCATATCCAGCAGAAGGACGCCGGCAAGGGCAAGTGTGGCGATCATCAAGCCAAACATCGCGCCCGCATCCTCCAGCAACACGACGACCAGCGGCGCGTCCTTTGACCGGCGAATGTAAGAGAAAACGCTCTCATCCGGCCTGCGGCGGCGGTTCATTTCCTTAATCGCAGCCCAGAACGCATAGCCCTCGAACACCATAGCCAGCCCCAGAACGATGAAGTTGATATGCGGGCTTGCAACGGGGTGCGGATGCCTAATCTTCTCAATACCCTCATACAACGACACGCCTGCGCCAATAGAAAACAGCAGGATCGCAACGACGAAACTCCAGAAGTAGATCTCCATGCCATACCCAAATGGATGACGCGCATCTGCGGGTCTGGTTGATCGCTTAATGCCGTACAGCAGGAGAAGCTGATTGCCTGAATCGACAATCGAGTGAATCCCTTCTGCGAACATGGCGGATGAGCCGGTAATCGCTGCAGCCGTTAGTTTCGATACAGCGATCAGCGCATTGCCGATAAACGCGATCATTACAACGCGTGTGGAACTGCCAGCAGCCATGTTTACGAGCTTTCTTTTGGTGATTCAGGCGGATCAATCCGTACAGGAATTTCGCCAGACCGGAAATGCAGGTCTCTTTGCGAGAATGGAATTTCGATACCGTATTTGGTCAGCGCTGTCTCTAACGCCCAGGTGTAATCAGCATTCACACGTCCCGGCCGCTTAACGGCCTCAGGTGCCAGCCACACGACAAGCTCGAAATCCAGGCTGCTATCACCAAACCCGGTCAGCCATACTTCCGGCGCGCGGGCACCCGTGCCCATGAGTTGATGGGGCACGTCCTCTGCCGCCTCTAGTGCTGCTTTACGCACCAGATCCTTATCCGTGCCATAGGCAACGCCGAAGGAAAACCGCATGCGCCGGAAGCCTTCACGCAGCGTCCAGTTGGTCACGCGGTTGTTAATGAACTCCGAATTGGGGACCAGAATATTAACATTATCATTGGTCGTGACCCGTGTCGCGCGAATGCCGATTTCTTTGACCTCACCTGTTAAGCCCTGATCTAAATCCACGAAGTCGCCAACTTTAATGCCACCTTCGAACAGCATGATGATGCCAGCAACCAGATTGCTGAAGATCGCCTGCAAACCAAAACCGATGCCAATGCCAATAGCACCGGAGAAAACCGCCAGGGCCGTCAGGTCAATACCAATAACGTTGAGCGCCATAATGATGGCGGCAAATAACAAGCCAATCCGCACCGCATGGCCGATCAGCGTTTGGGCGGACGGCGTGAGTGACTGCGCCCTGCGCACGCGTCCCTGGATGAACGACGACAACACGCTGGCGATCCAGATCAGCACCATCGCGAGGACGCCTGCTTTTATGATCTTATACAGCGATACTTCGCGTTCACCGACGGTGAAAGCCGCACTGCTTAGCAGGGCGATTGTGGGGTTGAGGAGGTGCAAAATGTTAAGCGCAGCAATCGTCCATGCGATGGTCGCGATGGTGCGCGACAAAAGCGGATCCCGCACAAAGCTGGTGAATAGTCGAATGACAACCCAAGCATTCAGCAAGCTGGCAACAATACGAGAAAGCTCGTTAGGTAGGTTAAATGCAGAAAGAGTTTCCGTCGAAATCCAGAGCAGTAAGCTCCAGACAACCGGAAAAACAAGGCGCTGCACAGTTTCCAATCCGCGCCGCGTGCCGGCGTCAGCATCTCGCGGCCATGCCCGGGCAATCAGCGCTCGAATCGGGCGTGAGAGAAAGTACGCAAGCACACCAGCACCGACAACAACTGCAAGCAGGATCAGCCCATCAACGGAGAAATACGTTTAAGCGAGCCGTGCGCTCGTCTCTCTAATGTACGCCAGGATAGGCTCTATCTGCCCGAGCAGGCCTTCAACAACTTGTTCGGCTGTCTCCGACTGCGGTGCGGCCACAACTGGCTCTGGATCAGCCATGAATGTTCTCCTGCGTCCGGTGGGCGCTGGTCATATCGGCTAAATCCATTTCAAAAACTTGAAGAGCACAATCTCAAATCCAACAATCGCAGCAATGCAAATCGCCGTCAGAAGAAATCCATTTGTATTCTCTGCCCAAGGTATACCGCCGACATTGATGCCAAGCAGGCCAGTCACAAACCCAAGCGGCAGAAAGATGGCTGCGATGATCGACAGGACATACATGTTCTTATTCATCGTTTCGGACATTTGGTTGCCAATGCTGTCGTCAAGCACACCGGCGCGCTCGCGCGCCGCGTCTAGCTCTTCCACATATTGCATCAACCGGTTTGCAGTTTCCCGCAGCCGCAAACGATCCGTTTCGTCCAGCCATTTCGGCGGTTCGGCATGCAACATGGATACGGCATCCCGCTGGGGCGCCATATAGCGACGAAGGATTAGAATATCTTGTCGTGTCTCGCGAATGCGCTTTCGCGCGGTCAAGGGCTCCGTCGTGGTCAAAGCTGTCTCGACCTCATCAAGCAAATCGTCGAAGCCATGAATTACGCCAGACATGCGTTCAGTGAGGCGCGTGATTAAGCGCTCAAACAGGGACGGAATGGTCTCCGGGCCGGTCTGGTCTTCTAGATAGCGGGTCAGAATATCTCGCGGAGTCTGCAAGCGATGATGCCGGAGCGTGATAATCCGCTGGCCGTCTGACCAAATGCGCAGCGAGAGCATATCTTCTGGATCGGCACCTGGATTGGTGTTTACGCCCCGCAGTATAGCGACCGTGCCACGCTTGCCATAAAACATGCGCGGACGCGTTTCTTCCGCCAGCAGCGCTTCAACCGTGATCGCCGTCAGCCCGCTATCTTCACGGATCCATTGTTGAACGCGGGGCGAAGTCCGGTCGAGGTGCAGCCAAACCGGTGCTTCATCCGCCCGCCAGTTCTCCACCGTAGACCAATCGCCCAATGCTGCGCCGCCATTGCCATCCAGCGTCGCAGCAAAAATTAGACCATCGTCTTCAGGGATATTCCAGGCTGGGCCTGTAAATTGCGCATCGTTCAAAGTCCGGTCTCCGCTAGGTCCCCAACATCAAATCTGCGGCTTTTTCCGCGATCATGATCGTGGGAGCGTTCGTATTTCCAGATACCACTGTCGGCATCACCGACGCGTCGACCACACGCAGGTTTTGAATTCCGCGAACGCGCAAAGCTGTGTCTACCACAGCGCCAGGGTCGCTATCGACCCCCATCTTGCAGGTGCTGGCCGGGTGCCAGTTTGATCCGCCGATTTCGCGGGCATAGGCCAAAAGCTCATCATCCGTCTGGGCGTCTGTTCCAGGGCCAATCTCATGGTCGTAATGTGGGCGCATCGCTGCCGTCTCCATCAGGCTACGGGTGAAACGCATGGCACGGATTGTGGTTTCACGGTCTGCCTCCGTCCCCAGCACATTTGTGTGGATAGCTGGATCTGCATGGGGATCGGCAGACTTGGCGTGGACGGATCCGCGGCTTTCTAATCGCAGCAACGTTGGCCCAAGTGTGACGCCAGGTTCTTTGTCCAGCGTGCGGTCTCGGATGGAGCGATAGCTTCCTGGGAAGAACTGCAGCTGGATATCGGGCGATGCCAGCTCTGGCCGGCTACGGAAGAATGCATTCACTGGATTGGTAGGGTTGGTCAGCACACCTGTTTTGTTGATGAAATACCTCGCCCCTTCGGCTAGCGCTCGCAGGCCATGGACGCGCTCATTGAACGTGCCAAGCTTGCCCTTAAGCCGCCAACGCATTCGGAAAATCTGATGGTCCTGCATGGCTGCCCCAACGGCAGGTAGCGCATGCTGCACATCAATACCGACAGCTTTCAACCGCACCGGATCGCCGATGCCAGAGCGTTGCAACAGATGCGGCGAACCATATGCACCACCGCTCAATATAACCTCTCTACTTGCTTTAGCTTCTTTAACTAACCCATTTATATCATATACAATACCTACAGCCTTTGAGCCCTCAAACATCACCCGATGTGCATGAGCTTGAGTTTCTACATGAAGGTTTGGGCGCGACCGGGCAGGCTTCAGATAAGCTTGGGCGACACTGTTCCGCAGGCCCTTTGATATCGTGACTTGCGTTAGCCCAATGCCTTCTTGCTCTGCCCCGTTGAAATCTGGGTTCAGCGGCAAACCGACTTCTTGGCCCGCCGCCAGAAATGCCCGAACGATTGGCGTGACATCGGGCAAGTCCGATACTTGGAGCGGCCCATCGCCACCGTGGAATTCATCCGCCCCACGTGCATTGCTTTCGGCTTTGCGGAAATACGGCAATACGTCCTCATAGGACCATCCGCGACAACCAAGCTGGCCCCAATGGTCATAATCCTGGCGTTGTCCGCGCATATAAACCATGCCGTTGATTGACGATGACCCGCCAAGAACCTTACCCCGCGGCAGGTAGTCATTTTTACCAGCAGCGTGGATTTCCGGCTCGCTCTCGAAGCGCCAATTGACGTTCGGATTGGTTAGCGTTTTGCCGAACCCCAGGGGCACGTGGATCCAGAAGTTCTTGTCCTCTGGGCCAGCTTCTAGCAGTAGAACTTTGTTCTTCGGGTCCGCACTTAACCGGTTCGCCAGAACGCATCCAGCAGACCCCGCGCCGACGATGATGAAATCATAATCCATGCCGCAAACCTCCCGTTCGCAAACAGGAGACTGCGCGAATGCCGTCTGCGCAAGGGCAAAAAGCTATAGCGAGACGGGTTCCGGCGCTTCGCGGGCCAGGATCATATCGGCTGCTTTTTCCGCGATCATCAGCGTTGAGGCGTTGGTGTTGGCCGATGGCATGGTCGGCATGATGGAGGCGTCCACCACCCGCAAGCCTTGAATGCCCCGCACCCGCAATTGATCATCCACGACGGACATCGGGTCCGTATCTGGCCCCATGCGGCATGTGCCCATGAGGTGGAAGGCTGTCGTGCCGATGGTGCGGGCGAAATCCATCACCTCATCATCCGTCTGCACATCAGGACCGGGCAGATGTTCCTGGCGCACATATTTGCCAAGCTCTGGCGTGCTGAGCAGTCGACGGGCGAGCTTGACGCCGCCGAGCAGGCAACGCTGGTCGATTTCATGGGCCAGATAGTTCGGCTGAATTTCAGGCTTCTCGAACGGGTCCGCCGACCTGGCGCGGATATAGCCCGTACTTTCAGGCCGCTGCTGCCATGCCGCAACGGTCACGCCCGGGAAATCATCCAACTGCGCCTGCACGCCCTCTTTGTAGGACCCGGGCGTGAACGTTAGCTGCAGATCACCCTTATCCAGCGCCTCATCAGATTTCCAGAAGCAATGCACAAGCGTTGGCGACAATGCCAGCACGCCATTGCGGGTCGCGGCATATTTCAGCACTTCACCGACCAGATTAAGCCCGCGCACCCGTTCATTCACCGTCCGAATGCCTTCGACCTTGCCGACCAGCCGGACCGGGTAATGGTCTCGCAAGTTTTCACCCACACCGCGCAGCGCATGGACGACATCGATCCCCCGGGATTTCAGCATTTCCGGCTCCCCGATGCCGGAAAGCTGCAGCAATTGCGGGCTGTTCACCGTGCCGCCGCACAGGATCACTTCCTTCGACGCATGCACCTCAACAACCGCCCCACCGCGACCGCCCTTGGCATACCGAACGCCCTTGGCCCGCCCGCTCTCCAGGATCAAGCCGCTTGCGTGGGCATTGGTCCGCACATCGATCCGGCCTGTCGCCTTCTTCGCCGGGTGCAGAAACGCCCGTGCGGCAGAAACGCGGCGGCCTTTGTGAATAGCCCGCTGGAAATAACCAACGCCTTCTTGGGTGGCGCCGTTGTAATCCGGATTGCGCGGAATGCCGAGGCCAACCGCACCCTCCATGAACGCCTCACACAGCGGGTCCTGCCAATCGATATCAGATACGATCAGGCTGCCGTCTCGCCCCCGGAATGTGTCATCGCCACTGCCGATCCGGCGTTCTGTCCGGCGGAAATACGGCAGGATATCCTGATAGCCCCACCCGCGATTGCCCATCTGCGCCCAGCCATCAAAGTCCATCCGCTGGCCACGGTTATAGATGTGTCCGTTGATGGAGGATGACCCGCCCAGCGTCTTCCCGCGCGGCGCATGGACCCGGCGCCCATTGGTGCCTTTACTCGGCTCCGAATCATAAAGCCAGTTCACACGGCTGTTCGTCAGCGTTTTCATGAAGCCAGCTGGAATATGGATAAACGGATTCCAATCCGGCGGCCCCGCTTCCAACAAACAAACCTTAGCCCCACTGCCCTCCGCCAACCGCGCCGCCAACGTAGACCCCGCCGACCCTGCCCCCACAATCACATAATCAAACTGATCCGCCATACCGCTCACTCATTCACAGATTTGGAGCGCCAATGTAGGCGGGTGGGGCGGGTGTGATCAATCGAAATGCAGGCGGTATCTGAATGTGGTCTCACTCTTTTTTGGAAATTCCTAAACTCGGTAATGTAGACAGTTTGCTTCCACTCAATATTCTCCGAATTGGAAAATAGGGCGGACAGCTGACATTCGCCGCGCCAGCTAAAATGCGTCTTAAGCCAGAGAAAAGCTGACTTTGGTTAAAAAAGGCTCGACACTTGTGCAAAAAAAATGGATCAGACTGCCGTATGCGGAGGTTCGGGTAGTTTGGGCTCGGCCTTCAAGTAAGCCGCTAAGTGAGTTAGACAGTATGCTGATATCAGTATGAGACAGGCCAGCCGTGAGGCTCAAGCGAGTTTCATACTGATGAAAAGCCAAGGTGGAGAGGCTAGATAGTTTGGCCCGAATAGACGAAATAGAGATTAAGGGCTTCAAGAGCATCGCCAATCTGGAGCTTGACATCAAAGACATCAATGTTTTGATTGGAGCCAATGGATCCGGGAAATCTAATTTTATTGGTGTTTTCAAAATATTACATGAGATAACTGAGGGTCGCCTTGATATATATGTAAAGACTTCAGGCGGGGCGGACTCAATATTGCACTTTGGCTCCAAGCATACGTCTGAAATCTCATTCCACGTCTACCTGAACAACCGCGTTGATCAGTACAAAATTTCGTTGTCACCAACCGTCGAAGACGGTTTAGTTCCAATATTGGAGACCGTCTATTATTGGAATAAGTCTTACCCGCAGCCATATGCGGAAGCCCTAGGTGTTTAGTCCCGGAGATTGATGGGTCGGATTTAGTCTGAACCGATCAGGCTCTTCAGTCCAGACTTTGCAGACATATTCGAATGGGGTGAGACCTTTCAAGGTTTTTAGTCTGCGTGCGAAGTTGTAGGCGTTTA
>JBDQJI010000082.1:0-18244 GCA_040263875.1 Alphaproteobacteria bacterium
ACCCATCGAGGCCATGCTCGCCGAGCTTGGAAATGACGTTCAAATCAGGTTTGCTTGATCGCGTTGCGCTTCGCGTCGGAATCCACCGGCTTGGCTGGCGTTGTTCTTGATGCTGGGGATTTCATTTTCTTCCCCTGACCTGACACGACTTTCTGATAGCCCTGTGCCTTAGCTGGCGCTGCGCTTCTTAATGGAACACCCGCTCCCTGAATTGGGAGCGGGTGTTTTATTTTGAGCTAGAGTGATTGGTTGGAGAGCATTTCCCATTCAATCCGGTCGGCGACCGCCCTAACGCTTGTGCCTACGCACCGGCGGTGTCGCATTGGCCGGATCATCAGGCCATGGATGTTTGGGATACCGTCCCCGCAAATCAGATCGCACTGCGTGATAACTCCCTGACCAGAACCCGGCGATATCACGTGTCGTCTGCGCTGGACGCCGTGCAGGTGACAGCAAGCGCAGCAGAATCGGCGCGCCAGCTGCCATGGGATGGCTTTTTAGGCCAAAGGCGTCTTGGATGATGATGTCTGCGACAGGCCCCGTCTCGGCTTCAAAATGGACCGCGGCAGTTCGGCCACCAGCAAGCGTTATCCGCTCCGGCGCGGCTTTCGCCAGGGCCGCCGTTTGTTGCCAATCTAGCAATGATTTGAGCGCAGCAGTCAGCCCATCCGCCCGAATATCACGGAGCGTTCGCTTGCCATCCAAAGCCGGTGCCAGCCACAAATCAGCCGTATCCAGCAACGTAGATTCTGATAGATCCGGCCAACCATCTGTGTGCTCCGCCGCGTATCGTGCACGGGTCAACCAATGCTGCGCCGCATCCGACCATGGCAAAATACTGAGCCCATTGGCCCGTACACCTTCCAACAATCCATGTAGTGCTTCAGCATTCGTAGGTGCATCAGGCTGGCTCGATAGCTTGAGCCGCCCCAATCGTCGCTCGGCCCGCACTTGTACCGCGCCGGCATCACGATTGAATACGACGACCCGATGGCTTTCGATGAGGCTGCCCGCTGCCGCGAACACCGCATCTTCTGAAATTTCCGCGGCAGCCATGATGCGCGCGCCACCGGCACGGCCTGTTGCGTCAGCGATGACGATCCATTCTGCCCGGGCAAGCGGATCCGTCTCATCGACACTGGCGGCGCGGCCATTGGCCATCTGAAATCCGCCATTGCCTCGCGCCTTCGCAATCCGGTCTGGCCAAGCGAGCGCTAGCACTGCCCCCACATGCTCAGGTGCCACGGAACTGCCGTTGCCGCCTGCCGTCTTAGCCATCCGCTCGGCCAGTCGTCGCGCTGCATCCGCCCGCGCGCCGCCCCCGCGCTGAAACCGGCGCAGGCGTTCTGCCAGATCAACACTCCCGCCGCCGAGCCCCCGTTCTGCCAAAAGTACCGATAGCTCAGCGGCAAGCTTGCTTTGGCCATCAGCCGCTGCCTCGATAATCATGTGTGCTTCACGAGGTGGTGCCGGGATCTTCAGGAGCTGCCTGCCATGACCGGTGATGCCCCCACCGTCACCCAACGCCCCAATTAGACGCAAACCGTCAGTAGCAGCAGCAAACGGACCAGGCGGCGGTGGATCAAGCCAAGCAAGCTGTGTTGGGTCTGAAGCACCCCAATCTGCCAGCGCCAAAGCCAAAGGTGTCAGGTCTGCTTCCAGTATCTCCGGTCGCGGAAAGGCTGGCAGCCCCCGCGTTTCCGCTTCATCCCAAAGCCGATAGCACACGCCGGGGCCAATGCGCCCAGCACGCCCTCGCCGCTGATCTACGGCAGAGATAGGCGCGCGCTCTGTCACCAAACGTGCAAGGCCGACTGCTGGATCAAACCGTGGCGCACGTGCAAGGCCGGAATCAATCACGATACGAATATCTGGGATCGTCAAACTTGTTTCCGCGATAGACGTCGCTAGCACGATCTTACGCTTACCGTCGTCAGCCTGCTTTACTGCTAGATCTTGCGCCCGTGGATCAAGCCCGCCATGGAGCTGATGGAGGTTGATCTTTTTGGCATCCAGCCCAGCCTCAATCAGTCGCTTTTCCGTGCGTTCAATTTCAGCGCGCCCTGGCAGGAAAGCGAGGATGCCGCCCATCTCGTCTACAAGCGCTTTGCGGATCGCCGCCGCCATAGCCTCATCAATCCATCGCTCCCGCGCGCGGCCAAGATAATGGGTTTCTATTGGGAACGCCCGACCTTCAGACCGCACGACTGACGCATCGCCAAGGAGCGCGGCCAATCGCGTATCATCCAACGTTGCAGACATAGGTAGGATGCGCAGGTCTGGGCGGAGGGATTGTTGAATATCAAGCGCCAAGGCCAGACCAAAATCTGCGTCGAGGCTGCGCTCATGGAATTCATCGAACAGGACGGCAGCCACACCTTGAAGTTCTGGGACTGCCAATGCCATGCGGGTGAAGACGCCCTCTGTCATCACCTCAATCCGAGTGCGCTTGGATATTTTGGATTCCATCCGTACCCGATAGCCAATGGTCTCGCCAACCTGCTCCCCCAGCAGGGACGCCATACGACCAGCAGCAGCGCGGACGGCAAGCCTGCGCGGTGCCAGCATCAAGATGCGGCGATCTTCCGCCCAAGGCGCTCCCAGCAACGCCAATGGTGCTAACGTTGACTTACCCGCACCCGGTGGTGCCACCAGAACGGCGGATGGGCCAGCAGCCAATGCGGCCAGCATATCTGGCAGCACAGCCTCAATCGGCAGACCGCCGGCAATTGTTTTGAGATCGATCAGCCGCCGCCACCTTGCATCATGGCGTCCATCCGGCGCTGCATTTCTTCGGGTGGCAAATCTTCGATTGGCTGAGAGATTAGCCACACATGGCCAAAAGGATCACGGATACGGCCAGCCCTTTGGCCATAAAACTGATCTGCTACGGGTATTAGCACTTCTGCACCCGCGTTCGCTGCAGCAGCCACCGTCGCATCCGCATCTTGAGCGTTCAGCGCCATCCGGACAGGCGTTCCGCCAAGATCATTCGGCGAGCCGCCAAGCCCGTCATCTGCAGCTTCGGCCAGAAAAATCGGCGTGTCGCCGATTTGGATTTCGCAGTGGACAATTTTCCCGTCTGGCATCCGCAACGGCGCACCAGACCCTACCGCGCCAAACACGTCCCCGTACCAAGCGATGGCCTTGTCTGCATCATTTACAGAGAGATATGCGATTACGTCCCGTACAATTGGATCAGCCATGGCAGTGCCTCCGGTCAGTTGGCCGTGAAGCCAGCATCCACATAGATCATCTGGCCAGACATATACCGGCCCGCCTCTGAGCACAGCATGATCAAGGCACCATGCATATCCTCAGTCACGCCATTGCGGCCAAGAAACGTGCGGTCCGCGTTGTTTTGCCAACGCTTCGCATCATCCACCACGGGTTGGGTCAATTCCGTTGGGAAGAAGCCAGGGCATATGGCATTTGCGGTAATGCCGTCCGGCCCCCAATCCTTCGCCATCGCCCGTGTTAGACCTGCCACGCCAGATTTGCAGGCAGCATACGCCGTTGTACCGGGAAGCGCGTGGCTTGTGGTGATGGAGCCAATATTGATCACACGGCCCCAACCCTTCGCCTTCATAGCTGGATGGAACTGCTGCGCCACATGCAGTGGTGCCATCAACTGCACCTGAATAACGGCCAGAAACTCAGCCGGTGAAAGGTCTTCCGCCGCTTTCCGCACGGTATTTCCCGCCACGTTGACGACGATATCTGGGTCACCAAAAGGCTTCCGCGCCGCCGCCGCCATTGCGGGCAGGCTATCCAGTTCGCCAACGTCCGCTACGACATAGGCGGCATTGTCGGCCCCAAGCTCACCCACCAGTTCTTGCAGGCGCTCTTCCCGGCGTGCGGCCATAACGACTTTACCGCCAGCTTCAACAATGGCACGGGCGAAGGAGCGGCCAATGCCGCTGGAGGCACCCGTGACAAGGGCCACGTGCCCGGCTAAATCGAATGCAGCAAGGCCTTTTGGCAGGCTTGCGACCGGTGCTTCAGCCACGCTTATTCCGCCGCCTGCGCTTCGGATATGGCTTGACCGTCAACACGGGTCTCGCCTTTCAAATTATCCACCGTGACATGGGTATCGTACCAGGTGAGGATTGGCGCAGCGCCAAACTTCTCCGTAAGCATGGCTTCGCGCTCCGGCGTGAACCAGGCTTCAGCAGCCTCCCGGCTTTTCCATAGGTAGACGCCGCCAGTGCCTTTTTCCCCATTCAGGTAATCCTTGCGGATCAACCCTTTTGCGGTGAGGCCCCGGTATGTCGGCGCAGTGGATGTCCCAGATGCAATCGCTTGCTCCTGGGTGCGCTTACCAAGCGGAAATTGGACGACGACAATGCAATTTGCCATGGTGAAGTCTCCTATTTGGTTAGCCGTGGGGCGCCAGAATTTGGCGGACAGTCTTAACGTCCTGCAGCTTATCGAACCCGGCATTCACTTCATCGAAGCCAATATGACCATCGACCAAGCTATCAACCGGCAAGCGGCCCTGCTTATACAGATTGATGAAACGAGGAATGTCCCGCACCGGCACACAGGAGCCCATATAGCTGCCCCGGATCGATTTCTCCTGGGACACCAGATCACCTTGGTTGAACGAGAATTCTGCCGTCGAGGGCGACAACCCCGCCGTCACAACAGATCCGCCATACCGCGTAATCGCATAGGCCGTGTTCATTGCAGGAATGGTACCGGCCAAATCGACCGCATAATCAACGCCACCATTGCTGATGTCACGCACCTGCTCAACGGCGTTGGCATCCCGCGCATTGACGGTATGGGTGGCACCCAATTGGCGCGCGAGGCCGAGCTTCGAATCTTCAAGATCAATGGCAATGATCTTTTCCGCACCCCCAAGCCGCGCACCGAGAACGCCATTCAACCCAACACCGCCAAGGCCGATGATCGCTACCGTATCACCCGGCAGAATGCGCGCCGTGTTGATAACCGCACCAACGCCCGTCATCACAGCGCAACCGAAGAGCGCCGCGTCCGCCAGCGGAATGTCCTTATCGATCACGACCACGCTGCCACGATCCGCAACCGCATATTCGGCCATGCAGGATACGCCAGCATGGTGATTAACCCGCTCGCCGTTCATGTCCCGAATGCGACTTTCGCCGGACATGAGGTTGCCAGCGCCCTTAGTCGATGCGGCCAATTCGCAAATCTGTGGGCGACCTTCCAGGCATCGGCGGCACCGGCCACATGATGAGGAGAACTGAAACACCATATGATCACCGACTTTGACGTCCGTGACGGCAGACCCAAGTTCCACAATCTCGCCAGAGCCTTCATGGCCCATAACTGTCGGCGTCGGGCGCGGCCTGTCGCCGTTCAAAACGGACAGATCAGAATGGCAAAGCCCAGCGCCCGCAATCTTGATCACGACCTCATTCGGGCCAGGCGGTGCCAGATCAATCTCTTCAATCGACAGCGGCTTTGAATCCACAAACGGACGCGGCGCGCCGGATTGGCGCAACACAGCGGCTTTACAGCGAATAGTCATGGAACAACGTCTCCCTCAAGATCAAATTTTTATGCGTTGAAGAAGAGAGTATGCGGAGACGCGGGTGAGGGAAAGGCTACCCCTTAGCCAATTCCCGGCCGCGATCGCGCGCGGCGGTCATGGCGCGGGTCATGAGGTCGGTTTGGCCGGGGTCGGCCATCAGGACATCTAGCGCGGCCGCGGTGGTGCCGGCGGGGCTGGTGACGTTTTGGCGGAGGGTGCTGGGGTCTTCGGCGGCTGTGCGTGCGAGCTCGCCAGCGCCGGCCACGGTCTGTAAAGCCGATTTAGCGGCGAGTTCGGGACTGAGGCCAAGAGCCTCGCCTGCGGCAGCCATGGCCTCGATCAGGTGGAATACATATGCGGGGCCGCTGCCGGAAAGCGCGGTTACGGCGTCCATCAGGTCTTCGTCTTCAATCCAGTCCACGACGCCAGCAGCCTGCATCAACGTATCGCTGAGAGTCCGCTGAGAGTCCGACGTCGCAGCATTGGCACAGAGGACGCTCATGCCCATGCCGATAGCGGCGGGCGTGTTTGGCATGGCGCGAACAATGGCTGCATCTTTGCCAAATGCGGCCTCAAAGAATGAGATCGGCGTGCCTGCTGCAATCGAAAGCGTGACGGCGTTGGCAGCCAGCGCGGCGAACGGTGGCGCGGCGTCGCCCATGCTTTGGGGCTTCACCGCCATGACGATGGCGTCCGGCTTGAAATCAGCCGGGACGGCGGTAACAGCATCAACAACTGTTACGTCAGCCGCACCTGTCAGATGTGCGACAGCAGCTTCCATCGGCTCGATCACGACGAAACGTTCTGCCGCCTTGTTTTTACGCCAGCCTTCCAGCAGCGCGCCGCCCATTTTACCGCAGCCAACCAACAACACGCCCGTCATCGATCAGGCCCTCCCGACAGGTTCCAGCAAGGCGGCGGCGACAGCGTCGGACGCGGACTTGCCGCCCCATAGTACATATTGGAAGGCCGGATAGAACCGGTCACATTCCTCAAGCGCGATCTCAACGAGATCCTCAAGCTGTTCAACCGTGGCCCCCTGCAATCCGCGCATCAGCGAGGCATGGCGGAACACCAACAAGTTTGAATCGACGTCAATGCCGAAATGGCCAAGCGGCATCTGATCATTGACGAGGGACAGCATTTCGAGCACGGCGCTGCGGCGTTCTGGCGACAAACGAAGATCACAGGCGCAGCCGAATTGCAGCATGTTCAAATCATCACGCCACGCGAACATCAGGCTGTAATCCGCCCAACGACCGGAAACGCCTGCAATCAACTCGTCAGCGACAGATCGTTCGAACTGCCAATCATTGGCAGCGACGATTTCTTCAACCAGGTCGAGCGGGTGGAAGATATCCACTTCCATGGAACATCCCTTCGAATGTCGGCGAATGCGCCCCAAGCAGCACACTCTCACAATCCGGCGGCGAAAAAACGCACCGGAACGCACGGAACCTGACACTCGCGAATCGGTGTTGCAAGATAAGATTCGTCATAGAATCAATTTTCTAGGGGATTCTTTGAAGATTCCTGTGGAGAAACCTATTCCGACCCTTTGGCGGAAGCCATTTTCGCCTCTAGCGCAGCAACACGAGCTTCCAGAGCCGCCAACGCGGCCTCAGCCTGTTCCTGCCCGGCGCGGGCATTGGCTGCCATCGTGCGCGCGGCTTCGAAATCCTCACGGCGAACAAGGTCAAATTCCTCGATCAGCTTTGCTGCCTGGGTGCGCATGAGCGCCTCCGCATCAGCTTTCAAGCCGCCTGCAGCGCCAAGCGCGCCGCCTGCAACCCGGGCCAGATCTTCAAAAATGCGACCAGCCGCTGGGCCACCACCCGTAGGGCCTGAATTGAAAGGTCCGTCATTCGCCATCGCCGAACTCCCCTTAATGCAAAAGCCATTGTATACCAGTCCGAGCCGCCATACGCCGCAACATAAGGTCGCTCGATAACGCCCATGTTTGTAATCCCGTTCCCCGCAATTGACCCAACGCTCGTAGAGATCGGTCCGTTCGCGATCCGCTGGTACGCACTGGCCTACATCGCTGGCCTGATGATCGGCTGGGGCTATGTGCGCCGGTTAAGCCAGAAACCGCCCAGCCTGCTAACCGATAAACATGTCGACGACCTGATGGTCTGGATGACGCTAGGCGTTATTTTGGGCGGGCGCCTTGGCTACGTGGTGTTCTACAAGGCCGGATATTACATCGATCACCCGCTTGAAGCGCTGCAGGTCTGGCAAGGCGGCATGTCATTCCATGGCGGATTCCTTGGCGTTGTGCTTGCTGCTTACCTATTTGCACGACGGTACAAGCTACCGCCACTACATCTGGGTGATCTGGTTGCGTGCGCTGCTCCGGTCGGGCTGCTGCTTGGCCGTATCGCGAACTTCATCAATGGTGAGCTTTGGGGCCGGGCCAGTGATGTTCCCTGGGCGATGGTGTTCCCGGGCGATCGCCTGCAGGTCCCCCGCCACCCGAGCCAGTTATATGAGGCGCTGCTGGAAGGGTTGGTGCTATTCATCGTCCTGTTCATCGCCTCCCGGAAGGAAAGTGTCCGCCGGAAGTATGGCCTGCTTATGGGCATATTCATGGCTGGATATGGCCTTTCCCGCTTCATAGTTGAGTTCGCACGGGAACCGGATGCGCACCTGGGTGCCATTGTCGCTGGTGCCACCATGGGCCAACTCTTGTCGATACCGATGATCCTGATCGGGCTCTTTCTGATTTGGCGCGCTCGCAATGCCTGAAGCGCTTGCAGCGCGGATCGCCGCTGAAATCAAGGGCCTCGGGCCTATCGGCCTCGACCGTTACTGGGAGCTGGCGCTGCTGGACCCGGCAGAGGGCTATTATCAAAAGCAAGCAGCCATTGGCGATGGTGGAGACTTCACGACAGCACCCGAGATCAGCCAGATATTCGGCGAACTGGTAGGCCTTTGGCTTGCAGATCGCTGGCAGGCTGGGGGTGCTCCGGGCAAAATCAGCTATGCGGAACCAGGGCCAGGCCGGGGCCAACTGATTGATGATATTTTCCGCGCTGTAACCGCTCAGCCGGGGTTTCCAAGTGACATTAAGGCAGCAGTGCTTGAGCCCAGCCCGCGCATGCAGGCATTCCAAGCCAAAGCTTTCGCCAAACATGGCATTCAACAGGTTGAATACACGGATCACCCCGCTTTCCTGTTGGGAAACGGACTCGACCGGCTAATTCTTATGCCCGCGAACGAATATCTCGACGTGCTGCCCATCCGCCAATTCCAATTCAATGACGGCGCATGGCGGGAGCGGCGCATTGGGCTTGATGCTGAGGGCGGATTTGAATTCGTCCTGGGCGAAGACCCGCTAGACCCACCAAGCATGGACGTAACGCTCAAATTCGCAACGCCGCCCGAAGGCGCGATCTATGAACACTCCATGCAGCGGGATGAGGTTGTTGGTCTAACTGCGATCCATATAAGGGAACGCGGTGGGGCCGCCCTATTCGTCGACTATGGCCATGCCACATCCCGTTTTGGCGATAGTCTACAAGCGCTGAAGGATGGCAGACCTGCCAATCCACTTGTCGCCCCCGGCCAGGCAGACATTACATCCCATGTTGATTTCGCCGCTGTCGCCCGATCTGCCGAACGCATGGGCGCAAAAGCTTGGGGGCCCGTTGACCAAGGCACGTTCCTGCTGCGACTTGGCGCTGAAGCGCGGGCCGATCAGCTTTGCAAGAACGCATCGCCGGAACGCGCAGCAGAAATTCGCCAAAGCCTCCGCCGCCTTGTCCATCCACTCGCCATGGGCAGCCTGTTCAAGGTCATGGCAATCACCCAGAAAGATGCGGCGCTTCCGCCCGGATTCGACCTATGAACCAGACCATAATCCAGCCGATCACCCACTCACTCCTGGAGTCAAACGACATCGCCCACGGCTTTTTCACCCGCCAGGGCGGTGTGAGTACTGGTGTTTACGACTCTTTGAATTGCGGCCCTGGTTCTGATGATGATCCTGCCGCCATCCAAGAAAATCGACGTCGGGTGGGCGCCTGGCTGACGGGCAAGGATATTGCACCGCTCACGGCCTATCAGGTCCATTCCCCACGTGCCGTCATTGTTGATGGTCCATGGCGCGGCAAGCCACCAGAAGCCGACGCCATCGTCACCAAAACGGCAGGCGTTGTGATCGCCGCACTCACTGCCGATTGCGCGCCGGTGCTGCTGGCAGACAAAGAGGCAGGCGTCATCGCAGCCGCACACGCCGGATGGCGCGGCGCGTTCGCAGGTGTGGTCGATGCGGCTGTAGATGCTATGGAGAGCATCGGTGCCGATAGAAGCCGCATTCATGCCGTGGTCGGCCCCTGCATCGCACAACAATCCTATGAAGTCGGCAGGGATTTTGAGACCCAGTTCCTAGCGGCTGACCGCGATAATGACCAATTTTTCAAGCCCGGCATCTCGATAGAAAAACGGCAGTTCGATCTGGCAGGATATGTGGTGAACCGCGCGCTCAATCTTGGCTTGGCGGACGCTGTCGCGATTGAAGCCGATACATATAGTGAGCCAGATTTGTTCTTCAGTTATCGCAGGAAGCAGCATTCGGGCGAGCATGATTATGCCCGCCTGATTTCCGCAATCTGCCTTGCCTGACGCTGCACATTCAGCAATTCTGGAACCCAGCCCCATACCGAGGACGACTATTATGAGCAACGCGCCCACTGATATTGGCATTGTGAAACTGATGGAAGTGCTGCGCGAACGCGGCACACCAGAAGGTCTCACCTTGGCAGAGCGCCGCGCCCGTATGGATGATATTGGCGACCGCTTTCCCGTACCCAGCGCAGCCATTGTCGAGCCGGTTGAGATCGCAGGCTGCAAAGCCGAGTGGGTCTATGCCGACGGCGCTGATCCAGAGCGGGTGATGCTTTATGTGCACGGCGGCGGGTATGTCCAAGGCTCGCTGCACAGCCATCGCAATATGGTTTACGAAATCGCGCGCGCGATGAATGGTCGTGTGCTGAACCTGGATTATCGCCTGGGGCCGGAACATCCGTTCCCCGCAGCGGTCGAAGATATGGTTGCAGCATGGCAAGCGCTGCTGGATAGTGGCATCAATCCACAGAAAGCTTCATTCGGCGGCGATTCTGCAGGTGGCGGCCTCGTCGTAGCCGCCCTCGTCTCTGCTCGAGACCAAGGCATGGTTCTGCCTGGCTGCGGTTGCTGCATTTCCCCCTGGACGGACCTCGTTGGCACTGGCCAGACGATGGAGACCAAAGCAAATGTCGATCCTATGGTCGGGCGAGAGGCACTAACGTTCTTTGCTGATCTCTACATGAACGGCGCGGACCCAGCGCAGCCTCTGGCGTCACCACTTTACGCGGACCTCTCCGGCCTACCTCCGCTTTTGGTGCAGGTCGGCACTGCGGAAACGTTATTGGATGACAGTCGTCGCCTCGTGGCGCGCGCACGCCATGCAGGTACAGAAGCCACGTATGTTGAATGGGCCGACATGCCCCACATCTGGCATATCTTTGCCCCGCTTCTGCAAGCCTCCCGGGATGCAATTGCAGAGCTAGGCGCTTTCGTTAAGCGACACGGCTGACCACTTCCATCGATGGCTCAATTTCCAGTGTTGCATTTAGGTGCCGTAGCGTCAGCGCATCTGTTGCGATTACCAACATCACTCCAGCGAGTTCACCATTGTTGGCCCCATACGGCGTAGCGGCCACTGCAAAGTCAAACCCTTCACTGCGAACCTCACGGACATGCGGTCGGCCGCCGCCCAGGGCTGCACTGACAGCATCAAGTGCCAATGCGCCAGCCCGGCCACAAAAGAAGGTCGCTGCGAGCATGCCTTTGCAGTCACGCTCTAAAAAGGTCTCAGCGTCTCCACCTGCCAGACGGCACGTGCCGTCACGGTTGAGTAGCAGCGTCCATCCGACGTGAGTCGGCACATTGCCTACCGGATCAAGCTCTAACAATGTTGGCAATCCGGCTTTCGCCTGCCCTGCCCAAAGCGCCAGAATGTCGTCGATCCGCTGGCCTCGTGTTACGTCCTGCCTTATCATTCGCATAACTGGATATCCCCAGGCGCACCTTGCGCCGCATGCGTCTCATTTTGATACAAACGCCGTTCCTGGCATCTGTTTTGATCTCTGATTCGCAATTCCCGGGCCATAACAAAGGATACCGTGCCAATCATGACGCAATTCACCGTTCACTCGACCCTCGACGCGATCTTTGACCTGACGGTGGGGGCGCTAATGGCGTCTGGCGCAAACCGGGAGAATGCAGAAGCCGTCGCAGAGGTTGTTTGGAAAGCGGAGCGAGATGGCTGCTTGAGCCACGGCATATTCCGCGTCCCCGGCTATTGCGACGCCTTGAAAGCCAATGCCGTAAATGGCAATGCAGCACCGAGAGTGATTGACCAAGCGCCCGGTGTCGTGCGTGTGGATGCCGAAAACGGATTGGCACCGCTAGCAATGAAAGTTGGCCGACCTGCACTTATAAAAAAGGCCAAGTCCCAGGGCATCGCCACGCTTGGCATTGCAAACTCAGCACATTTCGCAGCGCTCTGGCCCGATGTTGAGCCTTTAGCAGACGCTGGCCTTGTCGCCATGAACTTCGTCAACAGCCGGGCGTTCGTGGCACCAGCGGGCGGCAAGCGGGCTGTGTTCGGCACCAACCCGATGGCCTTTGCTGTCCCCCGCCCCGGTAAGCCGCCAATGGTGTTCGATCAGGCCTCCAGCGCCTCGGCGCGTGGGGAGATCATGTTGGCGGCGCGGGACGGGCATACGGTGGCAGAGGGCCTTGGCCTTGGCCCAGATGGACAGCCGACGACGGACCCAGCTGCCATCCTGAAAGGCGTGCAGCTGCCGTTTGGGGGATATAAGGGCGGCGCAATTGCCATGATGGTCGAGATCCTGGCTGCGTGCGTTACAGGAGCCGACACTAGCTTAGAGGGCGAGGCCGCATATACCGGCCATGGTGGGCCGTCTGCTGCAGGTCATCTGGTGATCGCGATTGACCCTTCAAAATTCGGCAATGACCGGTTTCTGGAACGGGTAGAAGCCATGTTTGAAAGCATGCTGGCAGATGAGGGCGTCCGCCTTCCTGGCGACCGCCGCTTAGTCAACCGCGAGCAGACGCCTGAAAGCGGAGTCCACACAGACAAAGCGCTCTACGACAAAGTGGTCGCCATTCGTGATGGCAGCTAACCGCTAACCGCCAGAAACTGCCGGCGCCCGCTCATGATACTGCACCTCAGCTTCGTATGCGGCAGCCAATCGGTAGAGCTCGGCCTCACCGAAGGGTGGTGCCGAGAGTTGGATGGATGCAGGCATGCCCTCGACCAACCCAGGCGTTGGCAGTGCTAGGCCCGGAAGTGTGAGGAAATTCAGCGGGCGCGTGCAGCGGGATAGGCTGGCGACAACGCGCTCAAACCCTTGCCCGGACCCGATATCCGTTTCATCAATCCGGGGCGTTTGAATATTGAAGGTCGGTGCCAACAGCACGTCGCACTGGCTGAAGACGCGATTGCAAAAATCCGCAACGATTTTTGGGCGGAGCTGCAATGCACTCAAATAATCAACGCCTGAGAATTGGAACCCAATTTCGCAGCGCGCCCGCATCTGTTGGCCATAATCATCTGGCTGATCCCGTAACCATCCGGCATGGAGCGTCGCGGCTTCTGGCCCCATAACGGCAGCGGCGAATGTGTTGATTTGGGCCATGTCGCCCACATCAACCTCAACCAATTCAGCACCAATGCCTTTGAATGCCACCAGAGCCGCATCCCGCTCGGCCAAGGAAGCCTCATCGCCGTGCTTCTCGAAATAGCCGCGCGCGACGCCGATCCGTAAACCCATGGCATTCGGCGCACGGGCAGCGGCGACGTAATCCTCCGGCACGCGACGGGATGCGGTGGGGTCATTTGCATCTTCACCCGCAATAGCGTGCAGCATGAGCGCGTTGTCCAGCACGGTCCGCGTTAAGGGGCCAACCGTATCGAGCGAGAACGAAAGTCCCATGACGCCGTAGCGACTGACGCGGGTTTGTGTCGGCTTCAGGCCAACCAATCCACAAAGTGCAGCGGGTAGCCGGATCGACCCGCCGGTATCTGAACCAAGTGCGCCGAAGGTCATCCGCGCGGCCGTTGCAGAACCAGAACCGGATGATGATCCCCCGGTCACATGATCTGTGTTCCACGGATTATGGCAATGACCATAATGCTCGTTATGGCCAGTCGGCCCAAAAGCGAACTCTGCCATGTTAAGGCCGCCTAGATAGACGGCTCCTGAAGTACCAAGCCGCTCCAAAACTGTCGCCGTACAGTCAGGCCGGAAATCCCGGCGAATTTTACTGCCGCAGGTCGTGAGACCACCTGCCCGGTAAAACATATCCTTATGCGCCAAAGGCACCCCGCCGAGCGGCCCAATATTTCCGCCAGCTGCACGAGTACGATCAATGGCATCAGCACCGGCAAGCGCTGTTTCTGCCTCAACGCGGATGACAGCGTTTAGGGCCGGGTTCCTGGCCTCAATCCTCTCGAGCGCAGCTTCGGTTAGCGCGCGGGATGTGAAAGCGCCGGATTGGACGCCTGCAGCGGCGTCAGCCAATGTCAAATCCATCAAGCTCATGGGGATACATCTCCAGCAAGCTTGTTCAGGGCGGTCTCAATCGCTTGTGGCTCTGTATCGAACATGCTTGGCGGCGCTAAGTTGGCAAAGGCATCGCGAAACGCGGCTTGCGCCTTCTCAGCGCGCGCCTGAGCTGCGGGATTAAGAGCATACCCTGGAAATTTGGGCGTTTCATCAGCCATAGCGACGTTTCCTTACGACTATCAATGCATGGCACCACCAGAACCGCTATGATGCGACCTGAAGAAGCGCGAAATTGAGTAATGATAATGACAGACTCCGATCAGCCAGGAAACCAGGACGACCAAGCATTCTGTGTCGTCGTCGATTGGGGCACATCATCCTTTAGGCTCTGGGTGTTGGCGGCGAATGGGGCCGTGATTGGTGAAAGCCGCGGGCCAGAAGGCATGGCTACCGCCGTAACATCGACCGGCGGTTTTCCAGATGTATTGGCCCGCCATTTAGCCACAGCGAAAGCACCTGCGGACACCCATATCCTGATCGCAGGCATGGCCGGGGCGCGGCAGGGCTGGCGGGAAGCCCCATACATTACCACGCCTGCGCTGCTGGCGGATGTGGCGGCAGGCGCCATTGCGGTTGATTACGAAGGCCGAGACGTGCGCATCCTCCCCGGCGTCGCCCAGACAACCAGCGGCGCAGAAGACGTGATGCGCGGCGAGGAAACGCAATTGCTTGGCGCTGGCGTGCAGGATGGCATGGTGTGCATTCCGGGCACGCATTCCAAATGGGTGACACTGCAAAACGGCAAAGTCGCCCACTTCAACACATTCATGACGGGCGAGTTATTCGCAGTACTTGGCGCACACTCAATCCTGCAACATGGCGTGACCCCCGCCATGCAGATTGCGCCGAACGCACCAGCCTTCCTGGAGGCAGTTCGGGAAATGCAGGTAGATGGTGCTGCCCTGACCGCCAAACTGTTCTCCGTCCGGGCGCGAGGCCTCGTCGGAGACGCTGACGGTGCCAGCGGTGCCGCCCGTCTATCTGGCCTCCTGATCGGGGCGGAGATTGCAGCGGCTAGACCAGACGGTCCAGTGACACTGCTGGCATCCAGCGCTGCGTCGGAATTATACGCGGCTGGTCTCACCGCCGCTAACGTTCAAACCAAAACCTTAGACGCTGAAATGGCATCACAAGCGGGGCTTCTGCGCGCCGCTCAAATGATCTGGAGCTAGTTTTCAATGACCACGCCCAAAGGCGCTTCCTGGCCAAACCTTAAACGCGCGCTTGTTGCCATTCTGCGGGGTGTGAAACCGGATGAGATTGACGGCATTGCCGATGCCCTGGCTGAGATCGGGATTGAAGCCATTGAAATTCCGCTAAATTCACCAGCCCCATTCCACTCCATCAGCCAAACGGCGAAGCGCCTGGGCGCCCAATGCCTGATAGGTGCCGGTACGGTCTTGACGCCAGATGACGTTGACCGATTGGCCGATGCAGGCGGTCACCTGCTCGTTAGCCCGAATGTGAACACTGCCGTTCTGGCACAAGCCCATAGCCACGGCATGGTGACGATGCCCGGTGTCTTCAGCCCAACCGAAGCGCTAACAGCCATCCACGCAGGCGCATCAGCCTTGAAGTTCTTTCCGGCAAGCGTATTGGGACCGGGCGGCGTATCTGCCATTCGGGCCGTGTTACCGCCAGACATGCCGGTCGGCGTTGTCGGCGGCGTATCGGACAAGTCCTTCAAGGACTATGCAGCAGTAGGCGTGCGCACATTTGGCCTTGGCTCAAGCCTCTATAGGCCCGGTGACACCGCTGCCGCCGTCAAAGTGAAGGCGGAGGCGGCAATCGCTGCATATGACGCCGCCTTCAGCTAAAGCCGCGCATGACCAGCATGTTGTCCTTGACCATATGATGCGCTTGATCCAATGGCAGATCGGCGGAGCGGCGGATCATACGTTTAGTCATCCAAAGCGCGTCATGGTCAAACGCGGCCATCGTTGCTGCGACCTCCAGCGCGCTCGCAATAACTGCATCATCAGCAACGACCCGATTTGCCAGCCCAAGCGTTTCCGCCCGTGCTGCCGGAATATTCTCACATAGCAGCAACAGCTCTGATGCTGCCTTCCGGCCGATTTGGGCAACAAGTGTTGGCGTCACCGCCGTCGCGGCGAGGCCGCGCTTCACTTCGGGATAGCCGAATACAGCACCTTCGCCCGCAATCACCATATCTGCTGAGATCGCAACAGCGCACCCTGCCCCGAGCGCATAGCCATTAACGGCCGCAATCACGGGCTTATCTACCCCCGCCACAGCATCATAAAGTGCGGTGCCATGGGCTCCAGCAGCAATCGCTTGGCGCTGTGTCCGGTCGCCATGGCTCATAGCTTCTTTCATGTCAGCACCAGCAGAGAACGCGCGTGGGCCGCCGGTCATGACAACTGCAGCCACGCTTGCGTCATCCGAAGCCAGGCCGAGCGCTTCGATCAGTGCCGAGGAGAGCGCGCCATTGAAGGCATTCATCTTATCATGGCGATTCATCGTCAGCAGGCGAACTGCGCCATGGTCTTCGCTTAGAATTAAATCAGACATGCTTGCTCCATAATGTCTTCATCACAGTGTTTCTTTCAACCAATCAGGCGCCCAGTTGATATCCTGAACGCCTGCAAACTTGGCCATGCGTTCAACGGCGCGCGTGAGTTTGGCGTTGCGGCCCTTACCCATTTTCATGCCAGCCTCCGGCCAGAACGCGCGGACATGCATGGTGCCATCTAAGCGCTTCATATCAATCCGCCCGATCAGGCGCGCGCCTTCCAACACAGGGAAAACATAGTAGCCGTATTGGCGCTTCGCTTCCGGCACAAATATCTCAATGCGGTAGCGGAATCCGAACAACCATTCCGCGCGCCTCCTGTCACGGAGGGCTGGATCAAATGGGCTGAGAATGCGCACTGCGGCAGGCGCTTCCGGAGCCGTCTCGGCACTTTCCAGAACGGATGGGCGGGCAAAGCACCGGCGTATCACACCCGTCGCACCTTCAACATCAATCTCAATCAGACCATCACCTACATGCGCTGCGGCCCATGTCTTCGCTTGGGCAGCCGTAATTGTCTCCCAAAAGGCAGCAATCTCGCCCGATGTTCCAAACCCCAGCCGATCCATAGCGGTAGATGCAGCCCAATGGATCGTCTCCTTCGGCGCTGGCTCATCTGCTAGAATTTCGGGCGGGATCACCCGTTCCGTTAGATCAAACACTTTCTGAAAACCGCGTCGCTGCTTAACTGCGAGCGCGCCAGTCCTCCACAAATATTCAAGTGCTGTCTTGCTCGGGTGCCAATCCCACCACCCTTGATTGCTGCGCGCCTCACCATCCCCAAGGTCTCGCGCCATGACAGGCCCGTGCCTGGCGACATGATCCAGCACTTCATCGAACTTTGCTTCGAAGCCATCACGGCGCCATTTCTTCCAGCGGTCCGCAAGGCGAACTTTGTCTCGCTCAAACCGGAACCGCCAATGCGGGTAGAATGCAATCGGGATGAAGGAGGCGTCATGGGTCCAATGCTCAAACAGACCGCGGCGGCGTTCCGTCAGCGTTTGCAAATTGGCTTGGGCGTAGCCGGGACGCCTGGCCGCAAGGATCATGTGATGCGCGCGCTCAACCGTATTCACGCTGTCGATCTGGACGAAGCCAATCTGGCTAATCAGGCGCGCGAGACCATTGATCCCGCCGCCCGAATTCGTTCCGGATAAGCCATGGCGCGCTAGAAAAAGTCTGCGCGCGTCGGCATTGGCGATGAAGGGTCTGGCAGGTTCTGTCATTGCCAAACCGTATCATCAGGTTCAGACGATGAGAATATCCTCAGAGCCAATCGCGGCCTTCACGACGCCTTGTAGCAGGACGGAATCTGCGCCAGCTAATTCGATCCGTACGCCAGACGTTGTATCGGTCGCCAACGCCTGTCCGTCATCAAATCATTTGAGACAGGATTGGGTTCGATTTAACAGAGGATTGGCCTCATCTGATTGTTGATGATTATGCTGCGGCTTTGCGGTGAAGCAAGCGCCGTTGGTCGATGGTCTTTCGCTTGATGCGTTGTCGTTCTTCGAGGATGTCCCGGCCTCTGCCAAAGTAGACGTCGGCTGG
>JBDQJI010000083.1:0-17780 GCA_040263875.1 Alphaproteobacteria bacterium
TAATTCCACAGTATACATCTCCCCGCCTTCAGCTCGTTGCCTACAGCGTAAAGTGGCGGACTTTTAAGCCGCGACGATCAGAAAATCCGACCGCTTCTGTGGACCAATTTGCCTCCGGGATTCACACTAGGGATTTGGGAGGTGAAACTCCGTTACACGTAGCAACGATTTTAGGCAAGACAGACGTAATCAAGGCTCTCTTAGCAGAAGGGGCTGACGGAAAAGCCAAGGATAACCGGGGTAAAAACCCCTTCGACATAGCTATGTACTACGGCCACATCACAAACACAGAAGCATACCGGCTCCTAAATGATGCCCAGTACGATTAGCCTCAATCCATAGGCACGCTACAGCTTTGCATGGTGTAGATTTTATCGAGCAAATGACCTGTGCCATTGTACATATAAGCAGACCCCCTCGGTCCCCCCGGCCTAGGGTCTAAGAATAATAGTATCTTTAGCCAGCAGCGGCACCCACACAGCTCCCAACAGAGCCACAGCCTGCGGATATCACTCAGTAGGAAATGTCAGCTCCTTGGGTCTAACAGCATGAGTCGAAAGCTAGAGGCTAACCCAGCACCTCGGTAACCCGCAGCTTTCCTAGTCTCATTATATTTTGTGTCATTCCTACTGAGTTTAATTGCAGAGGTATGAGAGCCTGGAAAAGCGGAACGTACTGAGCTGAGACCTATCTAATTTTGTCAAATTACCCACAGAAAGGAGCCATAGAACACAACATTTGGTGCTGCGTAATCGTTATGGCACTGCATATAGCGTCTGACTGTGTATCTAACTAACTGAGTTCGTTGTCTTGTTGGTGGAGTCGTCAGTTCGCTACTGCCTCACACAAGCCACTGTCACCCTAGGAGCTAAAACTGATGACCAAAGGAATCGAGTTCGCAAGCCAACTTCAGACTAATCAAAGCCGAAACACCTTATCCAAAGCCTTAAACTGTGGGGAAATTTGTCTACCTATTGTCTACCTCGAATAGGATTACGCATTTTTTGGAACGCTGTATTTTCTCTAAAACTGATGGTAAGTTTGGCGCGCCCGAGAGGATTCGAACCCCTAACCTCCTGATCCGTAGTCAGGTGCTCTATCCAGTTGAGCTACGGGCGCGGCGCAGAGAGTAATTAGCCCAATGCGAAGAGCGCGGAAGCTACTTGATTGGGTATGGGGTGGCAACTGGAAATTTGGCCGCAGGGGCGACTTTTCTAGGTGGTGCCTGAAATGGCCCGGGAAATTTGGCGGAAATTTGGCGGAAATAGGCAACCCGCTTGGACGAAGCGATTGTATCTGGCGGCGTTTTGCTTTTATATCCGCCACTGTATCCGCCCAATCGGGGTGGTCGATGAAACGCGCTTCAATGTCCGGGGGGATCATTGCGCGTAATCGGGGAAATGTGGTTTGCAGCGACTTCGCGGAATGATCATCAAATGCGCATGCGTCACCAGCTTGGCGATGGGCTTGGTTGCGTGCGCCCAGCAGGGGCCATCCTATCAGCAGCCCTCCCCTTATCCGCCAGCTAGGCAGGCAGATGCGCCACAGCTACAACCGGCACCTTCGCTGGCCGCGCGCCCTGTTCAGAGCGGTGGGCCAACTGGAACCTTCGTTGGTGCCAAGGTTTTACAGCTTCGTGGTGATTTGAATACGATGCAGCGTGGGCTGTCGGCCCATGGTCAGCAGCTCCGCCAAGGGCAGGCCGCCACCGTCATCAATGCAGAGCGCTATCACCAACTGGTCGCAGGGATTAACGCCCGCCTGCAGGTTGGCACCACACGCGGCAACCCTATTCTCACGAGCCAATTGGCCGAAGCTCAAGGCCAGCTTGCCCGGATTGATGCAGATGTCGCTCGGCTGGGGGATTTGGCTGCGCGGGTTTCTACCGATTCGGCCCTTGCGGGATATCTGCTCGAATCCGTACGCGCGGCATATAATCTTTCCGGCGCAGTTGATGAAGACCATCGCCAGCTGGCGATTCTGGAAGATGAGGTCAACCGCACCGTCGTGCTGATTGATCGCCTTCTGTCCGAAATCAATACGGATGTTACGCGCCAAACCGCATATGTCGGGCGCGAGCGCCAGAACATCACGACCCTGTCGCTGGCCGTTAAAAACGGCGAATCCTACGGCGGTAATCTTGGTGTCTCAGCATTCACAGCCCCCACAGCTGCGCCGCAGCGCCAATTCAGCGGCGCAGCACCTACGCGATCGGGTCGACCGCTGGTCGTGATCCGGTTTGACCGGGCGACAGTGGAATATGAACAACCGCTGTATCACGCGATCAGCGAAGCCTTATCCCGCCGCCCATCTGCCAGCTTTGAGATTGAGGCTGCGGCCCCCGCTACCGCCGCATCGCCAATTTCAGCCCGCCGCCAAGCCGAACGCGTAACCCGGACGCTGATCGAGATGGGCGTGCCGCGCAATCGCTTGGCGCTTTCAGAACGCATCGCACCAGACGCCCGCAGCGATGAAGTCCGCATTTACGTGCGCTAGAGCTGGCCTGCGACCCATATCCACAACGCTTTCCGGAGAGAGCCGCCATGGCGCCCCATTCATTTCCCGTGTCCTGGGAAGATTTGCATCGGGATGCCCGCGCCCTCGCTTGGCGGCTCGCGACCATGCCGAAGTTTGACCGCGTCGTCGCTATCGCACGAGGTGGCTTAGCCCCGGCAGCAATCATCGCCCGGGAGCTTGAAATTCGCTATGTGGATACGGTCTGCATCGCGTCATACGAAGACCGGGACCAAGGTAAGCTGAATGTGCTGAAGGGCATGAATGACCCGGGCGATGGTGCTGGCATTCTGGTGATCGATGACTTAGTGGATTCGGGTGAAACGGCGCGTGCTGTCAAGCAAATGCTGCCCAAAGCCCATATCGCGACGGTCTATGCAAAACCGGCGGGGCTGGACGTGGTCGACACATACGTGACCCAGGTCAGCCAGGACACATGGATCATCTTTCCTTGGGATGAGGGCGAGCCTGTGGTTCATGCCCACGCTGCCGGTCACACAGCGCCTTAACGACTTAACGGACTATGCAGGGCACACAGCGTCCTGCCACGCGTTTAGCGCTGACGGGCTGACACTTTAAGCGCCTGGATTGTCTCCTCGCCAAGCGCGCGAGCCGCCTCCAAACGTTGAAGGCCTTCAACCAATACCAGCCGTTTGCCATCATCGCGCACCATGATCGGTACTTTCTGGCCGTCTTCCATCATGCTTTCCGCGATCTCATCGACTTTGGCTTGATCAATGTCGCGCTTGCGCTTGGCTGGCACGTAGACCTCTTCGATGGCGATTTTATAAGTATCCATCAACTTCCTTCCTGTTCCAGGCAGTCGCTAACAGCATGGCGGCTAACCAGGATGAACGGAAGAGATTAAACCTCCCCGAATCCAGCACCGAGGCCAATAGCCTCCAGCACTGCATCAGCGCCCTGAGGTGCCGTAATCGCGCCAGACCGAACACCCGCTTCAACAGTTGCCACTTCGGCCTTCGCTTCAGCCGCCCCCAGCATGCCAACCAATAACCGGTCTTGGAGCATAGCCCGCAGCCAGCCGACTTGTTGGTCCTGGCGGCGACGGTCGAACTTGCCATTTGCGGTCATGATCTCACGGTGACGCTCAATCTCCGCCCAGAGTGCGTCTAGGCCAACATTCCTCAGCCCGCTGCACAGCACGACAGGTGCTGCCCAATCCGGGTCCGCCTGGGCCATGATATGCAGTGCTGCGCGATATTCCCGTTGTGCAGCCTGGGCGCGGGTGGCGTTATCACCGTCCGCTTTGTTAACCGCGATCATATCTGCAATTTCAAGCAGGCCTTTTTTGATGCCCTGCAGCTCATCGCCTGCACCGGGCAGCATCAGCGCCAGGAAGAAATCCGTCATATCAGCAACGGCAATCTCAGATTGGCCAACGCCTACGGTTTCCACCAACACAACATCGTGGCCCGCGGCTTCCATAACCAACATTGTCTCCCGCGTAGCACGGGTGACACCGCCAAGTGTTCCAGCAGACGGGGATGGTCGGATGAAGGCGCGTGGGTCCGCCGCCAGCGCTGCCATCCGCGTTTTGTCGCCAAGGATGCTGCCGTGGGTGCGCGATGATGTGGGGTCTACCGCCAGCACGGCGACACGGGAACCGCCTGCAATCAAAGTCTGGCCAAGCGCTTCAATAAATGTGCTCTTGCCCACACCCGGCACGCCGGTAATCCCAATTCGGCGCGCGTTTCCTGTATGTGGCAACAAACGCTGCAGCATCGCCTGGGCTTGGCGGCGGCGGGCAGGATTACGGTTCTCAACCAGCGTGATGGCACGGCCAATCAATGCCCGATCGCCGGCTAGAACGCCGTCCGCCAACGCATCAGGATCCGCAGTGGAAATGGGTATTGGCATCATGCAGCCGCCAGAAACAATACAGGCTGTTCGGGACCAGCCGCTTAGGACCGGAAATGGTGGGCGCGACAGGGATTGAACCTGTGACCCCTGCCGTGTGAGGGCAGTGCTCTCCCGCTGAGCTACGCGCCCGGCACATACGTGCGAAGAAGGGGGAGTTACGGCATTGGGGCCGCGCCTGTCAATGGCTTGATCAGGCGGTTTGGCGTTGGATCAGGCCGCTTTGGAAGGTGTCACGAATTAAGGCAATGTCGTGGCGTCGCTTGAATGCGGCGCTGATATTGCGCATATCCGCTACAACTGTGTTCATCTGGAGTTATTGCGATGGCAATGCGTCAAACATTGGCTGGCCTAGTATGCACGATAGCGGCCTCCGCCGCCGTAACCCCGACGCTTGCCGAAAGCATCATGGATGGCGCGCCGGCAGCAAAACCTGAAGCTGCGGGCTCATTTGTATATCAAGGCTATGCAGGTGGCTTAAAGGTTGGCGAAGTGGCGATGGATGTAGCCCTGCGTAACGGGCGTTATGCAGCGAAAATGCGGCTAGAAACAGCAGGCATGGTCGGATGGTTTGTCGAGTGGCGCCACGGCACGTCCGTTCAAGGTGCCACGACACCCGACCAAGGCTCAGCACCCCACGGCGCACCGCTAACCGTAAAAAACTACCACGCAGATTCGTACTGGAAGAAGAAAGATCGGTTTGTAAATTTCGCAGTCCGCAAAGGCGGCGTTGCAGAAGTGACAAAGGCCGCCCCGCATCCCGTTGAGGATGAACGGCGCCCAACAATAACAGACGCCCAGCGGACGGATGTCCTAGACCCGCTGAGTGCCATTATCGCCGTTGGCCGAACACTTGAACAAACCGGCTCCTGTGAGGCGTCTTATCCAGTTTATGATGGTCGCAGGCGCTACACGCTGAAAATTGAAGACCAAGGCGTCGCCGAGTTAGAATCGAGCCGCCGCACGCCATATGAAGGTGACGCGCAACGGTGCAGATTTGTTTTCGAGCGCGTCGCAGGGTTCCGAAAAGCTTTTGCTGCCGATGATGAACCCACCAATGGTCGCGCCTATTACCGCCGCCCCGCCCTAGGCGCCCCAATGATGCCAGTGAAGATCATTGCGGAGCTACAGCTTGGCTCTGCAGTCATCAATCTCAAGCAATATAAAGCACTGGACCCAGCAAAGGCGGAGCAAACCTTGCTGCAGCCGCCTAAAAAGCCATAGGTCGCTTTCAGGCCAATCACTGTCCTCAAATTTGGGACTTGTTTACGTTCGTCCGCCATTGTCAGCCCTGATAGTTCAATCCCAGTCTTTGGTTCTTAGGGGCGATTAATGAGCGACGCGGCGGAACGGCGCCCATCACCAGGTGCTAACGCAGATGCGGCAGAAGCTGAGAAGCTGAAATTTCTCGGCATGATCAGCCATGAGCTAAAAACGCCATTGAACGCCATCTTAGGCTTCTCCAACCTCATCGAAGTTGAAGCATTGGGGCCGCTTGGAGATACCGGTTACAAGGATTTCGCGCAGGAAATCCAAACCAGCGGCAAATCTCTGCTCAAGCTCGTGAACGAGTTAATCGCGGTCGCCCAAACCGAGGCGGGCGCAGTCGCTTTTGCAGAAAGTCACGTTGATGTAGTCAGCCTGGCAGCAACGACTATGGCCAGCGTCACGTCAGAGGCAGACCGCAAAGGCATTCTTCTCCAGAATCTGATTGAAGACGGTGCCCCCGCAATCTGGGCCGATCAAAGGGCCATGGCCCAGGCGCTAGGCGCCATTTTGGATAACGCTATCAAGTTCACTGACAATCAGGGCCTGGTGACGTTGGAACACTCCCTGGAAGCCAATGGCGATCTTCGCATTCAAGTCAGCGATACAGGCTGCGGTATTCAAAGTGAAAAACTGGCGCAAATCTTCGAGGCTTTCAAACAAGCGGACGAAAATCTGAACCGCAATTACGAGGGCGCGGGACTTGGCCTGTACTTAGCACAGTCGCTGATCACCCAGCATAATGGCCGGATCGAGATCGAAACATCGCCCGGAGACGGTGCGCGCGTATCAATTATTCTACCGAGCGACCGACTGCTTGCTGCTATGGACGAAGATGATCTGACGGTTATGGATGATGGTGACGACGATACTGCGACCAGCGCAATCCTTACAGTCACCCATGCCGGACAACGCTATCAGGCATTTGCTAGCGCCAATGAATTCGTCATCGGCCGATTAAGCGCAAATGCCAAAGCCGGCGACGTTGATCTGGTCATTGACGACCGGCGCATTTCTCGCCCCCATGCGCGCTTGGTTTGGATTGACGGTCAATTCCACCTAGTGGACGAAAGTCGGCGCGGCAGCTTCATTGTGAGCGCAGATGGCGATATTGAGCATGTGACGATGAATGTCAGCGCGCCATTATCCGGTGCGGGCAAAATTATGCTTGGCGATCCGCCAGACAGCGCTGAACCCGTCACGATTGAGTATGCCATCAGCGTTCTGGACGCGGCGGCGACGTGACCGCCTACGCTGACCTGACGGAAGAAGATCCAACCGCGACTGGTCTCTCAGCGGAAGACTCCATCGAATCAGGTTCCATCGTGACCATGGCATCCGCCAAGTGGGGCGCGCTTTTGCTCGATGTCGCGACCCTAACCCGCCAAGGCGGCGGACGGCGGGCGAATAGTGATGCAATGCTGTCCAGGCCGGCTTTCGGTCTTTTCGCCGTCGCTGATGGTGTTAGCACTTTGCCCGGGGCGGCTGAGACCTCCCGGCGCTGCCTGGCATATTTGTCGCTCGGGCTTGAGGGTGCAGAAAACCCAACCAATGAATCCGTGGGAACCGCTATCAAAGGCATTAACGGTCGGCTCTTCGCAGAGGGCCGGGCGCAGCGGTCAGCTGTCAAAGGCGGACCGAACCCCAAGAGCACCAGCATGGGGGCCTGCACGCTTGCTGGTATGTTGCTGAAACCGGATAGCGCGCTCGAATTCACCGTTTTCCATGTGGGCGATGCTGAAGTCTGGATCAATCTTGATGGCGATGTAGCGCGCGTGACCGTTCCGCAGCAGGTACAGCGGCCCTCCAAACGCGATCCCTCAAAAATGGTCACACGCCTTGCCGCCGCCATGGGTGCCAAGCCAACTGTATCCCCGATCGTTCAGCAGTTTGAGGCGAGCGGAACAGGTGGTGCTGTGATTTGCACAGATGGTATCGCAGGTGCAACCGATCTTGCAGCAGACCCCTGGTTTTCTTCAGCAACCTCGAATGATGTGTTTGAGGAACGGCTTATGTCTTATATCCAGGACAACCAGATGGATGATGCGTCTGTCGTGGCCCTCCGTTGGCGACCTGCTACGGCGCAACCATTCCCATTTTCTGATCTACATCGCAGAATAGCGCCCACACCCCCGACATACCGGGAATGGGACCTATGAAGATAGACGACTGCATCAATCTGGAAGACCTACGCGCGCTTGCCAAAAAGCGCATCCCAAAGATCGTCTACGACTTCGTTGAAGGCGGCGTGGATGACGAAGAAGGTCTAACTACAAACCGCAATGCGTTCGCCCGTCGTGCCCTGGCCCCACGATATATGGTCGATATTTCGAAGATCGACCAATCAACGACCCTGTTCGGCCACACATATTCGAGCTGCTACGGCATAGGCCCCACCGGCGGCATCGGCAACTTTCGCCGTGGCGGAGACCTGATGCTGGCCGCCGCCGCCAAAGACGCGAATATTCCGTTCGTTATGTCTGGCGCTGCCACTGCACGCATGGAAGACTTGGCAGATATCGCGCCCGACCATGGCTGGTACCAGCTCTATACAGCCAAGGACCGTTCGATTAGCGAAGATCAAATCAAGCGCGTTGCAGACCTTGGTATTCCAGCACTGATGATCACCGTAGACGTGCCGACCACCCCTAACCGTGAGCGCAATCGCCGCAACGGATTTGGCCGCCCGCTCCGGCTTTCACTGGCCTCTAAACTTGATGCGTTGCGCCGTCCATTCTGGATGAAGGATTATGCCAAACACGGCATCGCCATGATGGAGAACTGGCGGCAATACGCACCGCCGGGCGCTTCCGCTGAGGAGGTCGGTGAGTTCGTCGCCACGCAACTGCCCACCAGCTTGCAATGGAAAGATATCGAAACCTTCCGCAAGCTCTGGCCGCGCCCGCTCATTCTGAAAGGCATTATGCGGGCAGATGATGCGCAGCGCGCCGCTGATATCGGTGTGGACGGGCTCATCGTCTCCAACCACGGCGCACGTCAACTTGACCGCGCGCCCTCCGCCCTTGATGTGCTGCCACATCTGGACGCCGCCGTTGGTGACCGCATGACGCTAATGATTGATGGCGGGTTTCGCCGTGGGTCCGATATCGTGATCGCCAAGGCGATGGGTGCCAAATTCGTATGGCTTGGCCGCCCGTCCCTCTATGGGGTTATCGCGGGCGGTGATGCGGGAGCGGCCAAGGCTATCCATATCGTCCATGACGAGATCAAGAAAATCATGGCACAAATAGGCTGCCCGGCGCTTGATCAACTTGGACCGGATTATCTATTTGATGAAATTATGATCGGCCGTAACGCCCCGAAATAACCGCAACGAAAGCTACATTCCATGTCCAAGCGCATCGTATTCATAACAACTTTCCCCGTCGCCGCCGATTTCGGGCGGGATATGGTCCCAGCCGGATATGATCTGGTCGTCACCGAAGCCGGTAGTGCTGACTACAAAGCCGCACTGGCGGACGCTGAATATCTCGTCGGCTTCGTCGATATGCTGGTGCAGGATCAACTGTTCGCTGATGCGCCCCAACTGAAGCTGATCCAGCTTTTAAGCGCAGGGTATAACAGCGCCGATATCGAAGCAGCGCGCAAGGCTGGCGTGCCGATCTGCAATAATGGCGGTGCCAATTCCACAGCCGTATCCGAACATGCAATCCTGCTGATGCTGGCGGTATCGCGCCAATTGGTGAAGCAGCATGTGAATGTTGCAGCAGGTCGCTGGCGGGGCAATGAACCACCAAAACTGCATGCACTCAGGGACAAAACTGTCGGCATCATCGGCCTTGGCAGCATCTGCAAAAAGACCGCCCGTCTCGCCGCCGCCTTTGGCATGCACGTGACCTATTACGATATCGAGCGGCTGAGCGAAGCAGAGGAAGATGCGCTTGGCGTTCGCTTCCGGCTGTTTAGTGAGATCATCCAGGAATCGGACCTTATCAGCCTGCACGTACCCTTGAATGACAGCACCCGGCACATGATCAGCAAGCCAGAGCTCGCTGCAATGCAAAGCGATGCCATTCTGGTCAATACCAGCCGTGGCCCAGTGGTGGATGAGACCGCACTTATTGACGCCCTCTCCACGGGAGAGATCGCGGCGGCAGGGCTTGATGTGTTTGACGAAGAACCAACGTCACCGGACAATCCACTGCTGAAGCTCGACAACGTCACCCTGACCGCCCATATGGCTGGCCCAACCTTTGAGAGCCACAAAGCCCGTGTCCGCAATGCATTCGATAACGTGCAGCGGGTGGATCGGGGTGAGGCGCCGCTCTGGGTCATTCAAGAATTGGCTGAATGACCACAGGGCTTCAGTCCTTATAAAATCCCGTGACCCCAAACGCGCGCGCTAGGCGCAGGATAAGCTGCGAACGCATCATCCAAGGATAGCCATGGCTAAAGACTGGCTTGCCCGTCGCTGCCTGTACCTGTGCACTTTGGAACGGGACCCGGTCCAGCGGCATGGTCACAGCAACCAAGCTTGGCACATTGGCGAGGGCCGCGAGATCAGCTTCAGCCACACTCTCCAGCAGGTATAACGTTAGGATCTGCGGTTGGGTCGGTGTGCGTCCGGCTAGGCTTTGGGCCATTGCAAAATCATAAGTCTGCAAAACAAACTGGTCCCGCTGCATTTCAGGCGGGACGGTGGCTGAGTAGGTTTTCCAGAACTGCTCGAATTCAAACTTCGTGTCCGTCACAATGCGACAGTCCAAGCAGGTTTGCCGAACCCAGTCGATGAACTGGCCGAAGTCCAACCGCGTTAAGGTGCCGTCAGTGAGGAATGTTGCGCGGTCTGGTGCTTTGCCGCCGTAAGCGTCCCAATCATGGGCGAGTACGATGTGATCATCCGCCGTCAGCGCCAGATCAATCTCAAATATTCGTCGGCCAGATTGGTAGTTCTGGTTGAGCGCTTTCAGCGAATTGGTATAGGCAACGCCATCAAGCAACCCGCCAGCGTGGGTGATGTCTATGCAGCACCCATTGCCAGCAAAGCTCTGCCGCCATTCCAGCGGCGGCGTGGCCCAGCACAGAAGCGCTAAACCACCCACAATCAGAACCGCCAGAACACCGACGGCGCGAAGCACTGAGCGCATAGAAATTCTCTCGTAAAATACGCCCAGCCGTTAGCCAGGCATGCCTGCCATATCGACGGTGTCGTAGAATTTCTTCTCACCCAATGCATCAATCCGCGCCCAGAAGGTTGGGCCAGCGGCAAGGCCAGCCTCGTTCTTCTCTTCAGTTTCACGCCAGATCGTCCAGGATTCAGGGTGCAGGCGCCGCGCTTCAGTGAACAACGGTTCGGCTGCATCAGGCTTACCCTGCCGCATTAGGAATTGGCCCAAGCGAAAGTTGGCATGGGCCGTCGCCACGTTGTCGTCAGGGGTGGTCAACCGGGCTTTGGCTTCGGCAGGGCTGAAAACATGCTTACTTTCGGCACCATGCTTCACCCAGTCCCGGATCGCATCCTGATACACGATCCGCGCTTCGTCCCGTCGTGCTTGGACTTCGGCTGGAACCTCACGGGTGACCTTATCCCGGGAGCGGACGGTATCATATGTGCCCGCGACTTCCGGCGGGCGCACAATTTGGCCGGATTCATCGATCCATACAGCCTGAGGCACATTGACCATATTGTAGAGCCCGGCGACGCGGTGATCCCGATCAATCAGGGAAATGTAATCTGGCGCAGCCGCCTCAATATACGGCCGCGCAGCTTCAGCATCGGCATCCATAGCGACGGTGATGATGGAGAAGTTCTGGTCTTTCAATTCGTCGAACAAGGCCTGCCACACGGGCAGATCAGCACGACAGCCTCACCACGAGGCCCAGGTCGCAAGGAAGACCTTCTTACCCCGCTGCCCAGAAAGCGCATGCTGCACGCCCTCCAAGTCCGGCAAGGTAAAATCAGGGGCCATTAGCGATTCAAGTGAGGACCGGCGCGTCTCAGCACCCTCGCCCAGAATCCATGCGCCGCCATCATCGCTGCTCGCGACAGGCCAGCCCATATGACGCCAGAACGCGGCAGCGTCGATCTTGCCATCACGGACGAACCCTCCAGGTGCGGATGGCACACAGATCTCACCCAGGCAAAGGCCTTCAGGCTTCAGTTCCCAGCCTGTCGCCGCTGTCATGTCCTCCGGCGAAAGCCAAAGACTCCCACCGTCACCAGCAGCGCCCGACATCTGCCGCTCGCCACTATCCGTCAAAAGCCAAACCATCTGTGTTCCCGCCTTTATGATTTCCGCTACTGGCCCATCTAGTCGGCCACGATAGCGCTAATCCTATCGCAGAATGCCGGGCTGGCATAATCGACACACCATCTTGCAGGCACCATGCACTTCCGCCACGCTCATACTCGAACGTCACCAAACGGAGGATCATCATGCCGAAATTGCGCCACATCGCTTTGACCGTGCCTGATCTGGAGGCCGCGGCTCAGTTCTATGAGAGAACATTCGGGATGACGCGGTCCACGGAATCAGAGATCGCCATTCTCATGACTGACGGCGTGATGAGCCTCGCACTACTGAAGTTCCAGACTGATCAGCAAGCGGGTGACGAGCGCGGCAAGGATTTTTACGGCCTCCATCACATGGGCTTCGTCGATGACGACCTGGACGGCATGACCCAAAAGATCGAGGCCAATGGCGGCAGCTACCACATGCGCCTGCCGGATTCAGATGAGGGTGCCACCGAAGTGAAGTTCCGGGATCCCAACGGCGTCGTGTTCGACATCGTTGACAAAGGCTACGCGACGCGGGCCTGGGGCCTCGACGTTGATAAGCACTGACGCAACACCCCAGACCTTCACCAAGTCCTTCACACAGCAGGAGCCGATAGCAGACGCGGCGATGCAAGCTGTCGCTGCCGTACTTCAGACAGGTCGCTTGCACCGCTACAACGTGGATGCTGGCGAGGACTCTGAAGCAGCAGCGCTTGAACGCGAATACGCAGCCTGGCAAGGCGCAAGCTATTGCCTCGCCTGCACATCTGGCGGCTATGCACTGCAACTCGCATTACGGGCTGCGGGATTACAAGCAGGCGATAAGGTGCTGGCCAACGCCTGGACATTGGCACCTGTGCCCGGTGCTATCTATGCCAGCGGCGGCGAGCCGGTTTTCGTTGAGATCGATAGCGCCTGCCGGATTGATCTGGCTGACTTAGCCGCCAAGGCGGACGCCAGCGGCGCCAAGTTTCTGATGCTTTCCCACATGCGTGGTCACATCGCCGATATGGACGCGATCCAGGCACTATGCGAAAGCCGCAGCATCGTGATGATTGAGGACTGCGCACATACCATGGGTGCTCGATGGAATGGTGTGTTGTCCGGTAATTTCGGCCACATCGCCTGCTTCTCGACCCAGACCTATAAGCACATGAACTCCGGCGAAGGCGGTCTTCTAACGACAAATGACCCCGAGATCGCGGCCCGCGCCACCATCCTTTCCGGTTCCTACATGCTCTATGATCGCCACGGTGCCGGACCAGATGCTACCGCCTTCGAGGATGTTCGGCTGACGACGCCAAACTGTTCCGGGCGCATGGATAACATGCGCGCCGCATTACTACGTGCACAGCTGCCTGGCCTGCCAAGCAAGATAGAATCCTGGAACCGTCGCTATGCGATCCTGGAAACCGCGATTGCTAGGACCCAGGGCTTGACCCCCATTTCCCGGCCCGCTTCTGAATCCTATGTCGGCTCGTCCATCCAGTTTCAGGCGGTCAGCCTGGAACCAGCACAGATCCCAGACCTGCTGGCCCGCTTAGCGGCGCGCGGCGTTGAGGTGAAATGGTTCGGGGAGGCTGACCCCCGTGGGTTCACCAGCCGCTATGATAGCTGGCGTTATCTAGCAGATATCGACCCACTGCCGAATACGTTGGAAGCGCTGTCCAAACTGCTCGACATGCGCATTCCGCTGACATTCGATGAAGCCGACTGCACGCTGATCGGCACCATCATCGGCGAAGAAGCAGCGAAGACAGTTTAAGCCGCAACACCCAGTGCCAAATCGAACAGTGGCATGAAGTATTCTGGCTCCTGCGCGCCCGACACCGCATAGCGTTCTTCAATGATAAAGCACGGCACACCCTGAATGCCGACCTGACGGGCGCCAGCATCCGCTTCCCGCACGATGTCCGTATCCAGGCCGCTGATGAGATAGGCCATCGCCGCGTCCCGGTCATATCCGACCGCACTTGCCAAACTCGCCAAGACGCCGTGTTCCCCCAGCCGCGCGCCCGCAGTGAAATAGGCATAAAACAGCGCATCAACCAATTCTTCTACAGGCCCCTGTTGGTCCGCCCAGCGGATCAGGCGATGTGCGTCCAGGGTATTGGGCATCGTCTCGATCAGATCAAAACTGAACTCCAGGCCTTCGCCCTCACCGGTGCGGCGGATGCCGTCATAGATACGGCCCGCATCTGCAGCGCCGAACTTGGCCGTTAGAAATTCTGCCCGTGTCATGCCTTCGGGCGGCATCCAAGGATTCAGTTGAAAAGGCCGCCACTTTACGTTCGCCTGAATTTCGGGCCGCATCGCCAGCGCACGTTCCAACCGGCGCTTGCCGATAAAGCACCAGGGACAAACGACGTCTGCATAAACTTCAATCAGCATAGCGGGACTTTATCTTCTGGCGTTTCACGGCAGTAACGTCACCGACGTCAAGATTTAGCACGAAGTGCCGGGTTTTCCAGGTTGAGATCATCAACCTTCTAACAGCCGATTGAGCCATGCGAGCGCCCCTTCTGCATCCGCAACTGCATCGCCCCTTGGTGCGGGCGGGCGGCGGATAACGACGGTTAAAATACCGAGTGCGCGGGCGGCGAGGATTTTGGCCTCCGTCGCAGCGCCACCGCTGGCCTTCGCGACCAGCAGGTCAATGGCGTTAGTGCGCATGAGGGCGATCTCCGCATCAGTCTGAAATGGACCGCGCGCGATGACATAGTCCGCATTGGCCAACGGCGGTGGAGATGGCGGCGCATCCGTCATCCGCGCCAGGAACCACACGTCTGGCATATCTTCAAACGCCTGAAGCGAGCGCCCGCCAACAGTCAAAAACACACGACGGGCTTCCACGCGCGGGATTGTGGCAGCAGCGGCTGCCAGATCTGGAACCTCGATCCAGCGGTCCCGTGGATCGCGCCGCCACATGGGCCGTATGATCTTGAGCCGAGGCGTGCTGGTGCGTTCTGCAGCCGCATGAACCTGCCCTGCCATTTGGGCTGCGAATGGATGGGTTGCGTCAATCAACACATCAATCCGTTCCGCCCGGATATACTCCGCCAGCCCATCCACGCCGCCAAACCCACCTATGCGGACGGTGCCCGGAATGGGAGCCGGGGATTGGGTGACGCCAGCCAGTGCTGAAATGACATCTACCTGATCTGCCATCTCGCTCTGGAGCATTCGGGCGATCGCAATCGCCTCCCCCGTCCCGCCAAGGATCAACACGCGGCGCATCAGGGGCGCTCAAGCTTGGACTGTGTTTGAGGCATATCGGTGCAATCTTGCAAAGGGAGATCAGCCTTAGCATACGCGATTGCATTTTCCGCCGCTGCCTGAGACCATTCCCGCATCTGAACCCAATGGAGCGTCCGCCCATGTCCACCGCTGCCCTTGATATCCGCCCACTCGCTGGCGCCTGCGGGGTTGAGGTTTTTGGCGTTGATGCGACGAAACCGCTGTCGAATGATGTGTCTGCAGCGCTCAAGGCAGCATGGCTTGAGAATCAGGTGATTGTGCTGCGGGACCAGGATTTATCGCCCGCAGGCTTGGTAGCACTCGCCCGCAACTTTGGCGCGCCCAACATCTACCCGTTCGTCAAAGGCTTCGATGAGCAGCCGGAAGTCATTCGTATCGTCAAAGAACCCAGCGACGACAAAACTTTCGGCGAGCGCTGGCATTCCGACACCACATATCTGCCAAACCCGCCTATAGCGACCATGCTCTATGGCGTTGATATCCCGGAATATGGCGGGGACACAGCCTTCGCTTCCGCCCAACTTGCCTATGATTGCCTGTCGCCTGCTATGCAGGAAATGCTCAGCGGCCTAAAAGGCGTGAATAATGCCAGCGTTCCCGGCGGGCGGGCTTCGGGGCGATTGAAGTTCTCCAACATGGCGATCACGGACCAGGATGAGAATAAGCTTGAGGCTACCCACCCGCTGATCCGCATGCACCCAGATACGGCCAAGAAATCCATCTATGTGAATAGCATCCACACCAAGCGTATCGACGGGTGGACTGAAGCCGAAAGCAAACCGCTGCTGGATTACCTGTTCGATCACATTACCCGGCCAGAACATACGTGCCGCGTGCAATGGACCAAGGGTGCCGTTACGCTATGGGATAATCGCGCCGTTCAACACACCGCAATCAATGACTACCAGGGCCTTCGTCGTGAAGCCTGGCGCGTCACCATCGAAGGGGAACCGCCCAAATGACCGATAAGCCCAGAATCGCAATTGTCGGCGCCGGTGCCGTTGGTGCCTATATCGGCGGGTACCTCTCCCGCGACGGCAATGACGTGACACTGATCGATGGCTGGCCCGCCAATGTGGACACCATCAATGCCAATGGCCTCACCCTCTCCGGCCTGACAGAGCCCGAATGCTTCAATGCGCCCGCCAAAGCACTACACATCGCGGAGGTTCAAAGCCTGGTGCGCGGGCGGCCGATTGATATCGCTATTGTGTCCGTCAAATCTTATGACACCGCCTGGGCGACCGCGATGATCAAGGATTATCTGGCACCAACAGGCTTCGTGCTCTCGCTGCAAAACTGCATCAATGAGGAAACAATTGCAGGCATTGTTGGCTGGGGCCGCGTTGCTGGATGCATCGCCGCCAAGATCGCGGTTGAAATGACTGGCCCTGCCACGGTGCGTAGAGGCGTAGCGTTAGGCGGCAATAAGCACACCGTATTCCGCGTTGGCGAGCCCCATGGCCGCATTACGCCGCGGGTGCAGCAACTGGTCACGATGTTGTCCAGTATCGATAGCGCGCGCTCAACGGAAAACCTGTGGGGGGAGCGGTGGTCTAAGCTCTGCGCCAACGCTATGGGCAATGGCGTGTCGGCCTCAACCGGCTTCAGTTCCAACGAAGTCGCGCGCGAACCACTGACCCGGCGCTTGCAGATCAAGCTGGCGGGCGAAGCGATTGCTGTCGGCCAGGCGCTGGGATATGCGCTGGAAGAAATCAACAAGCACCCAGCCGAAGACTGGATCGCCGCCGCATCCGGAGACGCAAAAGCACTGGCCGCCGTCGAGGCGTCACGCCTTGCACAGACCAAAACCACCGCCGAAGGCTCCCGCCCCTCCATGGGCCAGGACATCCAAAAAGGCCGCCGCACGGAAATCGAGCAGATCAATGGTTTCATCGTTGAGAAAGCCTCCGACATTGGCCTGGAAGCGCCTGCGAATGCGTTCCTGGTCGAGGCTGTCAAACAGGTGGAACGCGGATTGGCAGAGCCAAGCTTGGATCGCGTGCGGGATGCTCCACTCGGTGCGATTGGTGTTTGAGGCACGAAGAATCACGGCATACTTGACGGCGCGATTTCCCATCTAGGATTGTATTGGTGACCTGCGGTGACCATGCAGCTTTGCAAGCTACGCCAAGGTTTACTCCAATAATCCGTGACTTCTGCAGATATTACAGAACCTAAACAGGAGCTACAACAATCAATACCTATTAAATTTGGGCCAGAATTTAGAACAATCTTCTGATATTATCTTTTAGAATTAGATGCATACATTTTTTCGTTAGCGATAGTTAACACATCTTCACACAACCAATTTTTCAAATTTAAGTTGTGTAGCAATTCAGCCAGATACTCCATCTCGACTTCGCCGGGCTAGCTGGCAAAATTTGGGGTGAGCTTTATGACGACCATTGATCTCTCAACGCTTGACGGCGCAGACGGCTTCCGCATCGCAGGTTCTACCGCAGAGCAATCAGCAGGTTCAACCGTTAGGTGTTTAGTCCCGGAGATTGATGGTGCACTCTTTTCCCAAGTTTGGAAGGACGCATTATGGGACAGGTACTTCACGGGAGCGCCCGCACGACAGCGGCGATCCGTCGAGCAATACAAGATAGTCAAGAGAGCCTGA
>JBDQJI010000084.1:0-17731 GCA_040263875.1 Alphaproteobacteria bacterium
ACAACGCATCAAGCGAAAGACCATCGACCAACGGCGCTTGCTTCACCGCAAAGCCGCAGCATAATCATCAACAATCAGATGAGGCCAATCCTCCGTTAAATCGAACCCAATCCTGTCTCAAATGATTTGATGACGGACAGGGGAATTGGGCGCAGATTTCCATGGGGACCTATCCTTTGGCGAAAAAGCGGTTTGACGGGCGCGGTAAGCCCAGGTTTTCCCGAAGCGTAGCGCCTTCATAGGCCGTGCGGTAGACGCCGCGTCGCTGCAGTTCCGGCACAACCTTATCAACGAAATCGTCCAGACCTGCAGGCAAATAGGGGAACATGACATTGAATCCGTCAGACCCGCCTTCCATCACCCAGGTCTCCATTTCCTCCGCGACCGACTTCGCCGTGCCGACGAAGGCGTTGCCGGAATAGCCGCCGAGACGCCCAGCGAGTTGGCGGACGGTCAGGCTTTCCTCCCGCGCTAGCTTCTTCACGCGTTCCTGGCCGGATTTGCTAGCGTTTGTTTCAGGCACATCTGGCAAAGGGCCATCGGGGTCAAATTGCGATGCGTCGTGCCCAAGCGAGATCGAAAGCGAAGCGATACCGCTGTCATAGTGGACGAGGCTATCCAGCAATGCCCGCTTCTGCCGCGCCTCATCCTCACTATCGCCAACGACGACGAGCGCGCCGGGCAGAATTTTCACGTGGTCCGGGTCCCGGCCTGCGGCTTTGGCGCGGCCCTTTACGTCACTAAAGAAAGCTTGGCCATCCGCCAAATTACGGTGGGAGCAGAACACCATCTCTGCCGTTTCCGCCGCCAACTGCTTGCCCGCTTCAGAAGCACCAGCTTGCACGATCAAGGGCCAGCCTTGAACCGGCCTTCCAATGTTCAGTGGTCCGCGTACGTCGAAGAATTCGCCCTTGTGGTCAAGCGTGTGGAGCTTCTCAGGCTCAAAAAACACGCCGCTTTCAACGTCTCGCGTGAAGGCGTCATCGGCCCAGCTGTCCCAAAGGCCAGTGACGACGTCATAGGCCTCCCGCGCTAGGCGATATCGCTCGGCGTGGTCCATCTGGTCGGTCATGCCGAAATTCTTGGCCGCATCTGGGTTGGATGTGGTGACGATATTCCAGCCCGCCCTACCATCGGAGATATGGTCCAACGACGCAAACCGCCGTGCGATCATGTAGGGCGGTTCAAACGTTGTGGAGGCGGTTGCGATCAGCCCCAGATGCTTGGTGTGCATTGCAAGCGCTGGGAGCAGTGTCAGCGGATCGAATGACGTGACCGTGGCGGAACGTTTCAGAGCATCCATGGGCATATTCAGGACGGCCAGATGGTCAGCCATGAAGAAAGCGTCGAACAGGCCCTCCTCAAGCTTCTTGGCGTAGCTGATGAGCGCCTCCAGGTTAAAATTTGCATCCGGCGTGCCGCCTGGATAGCGCCAAGCGGCAGTGTGAATGCTGACGGGCCGCATGAAAGCGCCGAGTTTCATATGCCGCTTGGTCATGGCTTCAGCCTTTCACACGGTCCGCAATGGCGAGGATACGGTCCATCTCGCGCAGTACCGGGCGCTCAATGAGTTTGCCGTCAATAACAACCAGGCCCGTATCGGCTTCGCGGAATGTATCGACGATGCGGCGGGCGCGCGCGACGGTGGCGTCATCCGGCGTGAACACTTCGTTCAGCGCTGCGATCTGTTTTGGGTGAATGGAGCCTTTGCCTGAAAATCCAAGGTCTCGCGCCAATGTGGCCGCTTCGACCATGCCTTCGGGGTCTTCCAGGTCCAGGAACGGCACGTCAATCGCATCCACGCCAATGCTGGCAGCTGCGTGGACAATGCGCGAGCGGGCATAGAGCAGCGGTTCCCAGGCGTTGGCGCAGCGGAGTTCTGCCGCCATATCAACACCGCCAAAGAACAGCGCGTCAATCCGGTCGCTGGAGCGGGCGATGTCGTGCACAGCTTCCAGCGCTGGATTGGTTTCGATGATAACGTGAAGGCGCGTGTCGTGGCCGCGCTCAGTCAGCAGATCATCCAGCCATTTCACTTCGTCCGGTGAGCGGACTTTGGGCAGCATCAGCGCGGGCGGCGGCGTATCGGTCGCCAACACGGCTTGAACATCCAGCAGGCCGAACTGTTCGCGTAAGCAGTTAATCCGAACAATGCGTTCAACGTCATCATCCGCTTGCGGTTCCTCAAATAGCTTGATGGCGTTGGCGCGGGCGGCTGCTTTGTCCTTCGGCGCAATACCGTCTTCCAGCTCAACACAGACGATATCGGCACCGGAGGCCAGCGCCTTTGGGTACATTGCCGGATTAAGGCCAGGGGAGAAGATAAAGCTGCGGCGGGGCCGAACACTTGCTGTCGTCGTCATGGGGCGTGCATTCCTGAATTGAGCGTTGAGTACCCTCAATCTAGCGGGATAGGCAGGGCCTGGCGACAGGTCCGGATTACTGCAGCAGCTTCAGCACAGCTTTTGCAGCGGCGCGAGTTTCTTCGGCACCAACACTTTTGGGCTTTGTCTCAAGCACTGTCAGCCCTTCGCCCATAGCAGCGGCAAAGGCGACACGAGCGCCGATGCGCGGCCTAAGGAGTGTGCCGCCAAGTTCACTTGCCCCTTTAGCTATGGCGTCTGTCAGGCGCGCACGGGGCGGTGTGCGGTTCAGCAGGAACGCCAGCGGGCAATTGGCGGCTTCCGCTAGGTCCGCGACCGGTTTTGATGCCCAAAGATCTAGCGGGCTTGGTTGAATTGGCGCGATGGTCAGGTGAGCGGCGCGTAGGGCTTGGCGCGTATCGGTGTCGGAATGAGGCGGGGCGTCGATCAGTACGAAATCAGCGGCGTCCGCTCCGCGCAATAGGCGCTCTGCGGCTTCGCGGACGCGGTGACCGGGAATTGCTTCCACAGACAGGGCAAACTTCGGAGCAGGTTCCAGGGTGCTGCGGATGCCGCCCCAGGCGATAAGCGTGCCTTGCGGGTCTATATCGAGGAGAGCGACACGTTTGCCTGCTTCAGCAAAGGCGGCGGCCAGGTGAGCGGTGACAGTCGTTTTGCCAACGCCGCCTTTTTGTTGCGCTATTGCGATAATGCGGCCCGGCATGCTTTGTCCCCGCCTCTAAAAAGTGCGCCTAGTGAAGTCGCCCGCCAAGTGGTGTGTCGTGGGTGGGCTGAATCAGAACAACGGCACCGTCTGCATCTGGAAAGCCAAGAAGCAGGAACTGGCTTTGGAATTTGCCGATCTGTTTGTTCGGAAAGTTTACAACGCCAGCGACCAGCTTACCGATCAGCCCTTCGGGCGTGTAATGCACCGTAATCTGGGCGGATGTTTTCAGCTCGCCAATCTCAGGCCCAAAATCCACCCAAACCTTGAAAGCAGGATTGCGCGCTTCAGGATATGGTTCTGCTTTGATGACGCGTCCAACGCGGATATCGACGTTCAGAAATTCATCAAACGTTAGATTGGACTCAGGCTTTGGCATCGCTTCAACTCTGCAGACGGAGCATGTGGTAGCGACCCTCCGCCACCATTCCAGGCAAAGGGAATACATCGCCGCCAGCCAGGGTCAACCGTTGATCGGATACGATCATGCAGCCGGGCGCTGCCAGGGGCTGCAACATTGGCCCCAGCCATTCTGCGAGTGCAAGTGTGTCAGCCTTGTCGCCGCTGCCGATATCATCGTGGATCAGTGCCGCCTGTTCGCCAAGCTTTGCCGTGATGCCCGGAATGGTCTCGCGGAAATCACCTTCGATCAGGTCTTCAGCGGGCGGCATGCTGTCTGGGTGGGCCATGGCTTTGCGCTCGAACACGACGATGCGCCGGTCAGGCAGCAATTCCTTTAGGTGATCATAGGTTCGGCCATTGCCGAGGCCAAGCTCCAGCACGATGCCGGGCACGTCCTTGATCATTGCCGCAGCGCGGTTCAGGCAGGCGCGCTGCGCTTCCAGCCGGCGGATGGCGCTATCTAAGCGGCTCACTTCGGTATTTTCGCGATGGCTTCGCGGAGTTGGTTGGTCGTGTTTTCTAGACGGCTCGCCAGCACGCGAATAATTTCGATGCCGACCTGCGGCGAGTTATTCAGCAACCGCAGGAAATTGTCTTTGGAGATTTTCAGCGCGACCAATTCGTCCTGTGCTTCAACCGTCGCCGTACGCGGGATATCCACCAAGATCGCGATTTCACCAACAATCTGGCCAGCGCCAAGCTCGGCCACCTTAAGTGGGCCGTTGGGTGTATTGACCAGCACGTTGGCCCCGCCTGTGATCACGACATAGGCAGCATCGCCATCATCGCCCTGGCGCATCATCGTGCCGCCGGGCCTAAACGTGACCCGGTCACTGGTCATCGCTAGCAGTTTTAGTTTCGCTGGCTCCATCCGCTCAAACAGAGCGATCTGGCGCAGCACATCGACTTCTTCCGCCAAAGACATCGATAGCTTCCTTAACTCGCTGGTTCGGCCGCAGCCGAATCCAGCGTTTCCACGTTAACGACCTTACCGCCGGCCACTTCAGCCGCACGGTCAAAGCCTTTCAAATATTCTGCATCGCCGACAGCCCATACCACGCCACCCGGTGCAGCTGCGAGGACGCGATCAACAAGCGCATGCCGCGTCCTGGTATCCATACCATCCGTCGCTGCACTGAGGATTAGGATATCCGGCTGCTTCGCAAGCGCGCGGGCAATTGCGATCTTCTGGCGCTGTGTGCCGGAGAGCCTGGACCCGCCGATGCCAACCTGGAACTCCAAACCCGCACCGACGATATCGCGGCGCAAGCCAAGCTCGTCAACGGTTTCGTCAATCAGGCGGCCAACGGTCTCGGGGCCTTCTGCTTGGCCGTAAGCGATCTTACCAAACAAGATATTATCCTGCACGGATGCAACGGCGTTGAACTCCGCAGGGTCAAAGAATTCGACAGCGCCCGCCAAGTCTTCCGGCATATTCTCGCGGAAGTGCTTGCGGGCTTCAATCACGCGCTCACGGATTTCGTCGGTGATAAGGCCCAAACGGTGACGGGCGGGGATGAGTTTGAACGGCAACGTTAGCAACATGGACCGCTCGCGGTCATTCAAGGCTTCAGCGCTGCCGCGATCAAACTTCGCTACGATGATCTGATATTCAGGTAGATCTTCGGCTTTAATGAAGCTGTACTGCTCGAACAGCGCGTCGCCCGGTTCTACGTCAGCAAACAATTCGAGCATTAGAGCGGCAGTTTCGCGACCAATGCCAAGCAAGTCGTCCGTTAGGCCCACTTCCTTGATTGTCGCAAGCACGTATTCATGGTCGCCAAGTGCATCCACGTTCAGCTTGTCCGAGATCACGGTGCCAAACAGTAGGTTTTCAGCGAGCGAAGCATTGTCGTTGTATTTCTCTGGGTCATAGGGCTCGACCAAGTCTTCCAGGCTTTGCTCAGCCAGCAGTGAACTCAACCGTGCCCGGGCTTCGAGAATACGGTCGCTAAGGCCATCTCTGCCTGTCAGGTCAACGGCGCTGCGAAGGCCATAGTCATATACAGCGCGGGTCAGATCTACCTCTTCCAGCAGGGCGATCAGGCGATCATCTGTCGTTGAAGTTTCGTCAACGCCAAGGGTTTTGTAATCGACCCAATCGTCGTTGAAATCTTCGTCGGTGTTACCGGCGCGGGCATTCTCCGCCATTTTTTCGGTGCGGGCGGCGGTTTCTTCCTCATCAATTTCTGGCGTTGCCAAGGGACGATGTTTCAGGCCGAACAGCAAGTTCGCACGCACGCTATCGGAGAAGAGGTATGCGGCGGGGCCAACATAGGCCAAGCGTCGCCCTGTGCGTGCTTCCGTGGATTCTGCCAGATCTTCGCCCGCAATTGCGACGCGACCGCCTGTGGGTGTCAGCAAGCGCGCAAGCAGGGCGGCCAGCTCGTCCTTGCCGCCGCCGGATGGGCCGGTCAGCGCCAAGCGCTCGCCTGCCTTGAATTCCAGGTTCAAGTTCTGGACAGGCGTTGAAGTTTCATCTTCCTGATACGTCAGGCTTTGCGCCGCGACTGTGGCATCCCTTGGGATGGGGCCGACGGACTCAGGCTCTTCCAGCTGCAGGCTTTCGTCCAGCATGCCGGGTGGATCGAATTGCTCAACCACCTGCTCGTATTTGATCCTGGCGTCCATGTATTGCTGATAGAAGGCCAGCAATTCTTTCCAGGGCGAGTTCATGTCTTTGTGGGCGCTGATAACGCCGATAAGCGCACCGATCGAAAGGTCGCCTTCGATCACCAGATAACCGCCTATGAGATAGAATAAAAACGGCGTGAACTGGGCCAGCGTATTGTTGATGAACTTGATGATGAATTTGCGCTGATAAATCTCAAAGCGGATGTCGTAGATGCGGCCCAGGTGCATCGCGAATTCAGCGCGCATCAGGTTAGATGCATCATTGGAATGCACCTCCTGGATGCCATTGATGCTTTCGCTGATGCGTTCGGAGACGCGGCGGACGGCTTGCACACGCCGCTTACCGAGCGCGTTCACCTTCTTTTGCAGCTTTGGAATGATGTAGCCCTGGATCGGGAACATCGCCATTGCCGCACAGCCCATCATCCAATCTTGGACGATGATGAAGATCAGGAACGTAATCAGCATCCCAGCCTGGAACACCGGCTGGGCGATGGCGTCACCAATGAAGCCGCCTAAAGGTTCAACCTCCTGCGTGATCATTGGGATCACTTCACCCTGGGATACCCGCTTGAAGTGTGGCAGCGGGAAGCGCAGCACCCGGCCATAAAGCGTGTAGCGCAGGCGGCGCAGCATGCGCTCACCAAGGCGGCCTTTAGACGAATTGATAAAGAATTTGAACCCGCCATTGATGATGACGAGCAGCAGAAAGCCAAAGCACATCAGTATCAAGAACGGTATCTGCTCGAACTCAAAGCCAAGCACTTCTTTGGGAAAGTCGCTGACACTGCCGCGAATCGCATCATTGACGATGCGCTTTACAATATCTGGCTGCAGATAAATGAATGGGAATGCCGAACAGGTGACGATCAGCAAAAATATCTGCTGCGCCTTGCTGTAGCGGAATATGAAGCCGTATATCGTGCGGTCCATACCGACCCTGTTCGATGTCCCCCCGGACGACGCCGCGCGCCGTCAACGGGTGTGAATCTAGCGGACTAAGTTCTCCGGGTAAACGTTTAACCTTACGGCGCTATTGAAGTTCGCACGATTGACGGCCAATAGTGTGCCTCGGGTCCTGTTCTCAACCTTGATACAAACGCGAGCGGCGCAATGTCTGAAGCCAACAAACCGCATGAAGAAGCAGCCTTGCCGAAGGATGCGGACGGTGTTTCGAAGGACGATACACCGCTTCCAATCACAGACGGCCCAGCGGAGCTAGATGAGGCGGCACCGGTCGAAGCGAAGCCATTGCTGCGCCGCCGTGTCGCCCGAACGGCAAAGCGATCCTTGGCCGATACACCGGCGTTTGTGCGTTACGTCATCCAGCGGTTTATCGAAGACCGAGGGCTGCAGACGGCTTCATCCCTGACATACACGTCTTTGTTGGGGCTTGTACCAATCATTGCCGTGTTCCTGGCGATCCTTTCAGCTTTTCCGGCGCTTGAGGGCGCACGGGATCAAGTGAAGGAAATGATTTTGGCGCCGCTGGCCCCAGGGGCTGGTGAAACCGTTCGTAATGCGCTGGAGACTTTCCTCGATAATGCCAAAAGCCTTGGGACCATGGGCGTGATCGGCATCGCCGTTACGTCCATCCTGATGCTGAACACGATTGAGAGTACGCTGAACGGGATCTGGCGGGTTGTGTTGCGACGACCCCTTGGTCTGAAGCTGATCGTGTTTTGGGCGCTTTTGACACTACCGCCGCTTTTGATCGCGGCCAGCTTGTCTCTCTCCAGCTACTTCTTTGATATGGCTAATCGGGTGGATGTCTTTGGCATCGCTGACATTATGGAACAGGTAACGCCGTTCTTAATGCAAGCCGTTGCGTTCACGTTCCTGTTCGCCGCTACGCCGAACCGCCGTGTTCGCATTCGGGATGCATTGCGCGGAGGATTGGTGGCGTCGCTGCTATTCGGGTGCCTGAAGGCTGGGTTCGGATTCTATGTGGCTTCGGCCACCAGCAACCAGACGATTTATGGCGCGCTCGCTGCCGTCCCGGTCTTCCTATTGTGGATTTACCTGTCCTGGACGGTGATCCTGATAGGTGCAGAGGTCGCAGCCGCGTTGCCAGAATGGCGCGGCGCGCTTGCAGCCGAGCAGCGCCGCCGGTTGACCTCTGGTGAACGGCTCGTGGCTGCCGTCGGCATTCTGAAAGTACTTTGGCGCGCAAGCCTGGAGGGCAGGGCGGTTGATCGGGATGATATTGAAAGCGTTCTGCCGGGCAGTACAGCTGACCTTGGTGCCGTTGTCGGGCGCTTGGTCCAACTCAACCATGTTGTCGTCACAGAAAATGGCGGCTTGGCGTTAGCGTCTGATCTGGATGAAGTGTCGCTTTACGCGCTGCAGCGAGAGCTTGGCTTGGCGCTAGAGGAAACTGAGCAGTTCCACGACGCCATCGCCAATGAGGCACCGGACCTGAACGTCCCGGAACTATCAGCCCTTATGGCAGAAGCGGAGGCCGCAAAAGCCAAGATCATGGCACGGTCGATCAAGCGGCTAGCGGATCATTAGTCACCCGTAACAAACGGCCAAAGTTCATCAGCACCGCGGGCGGCGACCATGCGGCCAAGCATAATGGCCCAGTGGCTTTCATTTCCAAACTCATCACGCCACGCCCAAAGGCGGCGGGTTGCGTGGTGCAAGCTGTGCTCATAGGTGAAGCCCATAGCGCCGTGGGTTTGGTGGGCGATGGCGGCACCCCGGGTAGCGGCCTCGCCGACACGGGTCTTCGCAGCTGCGATTTCAGCCAGTGCGCCGGTGCCCAATCCGCTTGTGCGTGATACGGCTTCTGCTGCAGCATCTGCGGCAGCACCGGCGGCTGCGGCCTCGCCTGCGAGTTCAGCCAAGCCATGTTGGATCGCCTGGAACTTGCCGATGGGGCGGCCAAATTGGCTGCGTTCCAGTGAGTACTGTACGGACTGGTCAAGAACCTTCTCTAATCCACCCGCCATTTGCATAGACCGGACGGCTGCGCCCATAGCGACCATTGATGCTTCATCCAGGCCTTCTGGCGCTGGTGCTGTTGCGACGGCTTTCGCACCATCGAACGAAACCTCATCCGCCGGTTCGCCAGCCAGATTAATGTTCTCGCGGATTGTGCAATCTGCCCGTTTTACAAGTGCGACGACGGCCTTATCACCATCTCGAGCCAGAACGGCGATGTGTTCGGCATTGCGCCCAAATGGAATGTGGCGTGCGGTACCAGTCAACACACCATCTGCCGAAATTGCTATGCGCGCCTCTGCTTGGGTCGGTGCGATCGTCATGGGGCCGGTGGGCATTTGCAGCTTGGCGTGGCTCAAAATCCAGGCTGCGAGCAATGTGTCAGCCAGTGGGGCGGGGACTGAGAACCGGCCTGCGGCTTTCAACAGCGCGAACCCGTCCAGCATATCAATGCCAGCGCCGCCAAGGGTTTCGTCACCCCAAGCGAGTGTGAGGCCGGATTCTTCCAGCGTGTTCCACAGGTCCGTCGGCCATTCGCCGGCTTCAGCGGCATTAATAACGCCGGGCTCCGACATGTCCTGGAAAATCCGGGTGGCGGCGTCGACGATCAGATTGTCTTCGTTGCTCATGATATTTGCCTGAATCGTAATATGTTAGCGAAGGCCAAGCTGGCGCGCGACGATGCCGCGAAGCACTTCATTAGTGCCGCCGCGAATGGTGGAGGAGGGAACGCGCAACAGGCCTTCAGCCATAGTGCGGGCGAAGTCGTCTGTGGATTGGCCAAGTGGCTCCGTCGGTTGGACTTGCCGGATGTCATTCAGCAACGTGCTTTCGTAGCGGGTGCCGATATCCTTCACGAGTGCGGCTTCCACAGTGGGGGATCCGCCTTCTTGCAATAACCCGGACACCCCAAGCGACATGCGGCGCAGTGATTTTAGCCGCGCAACGGATTGGCCAAGCATCAATGCTTCGCGATCATCGGGCTCGTTGCCGATCTTGCGCGCGGCCTCTGTCAGCACAATCGCGGAAGAAAGGAAGCGTTCGGGGCCAGAGCGTTCCAGCCCAAGCTCGCTTGTAACCTGGTGCCAACCGTCGCCCTCTTCGCCAAGCAAGCAGTCGTCGGGCACGAAAGCGTCCGTGAAGTGGGTTTCGTTGAAATGTTCATCGCCGGCCATGTTCTTGATGCCGCGAATTTCAATGCCTGGGATCGAGAGGTCAATCAGGAACTGGCTCAAGCCTTCATGACGGTTCTTTTCGTCCCGCGTGCCGCCTGTGCGAACCGTTGCAATCATGTAGTGGCAGAAATGCGCGCCGGAGGACCAGATTTTTGTGCCGTTGATCTTGTAACCGCCATCCACCTTCGTCGCTGTGGTGCGGAGTGACGCGAGGTCGGACCCGGACCCCGGCTCGCTCATCCCAATCGCGAAATGGCATTCACCGGCGGCGATGCGGGGCAGGATGGTCTTTTTCTGCTCTTCCGTGCCGTTCTTCAGGATCATGGGGCCGGATTGACGGTCTGCCACCCAATGGGCGGAGACGGGTGCGCCTGCAGCAAGCAGTTCCTCTGTCACGACATAGCGTTCCATGCTGGAGCGTTCATGGCCACCATATTGCTTCGGCCAAGTCATGCCGAGCCAGCCTTTCTGGCCAAGCTTCCGGCTGAATTCCAAATCGACGCCAAAGCCCCAGCCGTCCGCGACAGGCACGAACCCGCCAGATGCTTTCTCAGCAGCCAGAAAGTCTCGCACTTCCTGTTGTAGGGCTTTCAGTTCAGGCGTGAATTCCACATCTGGAAAGCGAAAGACGTTGCTAGACATATTGGGCATGCTCCAAGGGTAATCGGTCCTATAGATATTAGGCGAAGCCCGCGCGCTGTCCAAGGGGTGCGTTATTGCGTCCGGGGTGCAGCCCGACCGCCGCCAGCCGCTTCGTCGGCCATTTCAAGTAGCCAGTCGCGGAAAGTCGTTGCCGCGCGGGTTTCTGCCGTGCTTGGGGTCATGATGATCCAGTAGGCGTAGTCGGCTGGCCGGACGATTTCGAATGGCCGCACCAGCAGGCCTTGCGTCAATGCGTCATCAACCAGCGCGCTCCGCCCAATCGCGATGCCCTGGCCCTGAATGGCGGCTTGATTGATCAGGATGGTTTCGGTGTAGCTGGGCCCTGGTGGTGGAGGGTGATCGATCCCGGCAAGTGCGAACCAAGGTGCCCATGCATTCCAAGGCTCGCCCGGATGGTTCAGCAGATCATGGATCAGCGGATGATCGGCAATATCCTTCAAACGGCGGAGCGGGGTTGGCCCATTGACCAGAGCTGGGCTGCATACGGGATACAGGTCCTCTTCCAGGAATGGCTCTGAATGCAGGCCATCAACCACGGCACCGACCCCATAACGGATCGCTATATCAGCCTCTCCCCTGCGGATATCGGCATTGCGGGGATTGGCGTCCACCAGGATGTCGATATCCGGGTAGCGGCGGCGGAAGTCTGGCAAGCGTGTGTTCAGCCAACCGAATGCGAATGACGCCAGCATTGATACGCGCAAGCGGGAGCGCGGCTGCATTCCAGCACGGGCGTTCGCTGTTGCCTCCAGGATGCGGGCGAACCCATCAGCGAGACCGGGCGCGTAAGCGGAACCGATATCCGTCAGGGCCAAATTACGCCCGGCGCGGCGGAATAATTCCTCGCCTAAGTCATCCTCTAGCGCCCGAATCTGTTGGCTGATGGCGGCAGGGGTGACGGAGAGTTCCTCCGCTGCGCGCTTGAAGGAACCGAGGCGGGCTGCGGCTTCGAAGGCACGTAGAGATGTGAGTGATGGTAGGCGCATGTTCTACTCATTAGAAAAACTACATCAAGATATAAGAACATATCGTTTTTCATGGGTAATATCTAATGTTAAATGTTATCTCCAAGCGGGGTTCCCTACTTGGCATGCTCAATCAGCCTTAAGGAGGCGCTTCTCATGTCTATCGTGCTTTCATTCCGTGGACCATCTTCATCCGCCAGCCCAGCAGCTGCAACGCAGGTTACTGCGAAGCGTCCAGGCATCCGTATTGGGCAGAAGGTTGTCAGTGCGCTTTGGGCTTGGAAAACGCGCCTTCGTAACCGTGCCGAACTCCGCGCCTTGATGGAGCGGGCAGATGATCGCATGCTTGCTGATGTTGGCCTAACCCGCTCCCAAGTGGCGGATGAGGCTGGGCGTCCATTCTGGCAGGGCTGAGTTCTATGGCTGGATTTCTGCTGCATATCGGCAATCGCAACTACTCCAGCTGGTCGCTTCGCGGCTGGCTGGCCTGCCGCCTTGCCGGTATCGATTTCGACGAACGCATAATCCCGCTTGATCTGGCTGATACAGCCAAGAATATTGCGTCTGTCAGCCCGAACCAGCGGGTGCCATGCCTGTTTCACAACGATATTGTTGTTTGGGACAGTCTGGCGATCGCGGAATATCTGGCGGAATTGAATCCAGACGTCGCAATGTGGCCGAAAGACCGGGCGGCCCGGGCGATGGCGCGAAGCATGGCCGCTGAAATGCATTCCTCATATATGGGCATCCGTAACCGTTGCCCTATGGATATGCGTGGCAAGGTCGATCCGATCCAGATGCCGGATGATGTCGCCCGCGATGTGGCACGCCTTGATGCGGCGTGGAGCAATGCACGCGCAAAATTTGGTACTGGCGGGCCGTATCTCTTTGGCGAATGGACCTTGGCGGATTGTTTCTTTGCATCCGCTGTCAGCCGTTGCCGAACCTATGGCTTGCCGCTTAGTGATGTTTCTGCGGCCTATGTGAAGGCAGTACTGGCGCATCCCGACGTATCCTGGTGGGCCGCTCGCGGTGCTGAGGAGACGTGGGCGATCCCCCATGAAGATGCGTCCGAGCAGAAATTCTAAGCAAACAACACCAATCTCCCTCTCGCCTTTTCAGGTGATCTGCGCGAAGGTGTGGATCATATGAGTGATCTAACTTTGAGGGGGGGGGGGAAGCCCATGCGTTTTGTAACATTCCAGGATGGCGGGGCCGAGAAAATCGGCGTACGCCAAGGCGATACCATCATTGATGTATCCGCCGCCGCCGCCGCATTCGGTGGCGACATGATCGGCGTGATCAAAGGCGGTGACGCGGCCAAAGCTGCACTTGCCAAGGCCGCTGAAGGTGGTTCAGGCAAGCCGATGGCAGATGTCAAACTGCTGCCACCGATCCCTAATCCTGGTAAAATTCTGTGCATTGGCCGCAATTACGCTGCCCATGCTGCTGAAGGTGGTGCTGCCCCGCCGACATATCCGGAAGTCTTCGTGCGCTTTCCGTCCTCGCTCGTTGCCCATGGCGAGCCGCTGGTGGTGCCGAACGCATCCGACAAGTTCGACTTTGAAGGTGAGCTGGTACTGGTTGTTGGCAAAACGGGCCGCCATATCTCAGAAGCCGATGCGCTTTCGATGGTCTACGGCTGGTCGCTCTTCAACGATGGCAGCGTGCGCGATTACCAGCGGAAAGCCAGCCAATGGACGATGGGCAAGAATTTTGATGGCACAGGCGGGTTTGGCCCCGATATCGTGACGGCGGACGAGGTCTCCCTAGGTGCGATGGAATTGCAGTTGAAGACCACCGTATCCGGCGAAGTCATGCAGAATGCCAATACCCGTGATCTGCTCTTCCCGGTCGCTAAAATGATCTACCACTTGACCGAAGTGATGACGCTACATGCTGGCGACATCATCGCGACCGGCACGCCAGAAGGCGTTGGCTACGCGCGCAAACCGCCGCGCTTCCTTGTCGCCGGTGATTCGGTTGACGTTGAGGTCGAGCAGGTTGGCGTTCTGACCAACCCAGTCGTTCACGAATAGAGCCTAAGTGATGGAGAGGGCGGGCGAATACGCTCTGCTCTCTCCCATCCCTCTATGTATCGCGGCTGAGGCCTTGCTCATCCAAGGCGTCTAAATAGTCCGCCATTAGGCCTTCCTGGTTCTCGCCGACAAACCGGAGATAGCGCCAGGAGAATATGCCGGTGCCGTGGCCATCATCGAAGCCAAGCCGGATCGCGTAATTGCCGTTTGGCGCGATGGTTAGAATTTTCACATCGCGTTTGCCCGGTACAATCTGCTTCTGGCCGGGGCCATGCCCCATCACTTCAGCAGATGGGCTTTCGACCCGCAAAATCTCCGCCGCCAAAACATATTTCGGCCCGTCATCGAACGCGACGGTTAGGGTGCGTTTGTCTTGCGATAGGCGGATTTCAGTTGGCTGTGGGGCCGGGGCCGCATCTATTTCTTGCATGCTGCGCGTCATGGCTCAGTTGGCCTCCGACGTGTCATCAAGCTGGCGGGCGTCTTCTGGCAACATGACAGGGATGCCATCCAAGATAGGATAGGCAAGGCCCGCCACGCGGCTAATGAGTTCCTGTGCCTCAGCGTCATATTCCAGTGCTTCCTTGGTCACAGGGCAAACGAGGAGGTCCAGCAATTTGGGATCGACCGGGGCGGCGCTCATTGGCGGCTACCTTGCGTTACGGAAAAGCGTGGCGCCACGTTTAGCACACCCACCGGGCGTGCGCCTACAGCCCACTGATGGTCATAACAACGGTGTCGGCGGCTTCAATCTCCACGACCGTATATTCACTAACGTTCTTGGTGGAATGCGCGCGGATAGACTTACCTGCTAAATCTTCTAGCCGGAAATTTGAACCGTTCGGCGTATAAATCCACACGGTCATCCGCGTATCGCCGGGTTTGTCCTTGATCCCCCGCCGCGTTTCTTGCGCTGCCTCAACCCTTGGAGCGGCCGCGATCTGGAATTGAGCGATGCCTGGGCCCGGAACAACGGGTGGTGCTGTAATGTAGAAATCACCAGCGATGTAGGCGCTCTGATTGAGATAAGCGAACCCTTCCGCCGCCCAGCGCCATCCACCGGCACCGTCCATATCAGCGGGGATATAAGTTTCATTTGCGGCCAGTTGGTAAGTATGGCTGACCTCACTGAGCGCCCGCCAATTCTTGACCCGCAGCAATGGTGCCGCGCGGGAAAACCAGATGCGGGCTGCTTGGTCCTCGAATTTGATCTGCGATACGCCCACGCCAATCAGGGGCATATTGCCGTCCGTACGGGTGACGTAAACGCCGCCTTTGCGGTAGATGGCGTCAACCAACCCGCCAGCAATTTCGCTGTTGTGAATGTCCCAGTCGCCACTGTCGTAATAGAAACCATCGTGCGGCACATCGATACTTTGGCGGCAGGAGCGCACTAGGACTGGGCTCGGCCCCTTGCAAGCGAAGAACACGGGCGTTGTGGCTAAGCGACCATAGCGGGCCTGCCAGCCCTTCTGTGCTTTCCCTCTCGGATCATATCTAACAGTGCGGAGATGGGGCGCGGCACGGACATTGTTCCAGCGGATCGAGGTACCTTCGCGCACCACATAATCAGCGTAGTGCATGTATTCCATGTAACGGTTAGCCAGCAGACCCAGCCGCGCACGGGGATTTACGGCGCGCATGGCGGCTTTCATATCCCGGAGCAAAATGTGCCGCGCGTGGTTATGGGAAATCACAGCGTTCGGATTATCGCCGCCGACATGGCCGTTCGGCATGTTCCAAAGAAACGCGCCGTCCATGAAGATACCCTCATAGCCGTTCTTCAACGCTTCAACGGCGCGGGCAATGAAGACGTCACGGGCGGCCTTCTTAGTGATGTCCAGAAGATGCCAATGGCCTTTGGATTTGTGGCTGTAAGGGGCCAGATGCTGTTTCCCGGCGGAGTCTGTCAGCATTAAGTTTGAGAGCTGGCGGGCGTCCCCATCTCTGGTCGATACAGCACCCATGAAGAGGTAATAGTCAGGCGATGCGCCGCCGTCCCGGATAGCTTGCGCTGCAGCCCTGAGTGGCAGCGCAATCCGAGCGATTGCAATGCTATTTCCGCGCGGCACGGCTGCTGCAAAGGCACGCATTTCTGAATCTGTCGCGAAGCAAGTGCGTTTGCGCGCTTTGCTGGCACCGCCACAATGCTTGCCACGGGCGTCTTGGATCAGGCCACGACGGCTGATGGAGCCGATTACGGGAGCCCATTGGTTTGGCACAAATTGCGCAATTTCTGCATTCTGCATGCCGCGTCGATCCGGTGCGCCGAAGCGTTTGTCCTGGATGCGGGCAAGCGATACGTCCACGTAGAACCGCATCGCTTTCCGCTCGCTGCGCCGCACATCCATGCGTGAGCGGGCTTTGTCGCCATTGCGGTTAAATTCCGTGAAATAGGGGAAGAAGGCGCTGATTCGACCTGGCTTTGCTTCATAGGCGATGCCACCAAGTTTGGGAGTATCGTAAACCACGAAGTGTTGGCCGGTCTTAAAGCCTGGAATGATGCTGTCGCCGTCCCGAACGGGGCGTTTGACAGCCTTGTTCCAATTATAGGGGTAGAACGTGGAAATGCCTTTGCCGGAATCGGCTGCAAGCTTTGTCGCGGTCAAGTTCAGCAATTCAATCCGCTGTGTTCGCGCCACGGCGACGGCACCGATTTCTGCTGTAGCCAGAGCTTGATTGAACCGGAAATCGAGATCAACCCGGCCGTTCTGATGGCTGACGCGTACGGTCGCTAAAGTAGCGCCATTTCCGCCAGTAAAATTGAAATCGCCCGCGCCACCGGCGCAATCGCCGCCAGCGAGGGTGATTTTCTGGCTCTTCGACAGTACGAACGGCTTGAACGCGATGCCCTGGCCAATGCCCAAACTGTTGCAAGGTGCGGCGTGGACGCTGGCGGGCGCTGAAAAGCCCGCCAGCATTAAAGCACCTAGAACAAAGGCGATCCTGCGCTTAGTCATGAACGTAGTAGTATACGCGACGGAGTGAGGCCGACATGTCGCCAGCCGCAACTACGAGGCTGGTATATGCACCTTTGTAGGTGCCATCGTTCACATCGATCAGCGGTTTCTTGTTGACGTTGACCCGGATACGACCATCTGGGCGGCGCTGGGCTTGCACCCGCACCTGATCGCCGTCACCAACCGCACTACCGAGGCTCGCAACCGCAAGCCGCTTAACGCCACTGCGAGAGATCACATGCAAGGATACACTCGGCGTTGCACCTGGGATCACGGTGATCCAATAGCCGGACCTGCGGCTTGTGCCCTGGGTCAGGCCTATCCGCATGTTGGCACCTTGTGCGTTCCCGACATTGCCTGCGTATAGAATGACATCAAGCGCGAATGCGTTTGGTAGTGAGCGGTCCAGTGTTAGGCCAGCATTATCAGATGGATTGCCATTACCTGCAGCACCACCACCACCGCCGCCGCCGAGGATTGCGCTGAGTACGCTTGAGGCATTGCCACCACCGCCAGCCATGCTGGACGGCGTCATGGAAAGACCGGTTTTCTTGTCATAGCCAAACCGGCCAAACAGCGCCGTCCAACGGGGATTGTTTGAATAATCACCGTCCACGAATTGGTCTTCGACGAGGCGGTTATTCTAGTAAGGCGTATTTGAGCCGATTGCTGCGCGCAGGTCTTTCAGGAACTTGGGATCTGCGGCTTTTGCTTTTTCAGCCTTATCAACCAGCGCGCCAATTTTGTGGCACTGGTTGCATTTCGTCCTAAAAAATCTTCGGTTCTGGCGTAGGTGCCCCGGCGTGGAGGAAGTCGAAATCACACCCTTGGTCGGCTTGAGTGACGTGTTGCATAAAGAG
>JBDQJI010000085.1:0-17602 GCA_040263875.1 Alphaproteobacteria bacterium
CCTCAGGCTCTCTTGACTATCTTGTATTGCTCGACGGATCGCCGCTGTCGTGCGGGCGCTCCCGTGAAGTACCTGTCCCATAATGCGTCCTTCCAAACTTGGGAAAAGAGTGCACCATAAATCTCCGGGACTAAATACCTAGTCTCCAGCTAAAGAATAAGGCCCGCGCTGGTTCTTCCGAATTTGCGCCGGATGATTCAGGCTTGGGGGCTATGATGACGTTTCAAATGCGTTGGGTGCTGTTGGCTGCTATGGCAGCCTTGGTTGGGTGTACCAGCCAGGAGCAGATTGAACGCCAAGACGCGATCCCGCCCTACCCCGAGCCTTACCGCGCCCAGTTGCAGCAGGAATTCCTGCTTATGGCCGACAAAGAAGCGGCCCAGAACGATCATCTTGATGCGAAGCGCTTTCTCGATCGCTCCGTGGAGGCCGCCCGCGCCGTCACGATCTACCCTCACGAACTCACTGCGTATGATATCGAGCCGCAGTTTACGGATGAACTGACATCCGCCCGCGCCCAACTGATGACGCTGCTGGATGGCGGCAAGCTCCGTGCGCCAAAGGATTTGGCGAAGGCGCATGGCGCATTTGAATGTTGGCTTGAGGAAGCAGAAGAAGGGCATCAGGATGACGATCTAGATTGGTGCCGCGACCGGTTCATTGAAGCCGTGAAAGGCACCCGCCGCGAAGCTGGCCTCGATGCTGACTGGAGCTTGGTCATGCGAAGCGCTGACGGACATGTCGGCGCTGTGGAGCTTGGCGGTAGTGACGGCAAGAAAACACTGCTCGATAAGGCAAATGCTGCTGGATTCGTGCATGAGCGCGGCGAATCGCGGGATGCGAAATTGACCCGGCGCGAGAATGAAAAGATCGCCAAGGGAGCGATGTCCTTGCTGCCAGAACCGGCGGCACTCTTCACTGTCTTTTTCGCATCCGGCTCCTCCGTATTGACGGATGAAGCGCGCACGACGCTAGCGGAAGCGGCTGCAGACGCGCTCGACCGACCTGCGCCAGATGTAGAAATTCTAGGATTTGCAGACCGCGCCGGCGATGACCGAACAAACCTCACGCTCAGTGAAGCCCGGGCAGAGGCCGTGCGTGCGGCGCTCTCTGGCCTGAAAGTGCCGGACGATTCATTCTTGATCTACGCTCGTGGCGAAGCTGGGGCCTTGGTCGCAACTGGTGACGGGGTTGCTGAACGCCGCAACAGGCGGGTTGAGGTGACGGTCCGCTAGGCGACCGTCACACTCAATTCCGCCTCAGCGATCATGCACCGCCGCAATATGCGGTAGCGCTAAGCGGTCGAGAACGAACGCGACCCGCTTATCATCTCCCGTCTTGCTGACCTTGCGCGCAGCAAGCAGCGTTTCGCCCGCAACCGTTTCGGTCCAGAACCAGTCGCTGATCTGCTGGATGCCGCCAGCTGTACCCGGCTGGGCGTTCGCGGCCTCCTGATAGAACGTCATCAGATCATTGATCGCCAGCTTCATGCCGTCTGCCGGTTGAGCGGCAGCAACAGGCGGAGAGACATCCGCGCCATCTGCGAACTGGCCAAGATAATCTGCCAACGCCTCAACTTCCGCACCTGCAGCACCAACGCCTGAGAAGCCTTTCCGGCGCTTCCAGGCCTCGTGCCAGGGTTTCATCTGCGCGACTTCTGCCTGAAGTCGTGCCGCGAATGTTGTAGGCGCATCGGCTTTCGGCTGGGCAAAACTCACAGGACAAGCCCAGCCTTCATCCGCTTCAGATGCAGCAGCGTCTGCTGGGGCATCTTCTGGATAATCTTCCAGGACCGGTCCACTAGGCCGCTCCAAAAGCGCCAACGCTGCCGTTATCACGCGGCGCTGGAAAGCAGAGTCCTCAGGCGCGCCAAGTGGGCGGCCAAGTTCAAATGGCACAGCGAGCGCGCGCGGCGGGTGCATGGCCTCGGCGTGCTCACGCACAAGAGCAGACAGGGTCGTTGGGATGCCTGCGGTCTCGAAGTAATGGGCAAGCGCGCTCACGGCGCGCGTGCAGTTTGGTCAAACAGGCAGGAGCAGAACGGCGTTAACGCCTTCGGCGGCCATATGGCCCGCGATATCTTTCGCGGCGGATTCCATTTCCGCTGGATCGGTTGCCCCCATAAAGCTGTAGTGATGGTCCGCAACGCTACCAATTACGCCATCCGACGCCATTTCCCGCAGCCTGTCCAAGGGCAGAACAACATTCCAATCGCGCTGATACCCAGTGCGATCAAAGTTGACGGAAATATGGCTCATCACAATGTCGCCTGGCCCCGCATCACCTGGAATGACCCGGTAATCCGCCCCGCCCATACCAAACGGTGCCTCACCGCGCATGGAAAGCCCTGCGGTTGAAACAAGCGCCACACGGCGTTCCGCGACGGCCGGGCCAGAGACGTATGGAGTCTCTGAAAACTCTGGCAATGGAAGGTGGCGCATATGCTTGGCCAACCCTTCTGGCATGTCTTCAATTCTCGCCAATTTTGGTGTTCCCTTTCGTGAAATGCAGGTCTGCAATGCGTCCAGAGCATAGCGCCATTGCGTCTGGCGGGAGGCTGGATTTATTGCGTCGCGTTGATTCATATCGTAATCTTAGTCATCTACTTATAAAAGTTCGTTGCCCTGTCTACCCGACGCAATAATGCGACGAACATAAATCTCTCGGGGGAATTCGCTAGATGCAGGTGCATGCGTTCGTTTTTGAGAAGGCCGGCCCACCAACGGTTATGAAGTGGCGTATCAAGGAACTTGGCGACCCGGGAGCAGGCGAAGCCCTGATCCGGCACACGGCAATTGGCTTGAACTACATCGACACATACCACCGCTCCGGCCTATATCCGATTGAGTTCCCAAGCGGAATTGGCCTTGAAGCCGCTGGCGTTGTTGAAGCTGTCGGCAAGGGCGTGACCCACGTCAAAAAAGGGGACCGCGTTGCCTATGGCTCCGGCCCGCTTGGCGCATATTCCGAAGCTCGCATCATGCCAGCCGCGACCCTTATCAAACTGCCCAAAGGCGTTGATGACGAAACCGCGGCAGCAATGATGCTGAAGGGTATGACGGTCGAATACCTCATCAACCGTACCTACAAGGTCAAAAAAGACGAGTGGGTGCTGTTCCAAGCAGCTGCCGGCGGCGTTGGCTTGATTGCAGGTCAATGGCTGAATGCCATTGGCGCACATGCGATTGGCACGGCTGGCGGCCCCAAAAAGGTCAAGCTTGCGAAAGAGCATGGCTATGAGCAGGTGATCGACTACAAGAAAACCCAGAACATTTCTGACCGCGTGCGTAAGCTCACCAAAGGTGAAGGCGTACCAGTGGTGTTTGATAGTGTCGGCAAAGATACCTGGACCCAGTCGCTGGACAGCCTGCAGCCACGCGGCACGATGGTGAGCTTCGGCAATTCCTCTGGCCCGGTTGCAGATTTCAACCTTGGCGAATTGGCAAGCCGTGGCTCGCTTTACATCACGCGCCCGTCGCTGATGGCTTACACAGCCACCCGCCAGGAACTTGAAAAATCCGCTCGTGCGCTTTTCAAAATGGTCACAAATGGCGATGTGAAAATTGAGATCAATCAGCGTTACGCGCTGAAGGAAGCGCCGCAAGCGCACCGGGATCTCGAAGGCCGCAAAACCACAGGCTCGACGATCCTCATTCCCTGATTTCGAGCTGTAGAGCACTTGCCAGTACGCGATTTCCGAGCCGCGCGATAAAGCCATCGCTCTTGAAATCGCTTTAAAAAAGGCGCACATCATGCCCCGTCTCGAATTCTTCTTCGACGTATCAAGCCCCTGGACCTATTTTGCGTTCCACCGGATTGAGGCGTTCGCCGAAGACGTCGGGGCGGAGCTTGTGTTCCGTCCGTTTTTGCTGGGCGGCGTGTTCAACAAAGTGAATCCCTCCGTCTACCAACGCCGAGACAACCCAATCCCGGCCAAGGACGGCTACTACAAGAAAGACATGGCGGACTGGGCCCGATATGAAGGCCTGGAAATCGTCTCGCCGACCGTATTCCCGGTGAACAGTGTGCGCGCCATGCGCGGCTGTTTCTACGCGATCGATCAGGGCAAAATTAGTCAATACGCCCGCAATTGCTTTGAGGCCTATTGGCTGCACGACAAGGATATCTCCCAGCAGGATCTCCTGGGCGATCTAGCAGCGGATGCTGGCCTTGACCGGGATGGGTTCCTGGCTGCCATCAATGATGACGAATACAAACAGAAGCTTTTCAGTGCTACGGATGAAGCGATTGCGCGCGGCGTATTCGGCTCCCCAACCTTCTTCCTAGACTACGAAGATATGTATTTCGGCAATGACCGGCTGGAGCTTATCCGCGCTGCAATTGCACGGGCGGCATAACGCATGATTGCGCCGCGCCCGCACCCGCTGTAGAACCGGGCGAAATCCCATATTCAGTTTTAGCGGAAGGGCGGTGCAGCCATGGCCTCCTATCAATATATCTATGTGATGAAAGAGCTGACCAAGGTTTATCCTGGTGGCAAGAAAACACTTGAGAATATTTGGCTGTCCTTCCTGCCCGGCGCCAAGATCGGCGTACTGGGTGCGAATGGTGCGGGTAAATCAACGCTGCTGAAAATCATGGCAGGCGTCGATACCGAGTTTAACGGCGAAGCCTGGGCGGCGGACGGTGTCAATATTGGCTACCTGGCGCAAGAGCCGGAATTGAATGCCGCAAAGGACGTCATGGGCAATGTCATGGAAGGCGTTGGTGAAGTCCAATCCTTGATTGACCGCTTCAACGAAGTCTCCATGAAGTTCGCTGAAGAGCTGAGCGACGATGAAATGAATGAGGCCATCGCCGAACAGGGCGAGCTTCAGGAAAAGATTGACGCCGTCGATGGCTGGTCGATCGAGCGCAAGGTCGAGATCGCAATGGATGCGCTGCGTTGCCCGCCGGGTGACGCATCTGTCGAGCATCTCTCAGGCGGTGAACGCCGCCGCGTCGCACTTTGCCGCCTGCTGCTTTCAAACCCTGACATGCTGCTGCTAGATGAGCCGACCAACCACTTGGACGCCGAATCTGTTGCGTGGCTGGAACGCTTCCTGGCTGATTTCCCCGGCACTGTCGTGGCCGTCACCCATGATCGTTACTTCCTAGACAATGTAGCGGGCTGGATTCTGGAGCTGGATCGCGGTCGCGGCATTCCTTACGAAGGCAATTACACCGGGTGGCTGGAGCAGAAGCAAAAGCGCCTGCAGCAGGAAGATCGCCAAGAGAAAGCCCGCCAGCGCACCTTGCAGCAGGAACTGGAATGGGTCCGTCAAAGCCCCCGCGCCCGTCAAGCCAAGAATCGCGCGCGTATCCAGGCCTATGACGCACTGGTCGCAGAAGCGGGCAATGAGTCGCTAGATACCGCCCAGATCGTTATCCCAGCGGGCGAACGGTTGGGTGCCAATGTCATCGAGGCTGAAGGTGTGTCCAAAGCGTTTGGCGACAAGCTGCTTGTTGATGGCTTGACCTTCCGCCTGCCGCCCGGCGGCATTGTCGGTGTTATTGGTCCCAATGGTGCGGGTAAAACCACGCTATTCCGCATGATTACTGGCCTCGACGAACCCGATGCCGGCACGATGAAAATCGGTGAGACAGTGCGCCTTGGGTATATCGATCAGAACCGGGATGCGCTGAGCCCAGAAAAGACCGTATGGGAAGAAATTTCTGACGGACAGGACGTCATTGAGCTTGGCAAGCGTCAAGCGCCAAGCCGCGCTTATGTCGGTGCCTTTAACTTCAAAGGTCCAGACCAACAAAAGCGTGTCGGCCAACTTTCCGGTGGTGAGCGGAACCGGGTCCATTTGGCTAAGATGCTGAAAACAGGTGCGAATGTTCTCCTGCTCGATGAGCCGACGAATGATCTGGACGTTGATACGCTGCGCGCCCTGGAAGAAGCTTTGCTGACATTCCCCGGCTGCGCCGTGGTCATCAGCCATGATCGCTGGTTCCTGGATCGTATCGCCACCCACATCCTCGCGTTCGAAGGCGATAGCCACGTGGAATGGTTTGAAGGCAATTATGAAGACTATGAGGCGGACAAAAAGCGCCGTCTTGGTAAAGATGCAGACCAGCCACATCGCATCAAATACAAGCCGCTCGCACGGGCGTAAGCCTTGCCGCATAAGGTTTCACGCCTAGTTCCTCAGCAACAGACTCTTTCCTATTGGGTCAGCTTTGCGTTAAACTATTCGGCGGGGGAACACCGCGTATTAAGTTCGCGCATTTTGGCAGGAGGCTAACAGCGCATGCGGGGACCAGAAACCCGCCGAAGCAGCCGACGTGCAGGCACGCGCGTCGCAGCTGTCGCTACGGGTCATGTCCCGAGTGATAAAGCAAAAGTGCGCGCACAGACACTCGATCCCATCACCTTCGCTAGCGCCATCGCGCGTTCAGCGGCACGTAGTCGGCATTTGGCAGATTCGGATGTTGCCGTTAGTTCAGTTCTTGCCGCCGCCCTCCCGCATATCAATGGCCATGCAGCGCTCGTACTTGCGATAAAGCATGGCGTGATTGCTTCAGCTTCTGCTGAAACCATGGGCCTTAACATTGCTAAGGCTGAACGGCGCAGCCTGCTTCGCATCGCAAAGCAAGCCCTGACGACAGGCAAACCCACATCCCGCGCTGAAGCGATTGATACAGACGCCGGTGCGCGGGCAGCACTTTTCGCAACACCTTTGCATCAAGGCGACAAAATAATCGGTGCGCTCGCCATCGCCTTGCCGCATATCAGGCCTGCGGATGCCGATGCGCCAGGGGGCATTGCACTGCTCCGCGATTGCGTGGCGGATATGCTTATTGGCGCAGAGGCTGATCAGAAGCCCGCCCGCAAGCGCTCCGCCGTATCTGAGCGATTGAACTTAGCCCTAGCGAGCCATTCAGACGGGGTCACATTGTTTGGCAAAGAAGGTGGGTTGATCACTGCCAATGCAGCCTTCGCAAAGGCCCACGGCGCTGAATCCGCCGCATTGAAAAGCCTGACGCTCGAAGAAATTCTGCAACGGAGCCACGATGGCTTCGGCCCGCTGCTGCTTGCCCGTGACCTCCGCACTGATGCCGATGACGGTGCTGAATTGGCGCTATCCGCAAGTGGTGAATGGCTCCGCTTGTCCAGGCAACGCATCGCGAATGGCGATGAGCTGATTATCCAAACGCCTGCAGGCGGTGAAATCGCTGCAGCAGCCCAGGCGCGCCAGAAGCTATATGCCGCAAAGCGCGTAGCAAACGCCCGCGAAGCGGCATGGCAAGCTTTCTCGCTCGGCGCAATTGTGTTGACCAAAGCGGGGCGCGTCGAGGATTGCAATCGCGCTGCTGCCAGAATGCTTGGTGTGGAGCAAGATGACCTGATTGGCCGACGGCTCGGACGTCTCGGCAAGTTGGACTTGGGCGACGGCGCGGACCAATGGCGTACGGTCGGCCGAGCCCGCAGCAGCGGCTCCAAGCTTGCTGCGCGTGCCAAACCCTTCGGTGACGGCCAGATCATCGTGATTTTGGCACCTATGGATGATATGCCGGGCGCAGAGCAGGCCTCGGGCACTCAGAAAGCATCGGATACTGTCGCATTCAGCCGGGCCGAAACCGCCATTCAGGCGCTTGGTGAGCTTGGCCATGAAATGCGCACCCCGTTGAATGCCGTGTTGGGCTTCACAGATGTGCTGCTTGCTAAATCATTTGGCCCCATCAACACCCGGCAAGGCGAATACCTGCAAGACATCGCCACTGCTGGCCATCACATGCTGGAGATGGTCGAGCATCTATTGAGCCACGCCCGGTTGACTGCGGGGCGTTATGCAATTGACCTAGAGTGGCGCAGCCTCCAGCAAGTGCTGACAGAAGCCGCCCGGATGATGCAGCCAATTGCAAAGAAGGCAGGCATTGGCCTTTCAGCCCCAATGGCACCGTCTATTGAGATCAATGTAGACCATCACGGCTTCTTCCAGGTGCTGATCAATCTTCTGACCAATGCCATTAAGTTCACGCCACAAGGCGGCCAGGTTGCTTTGACGGCCACGGCCACAGGCACTGGACTGGAAGTTACGATCGTGGATACCGGTGATGGCATTCCGGCTGATATGGTCGAGCAAGTCATGGAACCGTTCACCCAAGCCCGCCGGTCCGGCAGTCAAGCGCTTAAGGGTGCCGGGCTTGGGCTTTCAATCGCCCATAGCCTAGTTGAATTGCATGGCGGCGAATTGAAGATTGCTTCGAAGGAAGGCAGTGGGACGACCGTAACGATTCGCCTTCCAGCCACCTTGGTGCGACCGCTGGAGACGGGCGCAAAGAGCGCTTAAGTTCGCTTAGCGGTGCCGCGGCCTACTTTCTCCAGGAAAACTTGGTTCGCTCATTGAAGCCGCACTTGGCTGGGCGAAAACGGCCTTGCCGCGTCGCAGTAGGCTCATCATCTGTGATCGCCACACGCCCAAAACCGATGGGGCGCCTGATGTTGCTTTGCGGCGCGATATCGAGCCCGCCACGGGTTAACCGGCCATCTGGGCCTTTAAAACGGTAAGCGATATAGAGCCGCTTCGCCGCCTTGTTGCGCAGCGTGATGCTGTAAATGTACTCACCTGGCGGGCATTCACCGCTGTTGCAGACACTCTCAGCATCCAGAACTTCCAGTGATTTACACCGCGCTTCAGCGGCACCTGCGGCAAAGCTCAGCGTCACCGCACCTATAAGCGCAATGGCTGGCGCGCGCCACGAACGTGGTGCGGGCATCTTATTGAATTGGCGCATCATAACTCCATAAGCCCGGCCGGGCCTGTTTCGTATGACGGTGCGCCCCCCTAGATTCGCCCCGCAACATGGTCTTTGTTTACTTGGTTCTGGCGATCATCGCTGCATGAAGAACACAAGTGTCACCAAGCCGAAGCACGGTATCAGGATCAACCCGGACCAGATCATATAGCCGAAGAAGCTAGGCATACGCACCCCGCCTTCTTCAGCAATGGCGCGCACCATGAAGTTCGGCGCGTTGCCGATATAGGTATTGGCCCCCATGAACACGGCACCGGCAGAGATCGCCAACAGCGTCTCAGCCATTGGCCCCATGAGTTCTTCCGCGTTACCGCCCGCCGTGTTGAAGAACACGAGATATGTGGGTGCGTTATCCAGGAAGCTGGAGAGAATACCAGTCATCCAGAAATACATGATGTTCACAGGCTCGCCGGTATCCGACGTCACCAGTGAGACGATGCCCGCAAGTGACCCATCCGTCCCTGCTTTCAGAATTGCGATCGCGGGAACGATTGTCAGGAAGATGCCGACGAATAGCTTGCCCACCTCCATAATGGGGAACCAAGTGAAGCCGTTGGCTTCTCGGTTGACCATCGGCGTCAATTTCCAGGACAGGAAGGCGATGAATACGAGTGCCACATCACGGGCGATATTCTGCAGTTCCCAATGCACGTGGTAGATCAGGAACTCGACCCCTGGCTTCCACACACCGCTCATCAACACAGCCGCAATGACACCGCCAAGCAGCAGGAAGTTGATCTTGCCATCAAGACCAAACGCCTCATGCTGTTCATCAGCAGGCGCTTCAGGAAGGCCGCCCTCTTTCTTCAAGAGTGCCGTATCAACCACGAAATAGAGCGCCAACAAGATCACGGAAAGCATGAGCATTGGCAGGAACATATGCGTGGTCGGCCAGAAGAAGCTGACACCTTTCAGGAACCCAAGAAATAGCGGCGGATCGCCAAGCGGGGTCAGAGAGCCACCAATATTCGCGACCAAGAAAATGAAAAATACAATTGTGTGAACACGATAACGCCGACGTTCATTCGCGCGCATGAGCGGGCGGATAAGCAACATGGCAGCGCCCGTTGTCCCCATCCAGCTCGCCATGAAAGTACCAAGCAGCAAAATGCCGGTATTCAGCATTGGCGACCCAACAAGCCGACCGCGCAACCGCACACCACCCGCAACGGTGAATAGCGACAGCAGCAGGATGATGAACGGAATGTATTCTAGGAGCAGAACGTGGATGATCTCAAAGATCGCGATTTCTGGGCCAAACACGATCGTGAACGGGATCAGAAACGCTGCCGCCCACATGGCGCTGATTTTGCCAAAGTGGTGATGCCAGAAATCTGGCACCACAAGCGGCATGATCGCGATTGAAAGCAGGATGCCTGCGAATGGGATCACCCAAACAAGCCCAAGCTCCGCCCCATCAAGATGCGGTGCACCGTCGCCGCCGCCGGCCGCCAAAGCCGGTGCTGCGATACATGTCGCCAGCGCCGCCAAAATTGACACGATCCAAGCCTTTGATCCGCTCATCGCCAATCGCCCCATGCCATAACCCCCGCCGTAATATCGTATTGCAGCGAACGGCAAGCCCGCTGCATTTCGTTTTATAGGATTGATTCGCCAAATCGCGAACCGTCCAATTCTTTGCCCGAGTATGCCTAACCTCGTTCGCTCCGCCAAGCTTATAACGAAACCATAGACATACGGTTCTTAACTTCCGGCATATATCCGCAGCGTTTCCGCCATTGAAACAAAGCCTGGAAGCTCTTACGGTTTAACAGACTTGGGGCGGCGGCATAGACTATACGAGAAGGCTATCAATATGGATATGAATGGCGAAGCGCGTATCCCAGCACCGCAAGCGGTAGTCTGGGATGCCCTGAACGACCCCGAAGCACTAAAGCAAGCGATTACTGGCTGCGAAGAACTTGAACGCGACGGGGAGAATGCTTTCACGGCCCGCGTCCGTGCGAAGGTCGGTCCTGTAAGTGCCCGCTTTGGCGGTCGTGTTGAGTTACAGGACCTGAATCCACCGCACAGCTACCGAATCGTTGGCGAAGGTACAGGCGGGGCCGCTGGATTCGCGAAAGGCGGGGCCATTGTTCGGCTTGAGGCTGATGGTCCTGATGCGACGATGCTAAAATATGAAGTTGATGCATCGGTTGGCGGCAAGCTTGCCCAGATCGGCTCCAGGCTGATTGATGGCGCTGCCCGTAAGATGGCGGATGACTTCTTCACAAAGTTTGGCGCAATTGCGGCCGAACGCGCCGCAAGTTCCACCCCCAATGCGCCTGAACCGGTCGCTGAGGCGCAAGAGGCCGCACCGCAGCAATTTAGCCCGCCACCATCTGAACCCGTTCAATCGGCACCCCAATGGACGCCGCCTGTTCAAGTTTCTGCCACGCTGGCACCAGCAGCTCCTGTTGCCAGCGTTGCGCCAGCACCAGTGCGGGTTGAAACAACGGCCTCTGAAACTGTTCCCCAAGCAGATCAGCCTCCAAGCCCTGAGCCCGTCGTGCAACAACCAGCGCCGGTACAAGAAGCAGCAACATCATCCACAGAAGCTCGAATCGCTGAAGATGCTGCGACAGAAGCAACGCGCCCGACCATCCGGCCTAATCCTAATGGCGGTGTGCCAGGATTGATGTGGGTTGCCGGCATCGGCCTACTTGTGGCGATCCTGCTATTCACCTTAATGGGCTAGAAAAATGCCCGGTCAACGTGCTCAAGAATTAGCGAGCCAATGTTTCTTTTGTTGACCGCGCCGCTCATGGGCGTAATCCTCTCTCCCAAGAACAGAGACTCACCGCGCAAAGTGGGCGGGTCGCATTCAAGGGGAGAGAGGCGCCATGGCGAGTGTTTCGATGACGATCAATGGCAAGCAGGTTTCCGGTGAAGTTGAAGGCCGCACCCTGCTCGTTGAGTTTTTACGCGAACATCAAAGGCTGACAGGCACACACGTTGGCTGTGACACGACCCAATGCGGGGCGTGCACCATTCATATGAATGGTGAAGCCGTCAAAAGCTGCACCATGCTGGCCGCACAGGCGGACGGCGCAGAGGTTTCCACCATCGAAGGCCTCGCCAATGGCGATGAGCTGCATCCGATGCAGGAAGCCTTCCGCGAACATCATGGCCTGCAGTGTGGTTTCTGCACTCCAGGCATGATTATGAGCGCCACCGCACTTGCCAAGCGCAATCCAAGCCCAAGCGAAGCCGATGTGCGCCACTGGCTGGAAGGCAATCTCTGTCGCTGCACCGGCTACCACAACATTGTGAAGGCCGTGATGGCCGGCGCGCGGGCGATGAACGCTTAAAGCAGGGAGATCACGACATGCCTAGAGATGATGGTATCGGTGCCGCCGTTCGGCGCAAAGAAGACTTCCGCTTTGTTACCGGCCAAGGCTCCTACACGGATGACCTGAACCGCCCCGGCCAAACCTATGCCGCATTCGTGCGGAGTCCGCACGCCCACGCAACGCTCAACAGCGTCGGCACGGCGGCGGCGGCCGGAATGGACGGCGTCGTCGCCGTATTCACCGGCCAGGATTTGGCGGACGCCGAAGTGAACGGCCTGCCCTGCGGCTGGCAAGTGCACTCCAAAGATGGCGAGCCGATGGTCGAGCCAGCGCATCCCGCACTGGCACAAGGCAAAGTCCGTCATGTGGGCGATGCTGTCGCTGTCGTGATCGCTGAAACCCCTGGCCAAGCCCAAGCTGCTGCAGAAGCTGTTGAGGTTGACTACGGCGTACTGCCTGGTATCGGCAATATGACCGCTGCGAAGGCCGGAAAAGCGCAGGTTCATGAAGAAGCAGCGAACAATCAATGCTACGATTGGGAACTTGGCGATGAAGCGGAAATTGACGCCGCCATGGCCAAAGCTGCCCATGTGGTCGAGCTGCCACTGGTCAACAACCGTCTGATCGCAAACCCGATTGAGCCACGTGTTGCTATTGGCGACTACGACACGGCAACGGGCGAGCACACGCTCTACACCACCAGCCAAAATCCCCATGTTATCCGCCTGCTGATGGGCGCGTTCGTGCTGGGCCTGCCGGAGCATAAACTCCGCGTTGTGGCCCCGGATGTTGGCGGCGGGTTCGGCACCAAAATCTTCCACTACGCCGAAGAAGCCATCGTGACCTGGGCCGCCGCCAAAGTGCGCCGCCCGATCAAATGGACGTCAGACCGCTCTGAAGCGTTCATGACGGACGCCCATGGCCGCGACCATGAAACGGTCGCCAAGCTTGGCCTGGACGCGGACGGCAAGTTCCTGGCGCTCAAAGTCCAGACGGATGCGAATATGGGGGCCTATCTCTCCACCTTCGCACCTGCCGTGCCTACATATCTCTATGCGACGCTGCTGGCCGGGCAATACACGACGCCGCTGGTCTACGCGAATGTCCGCGCATGGTTCACCAACACCGTGCCTGTTGATGCATATCGCGGCGCTGGTCGCCCGGAAGCGACATATGTCATCGAGCGGATTGTTGAAGAAGCCGCCCGCCAGATCGGCATGGATCCGGCAGACCTTCGCGCCAAAAACTTCGTGGCGCCAGATGCCTTTCCGTACCAAACGCCAGTCGCGCTTGAATACGATTCAGGCAACTACGCTGGTACGCTAGAAATGGCGAAAACGGCGATCGACTATGCCGGGTTCCCGGCGCGTCAGGCCGCGTCCAAAGCGGCGGGCAAGCTCCGCGGCATTGGTTTCTCAGCTTATATTGAGGCTTGCGGCATCGCACCCTCCGCCGTCGTCGGCTCGCTCGGCGCGCGGGCGGGGCTATATGAGGTAGCAAACGTTCGGGTGCATCCGACAGGCTCTGTCACCATGCACACCGGCACCCATAGCCACGGCCAAGGCCATGAGACGACCTTCGCCCAGGTGATCGCTGAACGCCTTGGCGTGCCCATCGAAAACGTTGATGTCGTCCATGGCGACACCAACAATATTCCGTTCGGCATGGGGACTTACGGGTCTCGCAGCTTGGCGGTCGGCGGTTCGGCGCTCGCGAAGGCGTTGGACAAAGTTGAAGCCAAAGCTAAGAAGATCGCGGCTCATCTGATGGAAGCGTCCGATACGGATGTTGAGTTCAAAGACGGTCAGTTCACCATCGCCGGAACCGATAAATCGGTCGCATTCGGTGATGTCGCGCTGACAGCCTATGTCCCCCACAATTTCCCCCATGATGAGCTTGAGCCAGGGCTTGAGGAGCAGGCGTTCTATGATCCTGCCAACTTCACCTTCCCGGCTGGGTGTCACATTGCCGAGGTCGAGATTGATCCTGATACAGGCACTGTCACCTTGGCGAATTTCGTGGCGGCAGATGATTTCGGCAATATCGTCAACCCGATGATTGTCGAAGGCCAGGTCCATGGCGGCATCGCCCAAGGCGTTGGTCAGGCGTTGCTGGAAGGCTGCGTCTATGATGAGGACGGCCAGCTCGTGACCGGCTCCTACATGGATTACGCCATGCCACGTGCTGATAACCTGCCAAACTTCACTGTGGACACACAGGTCACACCCTGCCCCCACAACCCGCTTGGCGTTAAAGGCTGTGGCGAAGCAGGTGCTATTGCGGCACCCGCTGCCGTTATGAACGCTGTCACCGGGGCCATGCGCGCCGCTGGCGTGACTAAACCCATTGATATGCCCGCCACGCCTTCGAAGGTGTGGGCCGCACTGAACGCGTCTTAAGGAGAACCCGGAATGTATGAGTTTAATTATCAGAAGGCCGGTTCCGTTGCAGACGCAGCGGCGAAGGTTGCAGGCGCTGACGACGGCACATTAATGGCCGGCGGCATGACGTTGATCCCAACGCTGAAGCAGCGTCTGGCCATGCCAAGCGATGTTGTGGATATTGGCCAGCTGACAGACCTGCAGGGCATTAGTGTTGCAGACAGCAAAGTGTCCATTGGCTCCATGACGACCCACGATACGGTTGCCAATTCTGCCGATGTAAAAGGTGCGATCCCAGCGCTTGCCGTGCTGGCATCCGGCATCGGTGATCCGATGGTCCGCAATCGCGGCACCATGGGCGGGTCTGTCGCGAATAATGATCCAGCAGCGGATTATCCGGGCGCTGTGCTCGGCCTTGGTGCCACGGTCGTTACGGACAAGCGTGAAATCGCGGGCGATGATTTCTTCACCGGCATGTTTGAAACAGCATTGGACGAGGGCGAGATCATCACCCGGATTGATTTCCCCGTACCGACCAAAGCCGCCTACACAAAATTCCCGAACCCAGCCTCCCGCTATGCAATTGTCGGCGTGTTCGTGGCGCAGACGGCTGATGGCGTTCGTGTCGCCGTAACAGGCGCTGGCGGCACAGCTTTCCGGGCGACGGAAATGGAAGCGGCACTGAATGCCAACTTCTCCCCGTCCGCACTCGACGGCATTGCCGTCCCAGCAGATGGCCTCAACAAAGATATCCACGCCAGCGCAGAATACCGCGCACACCTGATCGGCGTGATGGCCAAACGGGCGGTCGCCGCCTGCGGGTGAGACGACCGACACCGTTGAAATCACGCATTTGTTTGAGGCGCGGCTTGCAAAAGGCCGCGCCTCTCTCTTTATGTAGACCATGAACACCGCACAGCCCGCAGCCGCCCGACGCCGCCGATGGCCATATGTGCTGTTGGCGCTTGTGGTGTTGCTGGTGATCGCAGCAGCACTCACATGGCGGTTTCGCATCAGCGTGGCGGAAATGGCGGCGGAACAAAGCCTCCGCTTCATGGGCCTGGACGGCATTGCATTCGATATCGCAGAGGTCGAGGCAGACCGGGTTCGGCTGGAAAACCTGCGCATCGGCGATAATGGCCCAAGCGCAGAAGCCGCGACGCTCACGTTCTCGCCCGGCGGATTGATGAATGGGGAATTACGCGCGCTCCGCCTCGTCCAGCCGAGCATAAAAATCATTGAAGACGCTGACGGCGCGATGAGCATCGCGGGCATGCCAGATTTCGGCGGCAACAGCGAGACTGCCTCGCCGGCAGAAGGAAATGCGGCAGGAACGGAGACCTTCCCAGCACTGCCTGACCTCGACAAGCTTGAGGTAATTGACGGCACCATCCGGGTTGAAACGACAGCACTGAACGCGTCCGGCACGTTCGAGGCTATGGCGACTCGCACAGGACCAGACGCGTTTAAAGTGCAGTTGAACAGCTATCTTGAAGACACAGATGGTCGCGCTATTGATATTTCGGTGCCTGCACTGGCGCTGACTTACACGCCGGAGCGGCTACACGCGGTTGGCGACACACGGCTTTCGGTCGAGGAGCCGTCCCTCAAGCTCACGGCGAATCTTGGCCTATGGCTAGATCACACAATGACCCCGGCTGGTGTCAGCGATACGGTATCGATCATCACGAACGCAAACGTCAAAGCCGATGGATTGACCGCGGTTCAGGATATTCGCGGGCGCATCATCACGAAACTTCGCCCGAACCGCCCGCCAAGCATCCAGGCGGATATGCAGGTCTCTAGCTTGGAAGCTCAGGCAGTAGCGGCGGATATTGTTGCTATCGCAGGGGAGTTCAGCCACGGCGCGGTCAGCCTCAGCATTGATGGCCTCGGCGCTTTTGGCTTCGTTGGTTTAACCGCAGATATGGCCCAAGACCGCCGTTTCGTCGCCATGGGGGCCAAAGGCGATATCAATGCCGCCCTCGCAGCCATGATCCTGCCGGGCTTGAATGCCGAAGGGCAGGCCCTGTTCGATATGGACATGAACCTGCCCATCACCCCGCTGATGAATGGTGCTGCTTTAAGCCAGGTGATCAGCGAGAGTGGCGGGCGCGCGGAAATCAGACTTGCTATCCCGAAGCTGAGTTATGGCGACCTCGTCCAAGATGGCGGCGCGCGCGGGCAAATCGACTTGGCGCTTGCAGGGACAGGTGCGACAATAACCTCTCCTGGCCTGCTCGTCAGTGGCGTGCAGCTGCCGCCAGACATTTTGGCTGGCCTGCCGCCCGATATCCGCCGCGCCTTTCGTGATCCAGCCTTCCTGCGCATGGGCGGCCCAGGGCTTAACGGGACAGCAATCACCGTATCCCAAGATCCCACGGGTGGATTTGCCGCCACGGGCAAGCTTGGCCTTGGTCTTTCCAATCCTAAAATTGCGCTTTTTCTGGAAGGCGATGCAGCGATGTTGCTGACCGCGGCTGGGCGGGTGCAGGAACTCGATAGCCAGGAGATGACGCTCCGCCTCGTTGATGGCGCATTTGGGCCAGCCATTGTTAGTGGCCGGGTGGAACTGCGCGACGTCAAAGGGTCCGGCGAAACGCTCTCCGCCGACGCCAAGCTATCCCTCAAAGCGCGTGGAAAAGTTGGCGGCTATGCGGTTAAGAGCGCCGACATTGACGTTTCGGGGCCGCTCGACCTAACGCCAGAGCGCGCAACCATTGCCCCCAGGCACGGCGGGCGCTTCCAGGTGCGGGGCTTCTCCGGCCCATTGCTGACATTCCTGGACCCAGTTCGCCTGACACTAACCAAGGCCAGGCAGCGGCGGATTATTTATGATCGGGTAGAAAACCGGCTCGATCTGAACCTGAGCTTTGCCGGGTTTAAAACCCGCGCTTTACTGAATTCTGAGGATACGAACACGCCATTCACTTTGGCGCTTGGCAGTGCGTCTGCCGCGATCAGCCCAGCTGGCGTTGATATGGCGCTCTTGGATGCTTCAGGCGTTCTGCCTGCATATAACCTAGGTGTTTAGTCCCGGAGATTTATGGTGCACTCTTTTCCCAAGTTTGGAAGGACGCATTATGGGACAGGTACTTCACGGGAGCGCCCGCACGACAGCGGCGATCCGTCGAGCAATACAAGATAGTCAAGAGAGCCTGA
>JBDQJI010000086.1:0-17052 GCA_040263875.1 Alphaproteobacteria bacterium
AAGCGCCCTCACAGCGCTTTGGGCTGGCGGCCGCCACCCCCTGAAGTGGTCATGCCCCTAGAGCAGAGACCGTATATCCACTAACATTGCAACTGGACCACTCAGTGGGGGCTGACCAATCCTACAAAGCGTATCAGAAAATCTTCTGACTTGCTACACCATTGCTACACCGTTCATACAAAATCTATAAAACCTTTGATTATATAGACGTTTTATGCAAAATCAGTCTATCCAGAACTGCCATTTTTGTTTCTGTGGAGCGGCCATGGGCTGAGGCTTTCTAATTTTACGGTTTATCCAGGCTTGTATACATGAGCCCCGGCTTTCGTGACATATCCGGCTGCCAAATCCGCCGCCAAAAGTTCTGCATCCCGCGCCTGCGGGTCGCCCCATCCGCCGCCGCCTGCGGTGTCGAGGCGCACGCGGTCGCCGCGTTTGAGTTGGACGCCGGAGATTTTGGAGGGGAGTTGGGTCATCTCGCCATCGCGCCACATGCGGAATTGGCCGGGGGTGCCGGGTTCGCCGCCGTTCAGGCCGTAGGGCGGGTAGCGGAAGCGGTCGAAGCTGCCAGCAAGCACGCCCCAGTCGGATTCCAACCGCCATTCGCGCGCAAGGCCTAATCCGCCGCGCCGTTGGCCCGCACCCCCGCTATCGGGGATCAGGCCGTAATGGGTGAACATGACTGGGAACAGCGCCTCGCACATTTCCATTGGCGAGTTGGCCAGATTGTGGAACCCGGCAGAGAACCCGCTGGCGCCGTCCGCCGTCGGATGCGCGCCCCATCCGCCGACTTCAATCTCGAAATATACCCGCCGTTGGCCAGATGCATCTGGTGCGGAAAGCGCTGCCACATAGGAGACGCCGTAATAGGCTGCCGGAATAAGGTGCGGCACTGCTTCCGCCAATGCGCCGAGGACGGTGGTGACGATGCGATGGCCTGTCGCCATGCGGTTGGCGACTGGGGCCGGGGATTCAGCGCTGACGATGGCCCCTGGCCGGGCGACGATTTCAATCGGCCGATACGCGCCTGTATTCGCCATGGCCTTGCCGCCTGCGGCCATCAGGAGGGCGCAGTAGACGCCGCTTTTAGCCATGTTGAGCGTGCAGTTAACTGGCCCGGGCGCTTGGTCGGCAGAGCCAGAAAGGTCGATCCGAGCCTGTTCGCCATCAATGGTGACGACGGCATGGACCTTGAGGCCAACCGCATCTTGCCCATCATCATCAACAAAGTCTTCGAAGCTATAGGTTCCGTTTGGGATATCGCTGATGGCAGACCGCATGGCGGCTTCGGATTGGTCTAGGATGGCGTCCATTGCGACATCGATGGTTGCTGCGTCATAGCGGTTCACCAGGCGCATGACGGCGCGGGCGCCCACATCCAACGCCGCCAATTGCGCCGCAACGTCGCCGCCGATTTTCTCTGGCTCGCGACTGTTGCGGCGTATGGTTGCCAGGATCGCTTCATTACGGCGGCCCGCATCAACAAGCTTCATCGGTGGCAGGCGGAGGCCTTCTTGGAATACTTCCGTCGCACCCGCGAAATAGCTGCCCGGCGCGCCGCCGCCCACATCAATATGATGCACAACGGTCGCCGAAATTGCGACGCGCACACCGTCTGCATAGATAGGCTTGAAGGCCACGAAGTCCGGCAAATGTTGACCGCCCGCATAAGGATCATTGGTCAGGATCACATCGCCTTCATGCCATTGGTCCAGCGGAATCCAATGGGCGATAATTTCTTCCAGGCACACCGACATACTGTTCAGATGCACGGGAATGCGGGTTGATTGCGCGACGGCGCGGCCATGGCCATCGAAGATTGCGGTTGAATAATCCAGCGTTTCGCGGACAACGGTAGAACGCGCCGTTCGCCAGATGGAGATGTTCATTTCTTCTGACGCAGCGACCAGCGCGTTGCGGATAACTTCTAAGCGGATGGGGTCGATGGTGCGGGTTGGTGCGATCATCAGTTCTTCTCCGCGAGCATATCGCCGGATGGCGTCATTGTGACGGTCCAGCGGGCTGGCACGACCAATGTGGTGAAAGCCTCTTCGATGATTGCTGGGCCGGTTAGGCTGGCCCCAGCGCTAATGTCGTCCCGCTGATAAATAGCGGCCTCGACCCAAGCGTCATCTAGCCAAACCCGTCTGCTGCCAGATGGTTTTGGCGGGGCGGGGTCGCTTGCTGCTGCGGCGGCGTCTGCAAGTTTCGGGTCCGGCATCCGGCCGATTGCAGCCAGGCGGAGGGTTGCGATCTCGACTACATCAGCCTCGTCGCTATGGGCGAAACGGGCGGCGTGCTCGGTGTGGAACCGCTGCACCAGAACAGCAAGACTGGCCGCCGACGGTGCCACATCGCCCCACGGGATCACCAGTTCATAGGCTTGGCCGCGATACCGCATATCTGCGGAAAATTCGTACGCCCTGGCGTCTGCTTCAACGTCGTCGCGGATAAGGGCAGCTTCAGCCTCGTTCCGCAGGTCTGCCGCCATGTCCTGTAGGGCCACAACAGCATCAGCTTCACCACCTGTATTGGCGCGCAGGCGGCGGGAACGGGCGAGGTCGTGGCGAAGGTCCGCCGCTAAAATACCGCGTGCGGATAGTGTGGAGGCATTTGCTGGCAGAACCATACGGCGCATATCGAGCGAGTCCGCAATCGCTGCGGCATGGAGACCAGCAGCACCGCCAAAGGGCGCCAGCGCGAAGTCTGCTGGGTCTGCGCCTTTTTCAAACAATGATAAGCGGATCGCATCACCCATATGGGCATCCGCGACTTCTAGAACGCCCGCCGCTGCAGCTTCAGCGCCAAGACTAAGCGGCGTGCCAACATGCTCTGCGATAGCGCTGCGAGCGCCCGCATCATCCAACGGCATTGCACCGCCGAGGAAGGAGGGCGCATCAATCCGGGCGAGCGCGACGTTTGCGTCCGTAACGGCAGGCTGGGTTCCGCCACGCTTATAAGAGACCGGTCCTGGCATGGCACCCGCACTCTCTGGCCCGACGCGGAGGCCGCCGGCTTCAACCCGCGCCAGCGATCCACCGCCAGCGCCAATGGTGCGGATTTCGATCATCGGCAAGCGCACTGGCAAGCCGTCGATTTCACCTTCTGGCGTTTGGCCAATGGCACCGTCGCTGACGACAGAGATATCGGCACTGGTGCCACCCATATCGATACCGACCAGGTTTTTGAGCCCATGGCGCGCTGCCAATGCCGCCATTGCCATAGCGCCGCCAGCCGGGCCAGAGAGCAGCAGTTTCGCAGGCAGTCGCGCAGCTTCAGCCGGCTTCGCGACACCGCCGTTCGACTGCACCAGATAGAGCGGCGCCGTCACACCGATAGCGGCGAGGCGGCCTTCCACTTGCTCCAGATACCGGGAAACAACGGGCTTTAGCAGGGCGTTGAGAGCCGTCGTTGAAAACCGCTCAAACTCCCGAATTTCAGGGCTGGCTTCATGGGAGGCTGAGACTGCTAGGCCGGGTGCGGCTGCCTCTGCGATTTCGAGCGCGCGACGTTCATGGTCCGGGTTCGCATAGGCGTTCAGGAAGCCGATGGCGAGCGCTTCAACACCGTCATCGACAAGGCGCTTGGCAAGATCTTTGACCGCGGCTTCATCCAGCGGCGTTTCGACGGCACCGTCATAACGCACCCGCTCCGCCACGCCGAAGCGTTGCTGGCGGGGGATCAGCAGCGCGCGCGGTTCTGCGACGAGACTGTAGAGTTCCTTCCGCATGTGCCTGCCAATTTCCAGCACATCCTCAAACCCCGCCGTTGTCAGCATCGCACCTTTAGGTAGCTTCCGTTCCAGCACCGCATTTGTAGCGATGGTGGTGCCGTGCAGCAGCAGCCCGATATCAGCCAGGGTGAAGCCAAACAGCTGCCCCGCTTCCTGCAAGCCTGTCGCCAATCCACGGGATGGATCGTCTGGCGTGGAGGGTGTTTTGTGGGCGTGTGCCTGGCGCGTGCGGGCATCATGGATTTCAATGTCCGTAAACGTGCCGCCGATATCAACAGCGACGCGGATTGGACGGGAAGGTTCGGCCATCAGGGAAGATGCTTTCAGGTTCGGGAAGGCGTGCCGCAGAGTGCAGGCCGCGAACCGGATTTTCAACCGCTGGAAAGTACAAGGAATATGGCGCAGCCCTCGTACTGGCTTGATCGCCACATTCGCTCAGGGCATCGTCTGGGAACCGCATCTGCCACAATCCCTATTAGGCGTGCAATTTGATGGAAGGCATTGATGGCGATTTCTGTAAAACGGATGACTGAAAGCCCCATAATTCATCCGCATATGGATGACAGGATGGGCGACAATATTTGCAATCCGTCAGTTATGCGCGTGCCGGATTGGGTCCCCAATCGCCTTGGGCGCTATTACCTGTACTTTTCCCACCACAAAGGCCACTGCATACGGATGGCGCAAGCTGATGCCTTAACCGGGCCGTGGACAATGTATGAGCCCGGCGTGCTGGATATCGCCGAAACAGGTTTTCCGACTGAGGACCCGCCAGACCCCCCGCTTGACCAACAACCACCCTGGGCTGCCCAGATGAAGGGCGGATACCTTTACGCCCACATCGCGTCCCCAGATGTGCATATCCGGGAAGAAGATCAGACTATCCTTATGTATTTCCACGGGCTGCTGCCCAATGGGGATCAGGCAACACGGCTGGCTCTTTCCAAGGATGGGTTGGAATTTCAGGTATTAGAGCCAATGCTGGGGCCGCCTTATTTCCGCATCAGCCGTCACGCCACGGGCTTTTTCACTACAGGCTGGGGCGGAGTGCTGCTTCGATCAGATGCTTGGGAAGGCCCTTTCGAGCAGGGGCCTGACCTTGTGCCCTTCGACGACAAAGGCGGGCTTGGCGACGGATTCCGCCATGGCGAGACCTTTATCACGGGCGATACGCTGCACCTGCTCTACCATCGCATGGGCGACCGACCGGAACGGATTCTTCATGCTACCGTCAATATGGAGGGGGATTGGCGACGATGGACCGCTTCCGAGCCCGTGACGCTTTTGGAGCCAGAGCTGGATTGGGAAGGCGCAGACCTGCCGCTGCAAATCTCCACCATGGGCACCGAAACAACGCGGGTTCGCGAACTGCGCGACCCCTGCGTATTTATCGATGATGATGGCGCAGCCTATTTGTTCTACTGCGGCGCCGGAGAGAGCGGCGTTGGGGTTGGAAGGCTAGAGGGTCTAGTTTGCCGGGCGACATAGGATGACGAGGGAACTGAGAGCGCGTGGAAGTACCGGCTGAGAGACAGCGCTAGAGGAATTGCCATTACGCGATTTCCGAGCCGCGCGATGAAGCGATCTCGCCAGAGATTATGATCGAAAGCGCTTTAGATATCATCCAATGGGTATATCGGGCGGCGGACGTTCTTAAATTCAATGGCGCTGTAGTCGGACGTACAAACCCCTTCGCCGGCGCATTCAATAGTGGCGCCGGCGATCTTCCGGAATCCGGCGCGGTAATGAATGCGGGATTTTAGCATCAGATAGCGTTTTTCAGTGGGTTCAATGCCCAAGCTCCGCATGCAGTTCAGGTCGTTGGGTTCCTGGTTCTTGGTTGTGATGATGATCTGAACTTTGCCGGTGTCCAGCACCGCTGTCGGCCCCATATCCATCAGCATTCCGGTCCCGGCAGGCCCTGCGTTCCGATAGAGACCATCCGAGAGCTTTGCGACGCGGCCTGTAACGTCCAGCGGCTTGCCCTTCATGCCAATGCCCGGCATGTCCCGCTTACCGCCAAGACTGATTGTAACCTCTGCGCCTTCGCCCGCTGCATGCAATTCCTCCGCTGCCGCCTCGTCGCGAATAGCGAAGGCGGCGACGTCGTCTAGGCCTGCTTCGATAATGCCTTTCAGCACAGCCATGCAGTCCATCGTGCCGCCGGATGCAGCGTTGTCGTAATGGTCGAGCAGCACGATTGGGCCATCCGCTGTCATGGATTTGGCGCGGGCAAGGCTCTCTTCAAGCGGCTCAATTTCATAGACGAATTTCTTGCGGTGTTCCCAGGCGAAATCCAGGAGTTCATCGCGCCAGGCCTCAGCCTGCGCTGGGTCGCCATCGGTCACGACGACTGCGGATAGGCCTGCCTGGCTGATGTCCGCATGGGGAAAACCAACGAATAGTGTCGCTGTCAGCGCGCCTTCGGCTTCCATGCGTTTGGTCATTGCCTGCAATTCATTATTCGGGAAATCATCCGTGCCCTGGCGCATGACGTGCGGCAGCATAGGTTTCTGGCCCCAGGCAAGGGCGGGGCGAACGTCGCCTTTGATCGCTGCAATCGCTGCTTTGCCCGCGCGGATGCCAGTGTCGTAGCTATCGATATGCGGATAGGTCTGGTAGCCGGCAAGCACGGTCACGTTGTCCGCAATCTCTGGGTACAGGTTCGTATGCATGTCGAGCGCCACGCCGACGGGCATGTCCGGTGCAATTTCGCGAATACGCTTTAGCAGCGCGCCTTCGCCGTCTTCCAAAGACTGCGTGACCATTGCGCCATGCAGGTCCAGCAGAATGCCGTCAGCGCCCGCTTTCACGGCGTCCAGGATTTTGCCGGTCATGTATTCATAAGCATCATCGTGGACGGGGCCGGATGGCCATGCGCCAGCTGCGATGGGTGTCACGATCTTTGCACCTTCAGCTTCTGCCAAGTCCAGGAAAGCTGCGATGGCGGAATTGGTGCCTTTGAACGCAGGCGAAACTTCGTCGCCTTCTGGAACGCGGGGCGTGCCGCGAGCGAACACATCTAGCGGCGTGGGCACGGGGGAATAGGTGTTGGTTTCATGCTTCATCATGGCGATGATCAGGCGCATGGCAGCAGGCTCCTTAAACCGGTTTATCACCCGCCAAATGCCGGGCCGGGCCAGCTAGGCCCATAGCGTGACGCATGAACAGGCGCTTGAGCGGTGGGGTTGCTTGCACCGCGCCCAGTCCCAGCATTCGCATTAGCCTAAGCGGCGGCACGTGGTTGGAAAAGAGCCGGTTCAGGCTGTCCGTTGCCGCAACCAGGGAAGCGACGTCGCTCAGCCTAGCTGCGGTGTAGCCTGAAAGCACATCTGGGGCACCGGGGTCCAGCCCAAGCGCCAGCCGGTCGGCGACGCGCCGCGCCAATTCAGCGGAATCCCGAAGGCCAAGATTGAACCCTTGGCCGGCAATGGGATGAATGGACCGCGCGGCATCTCCAACAAGCGCTAACCGTTGGCCAGTCATGGCTGTCGCGGCCACAAGCTTGAGCGGAAAGGAGCCGATGGGGCCGATGGATTCCACTGCGCCGTAATGATCGCCGAAGCGGGCGGCCAATTCATCGTCGAATTCTGGTTTGCCCAGCGCTAGCAGCCGTTCTGCCAGGTCTGCCTGTTCAGTCCAGACGATGGAGGAACGATGGGGGGAGGCCGCGCCATCATTGGTATCCGGCAAAGGCAGGATCGCGAACGGACCAGACGGCAGAAAGCGTTCGTGGGCGACGCCCCGGTGCGGTTCAGCATGCGCAGCGGTGCAGACAATGGATATTTGGCCATAGTCGAATGACCGCTCACCGATACCCGCCAGTTTGCGGGTGGGGGAGTTGCGGCCATCTGCGCCAATCGCCAGCCGCGCGCGCACCTCATCGCCATTGCTAAGCGTAGCGATTGCGGCATTGGTGGAGAGGCTCAGCGCCTCCAAGCCTGTTTCAAAGCGGAGATCAATGTTCGGCGCGGCCATCACGGCGTCAAACATGCGCCGGCGGAGTGCGGCATTCGGCACGATGCAGCCAAGGTCACCTTCGCCAAGCTCCCCGCCGTCATAATGGAGGAAGAGCGGACCATCGCCGTCAATAATGCGGATATCGGTGATAGCGCCTGAGGCCCAGGCGTCGCTGTCCCAGGCACCAATCCGATCCAGAATACGCATGGCACCTTGGGCGATGGCGGTCGTGCGCCAATCGTAGTCCGGGTGCTCCAGGCGCGCGCGGGTCGCAGGGTCGATTACGATAACGCTTGCACCGGCTTCCGCCAGCAGCAAGGCCGCTGCCAGTCCGTTCAAGCCAGCGCCTGAAATCAGAACATCCGTCAGGGGTGGGGGCATATTCACCATAGCTTGAGAATAGCGCGGTCCTGGCGAAGCGCCATTAGCGGAACGCCGCAGCAGTGCCTAATTTTTAAACTGCCCAATTTTTAATCGTGATTAATAAATAGGCATATTGACTTCGATCGCTCCTTAATACGCTGAAATATAATAATAAAGAAAACTGGCACGGAACTTGTAAACGAAGTCTTGACGCGTGTGCATACCCGCAAGCGCTGGTTCAGGAGATGAGAATGAAGATGGTCATGGCCGTGATCAAGCCCTTCAAGCTCGATGATGTGCGCGAAGCGCTCACGTCGATTGGCATTCAAGGTTTGACAGCTACGGAGGCGCGCGGTTTCGGGCGCCAAAAAGGGCAAACCGAAATTTATCGGGGCGCTGAATACACAGTGAACTTCCTGCCGAAGGTCAAAATTGAAGTGGTGGTTGACGATTCACAGGTCGATGGCGCCGTGGAGGCGATCCAGAAAGCCGCCAATACCGGTCGCATCGGCGATGGCAAAATCTTTGTGTTGGATGTCGGCCAGGCCGTCCGGATCCGCACGGGCGAAACCGGCGCCACGGCGCTGTAAGGGGAATCAGCATGAGCAAGACTTTATTTTCACTGGGAGGTGCGGGCGTATTATCGCTTGCGGCGGCCCCAGCCATGGCGGCGGTCGATCCTGAAACCGCTTTTGTCTTCAACAGTTTTTCGTTCCTGGTGAACGGCCTAGTCGTCATGTTTATGGCGGCTGGATTTGCGATGTTGGAAGCGGGCCTGGTCCGCTCTAAAAACACAGCAACGATCTGCCTGAAAAACATAGCACTCTACTCAATCGCCGGGTTGATGTTCTATGTGGTTGGCTATGCCGTCATGTATACGGATGTAGACGGCGGGTTCATCGGATCATTCTTGTTCTTCTACAATCCACCGGCTGCAGAATTGGCGCTTTTGGGCGCGGATGAAGCGACGCCGGAATTGGTCAAGGCCGTGACGGACAATGGCTATGCCTCACAGTCCGACTGGTTCTTCCAGATGGTGTTTGTGGCGACGGCAGCGTCGATCGTCTCCGGCACCTTGGCGGAACGCATCAAACTGTGGCCGTTCTTGGCCTTCGTTGTTGTCCTGTCCGCGCTGATTTACCCAATCGTTGGGTCCTGGGAATGGGGCGGCGGCTGGTTGAATAGCGACTGGTACATCGCCGCATTTGGCGCTGAATTCATGGATTTCGCTGGTTCAACCTTGGTCCACTCCACTGGTGGCTGGGCTGCATTGGCGGGCGCGATTGTGCTCGGCGCACGGAAGGGACGCTACGGTGCCAACGGCGAAGTCCGCCCGATGCCAGGCGCTAATCTGCCGCTTGCTACGCTCGGCACGTTCATTCTGTGGTTCGGTTGGTTCGGCTTTAACGGTGGCTCACAGCTTGCCCTTGGCAGTGCTTTGGACGCAGCAGCGATGGCGATTGTCTTCGTGAACACGAACCTGGCAGCCGCTGGCGGCGTGGTCGTAGCGATGATGGTGACGCAGATCCGCTACAAGAAGGTCGACCTTACAATGGCGCTCAATGGTGCGATTGCAGGCTTGGTTTCAATCACGGCAGGCCCGGACCTGCAGAACCACTTCCACTCCATCATCATTGGCGGTATCGGCGGTGCGATCGTCGTGTTTGCGGTGCCGTTGATGGACAAGTTCAAGATCGACGATGTTGTCGGTGCCATCTCCGCCCACTTGGTTGCGGGTATTTGGGGCACTTTGGCCGTTGGTATCTTCGGCGGTGGAGCGGTTTTGGCGCAGCTTGTGGGCATCCTGGCAGTCGGCGCGTTCGTCTTCCCGGTTAGCTTGCTTGTGTGGTTCGCGCTGAAAGCCACTGTCGGCATCCGTGCAGATGAGGAAGCTGAGGTCATGGGCCTCGATCAGTCGGAACTTGGCATGGAAGCCTATCCCGAGTTCGGTCGTGGTTCGCAGACGATGTAACCCCTCAACTCTACTGCCTTGGTCTCTCTCTCAAGGCTAAATTGCGGCCCGGAGCATATGCTCCGGGCCGTTTTTCTTATCAGAATGATATATTTGCAGCAGCTTAGAATGATTCCTTGAGTCTAAGACTCCTCTTTTTGCTTGCGAAAGCTACCCCTGAGCCGTTAGTATCCGTTTTGTTCGTATTTTAGGCGGGAGACGGCCCTGTGGCTGTTGCGATTGACGCTGCATCTTCACCACGTTCGCCCAAGCGGCGCCCACGTAAAGCGCCTGCGCGCGGTGCCACGCGGGTTCCAGCAAAGGTGGAGCCGCGCGCCCAGGAAGCGAAATACCTGCCGCCGCAGCTTGCGCGTTTCTTAAAACTCCGCGCCCTGGAAATGGCTGCACTCGCACTCATTGGCCTGGCGCTGATGATGGCTGCCGCATTGTTTTCGTATGATCCCATGGACCCAAGCGCCAGCATGGCTAGCGGCCAAGCGCCGAATAATCTGCTTGGTGGTATCGGCGCATCAGCAGCTGACGCTGTTCTGCGGGCTATCGGCTTGGCCGCGTGGGCTGCACCCCTGGCGGCGTTCAGCCTTGGTTGGCGATTCTTTTTGCATCGTCCGCCGAAGGTTCTTTGGCTGCGTTTGGCGCTGCTGCCCTTGGGCGCTGTATTGGCGGCGGCCGCACTCTCTGCCGTTCCAGCGCCAGAATTCTGGCCGCTCACCGAAAGCCTTGGTGGCGCATTAGGCGCTAAGGCGCAGGACAATGTTTGGCGCTTAGCGCAGGCGCTTCTGCCCGGCATCGAAGGCGGCCTTGCAGCTGTGTTGGCCGGAATGATCGCCGCAACGCTCTTGCTCTGGTGCTTTGCGCCGCCGATTGGGGCGATCAAACGTACCGCTCGCTGGATATGGCGCGCGATCCTCTGGGCGATGGGCCATGGCGGTCGTGCAGCGCGTACGGCCCATGCGCGCCATATGGAACGCCGCGGTGAGCGGGTTGAGCCTGAACTGGTTGATCCAACAGACTACGACAGCGCCGACGAGTATGAAGGCGATATTGAGGACGGCGAATGGGAAGAGCCCGAGCCTGAACCTGAAATCGCCGCCACACCGCGTCGGTCCCTAACGGGCAAGCTGGGTGAGCGTCTGGCGGGTAAAGCCAAACCGGCCAAAAAGCCGAAGGCGAAGAAAGTGGCCAAGGAGCCTCAGCCCCCGAAGAAACCAAAGACCAAGCCGCGCCGCGCCAAGTCTGGCGTTCAGCCCGACCTGCCACTCGATGACGGTTTCCAATTGCCGCCGCTCGACCTGCTGCAAGAAGGTGAAGAGGGCGCTGAGGTTGAGAGCGATGACTTGCTGAACGAGACAGCCCGCCGCCTTGAAACAGTACTCGAAGACTTCGGCGTTAAGGGGGAGATCAAGCGATTCCGCCAAGGCCCCGTCGTCACACTGTTTGAGTTAGAACCGGCCCCGGGCGTCAAAGCCTCCCGCGTCATCGGCCTTGCGGATGATCTTGCACGCAACATGAGTGCGGTATCCGTCCGTGTTGCCACGGTTCCGGGTAAGAACGTGATCGGTATTGAATTGCCGAACCAAACCCGGGATATCGTGTATCTTCGCCAGCAACTTGCGACGAAGGATTTTGCGGGCGTCCACGGGTTACCGTTGGCGCTGGGCAAGGACATTGGCGGTGCCCCGGTCGTTGTGGATCTGGCGCGCATGCCGCATTTGCTGATCGCGGGTACGACGGGTTCCGGTAAGTCTGTCGCGATCAACAGCATGATTCTGTCGCTGCTCTACACCATGACGCCGGAGCAATGCCGTTTCATCATGATTGACCCGAAGATGCTCGAATTGTCAGTCTATGACGATATTCCGCATCTTTTGTCACCCGTTGTAACTGACCCAAAGAAAGCGGTTGTAGCGCTGAAATGGACAGTTCGGGAGATGGAAAACCGCTATCGCGCTATGTCCACACTGGGTGTCCGGAATATCGCTGGGTACAACAATCGCATTGAAGAAGCCCGCAAGAAGGGTGAGGCGCTGACCCGCCGCGTACAGACAGGGTTTGATCCAGATACAGGCCGCCCAATCTACGAGGAGCAGCCGCTGGATATGCGGCCGCTGCCGTTCATCGTCGTTGTTGTTGACGAAATGGCGGACCTCATGCTGGTCGCCGGTAAGGATATTGAAGCCACCATCCAGCGCTTGGCGCAGATGGCGCGCGCCGCCGGTATCCATTTGATTATGGCGACGCAGCGCCCGTCTGTGGATGTCATCACCGGTACGATTAAGGCTAACTTCCCAACGCGGATCAGCTTCCAAGTCACCAGTAAAATTGATAGCCGTACGATCCTGAGTGAAGGCGGGGCAGAACAATTGCTGGGCCACGGCGATGGTCTCTACATGGCTGGCGGCGGGCGCATCAAACGTGTCCACGGCCCTTTTGTGGAGGATGAGGAAGTCAACGATATCGTGGCATTCCTGAAGGGCCAGGCACCACCAGAATATATCGAAAGCGTCACCGAGGATGAAACCGCTACGGATGGCATTCCAGGGTTTGAGCCGTCAGGCGGTGGTGGTGATGATGATAGCGAGAACGGGCTTTATGACCGCGCTGTCGCTATCGTTGCGGCAGATAAGAAAGCCTCCACCAGCTATCTGCAGCGCCGCTTGAAGATCGGTTATAACAGGGCCGCAACATTGATTGACCGGATGGAGGCCGAAGGTGTTGTCAGCCAGGCGAACCATGTAGGCAAACGCGAAGTGCTGGTTGGCAATCAATCGGAATAGGCAGTCATTGCGGAACGGAATCTCAGGCCGCCGTGTTTCTGCCGTAGTTTCGCCCTGGCGTTGCCGCTCCAATGCGCCATATTGAGTAGAGATCGCTTGATCACGCTGCAATGATTTGGAACTGCTTATGCGCCGTCTATTAATTCTGCTTGCCGCAATCCTGCCTCTCACGCCAGCCATGCCTGCATTCGCACAGCAATCGCAGGCAGGCATGACTCAGGCGGTTGTAGACCAGGCGCTGGTCGATAAAATTATCGCGTACCTGAATAGCGTGCGAACGCTTGAAGCGCGGTTCGTTCAGCAGAACAGCGATGGCGGGCAAGCGACAGGCAAGATGTGGGTCAGCCGCCCTGGCCGCATTCGATTTGAATATGACGCACCCCTAAGCGACGTCATTTGGTCTGACAATAACTTGGTAAAGCATTTCGATGCTGACCTTGAGTCTATTACCCACGTGCCTGCCCACCTCACGCCTGCATGGTTCCTGCTGGATGATCAGGTTTCCATCAAGAAGGATGTGGAGATTTTGGCAACCGCTGAAATCGAAAACAAAGCCTACCTGACCGCCTCACAAGAGAATGCCCTGACAGCAGGGCGCGTCACCCTAGCATTTGATCGGGAGCCGATGCGTATCCTCGGCTGGAATGTCGTAGACGGCAGCGGTACTGTCACCCAAGTCAACCTGATCTCACCGTTAACCGGCGCGCCCATCGACAAAAAGGTGTTCCGTTATCAGCCGCCTATTGCTGCCGATAATCGCTAACCGGCAGCAGCCTCCAGCGCTGCCACGCCAGGCAATGTTCGGCCCTCCAACCATTCAAGGAATGCGCCGCCTGCTGTCGATACATAGGTGAAATCGTTGACGACACCAGCATGCGCCAATGCAGCCACAGTGTCGCCACCGCCCGCCACAGCAAGCAGTTTGCCTGACTTCACAAGCCCTGCCGCCGCCTGGGCTACGCGGTTGGTTGCAGCATCAAATGGCGGTGTTTCGAACGCACCGAGCGGTCCGTTCCACACAATGGTTTTATAATCAGATAGGAGCTCCACCAGGGATGCCGCGCTGTCTGGCCCGACATCAAGCATCATTTGCGCCGATGGCACTGCCGTTACCGGGACAACGACTGTATCTGGGTTGGCTTTGAATTCAGACGCACATACGGCGTCGGTTGGCAGAACGATCAAGCAGTCGCTTTCATTTGCCTTCGCCATGATGGCGCGGGCGGTATCAAGCATTTCGGCTTCGACAAGGCTCTTGCCCATGTCATGACCAAGCGCCAGTAAAAATGTATTGGCCATGCCGCCGCCGACGATCAGCGCATCGACCCGGCTCACCAGCGTTTCAAGAATGGCAATCTTGGAGGAAACTTTGGCCCCACCGACAAGCGCGGCTGCGGGCCGTTTTGGGTTTTCCAACGCCGCGCCCAGCGCTTCAAGCTCCGCCTGCATGGCCCGCCCCGCCGCTGCCGGCAGCAGACGCGCCAAGCCTTCTGTAGAGGCATGAGCCCGGTGCGCTGCGGAGAACGCGTCGTTGACATAAATATGGCCGAGGCGTGCGAGCGCGCGGGCAAACCCGGCATCATTCGCTTCCTCGCCGCTATGGAACCGAACGTTTTCCATCAACGCCACGCCATCCTCCGCCAGCCCGGCGACGACGCCCTCGGCCTCCATCCCAACGCAATCACCAGCGAACGCGACTGGCTTGCCAAGCGCCTCCGCCAGGCTGTCTGCAATTGGGCGAAGTGACATATCCGCGTTCGGTTGCCCTTTCGGCCTACCGAAATGGGAAAGGCACACCACGCGTGCGCCCCTCGCCGTCAGGTCGCGGATGGTTGGCAGCGCCCGTTCAATCCGGGTCGCGTCCGTCACTTTGCCGTTCTGGACGGGTACGTTGAAATCAACCCGCACCAGAACGGTTTTGCCGAGAACGTCAATGTCGTCGATGCTTTTGAAGCTTGGCATGGGGTGCTGCTACTCGCCTTTGAATTCGGGGCGGCGTTTTTCAACGAACGCATTCGCCGCTTCCTGATGGTCTTTGGTCGCTTGAGCCAAGGCCTGCATACCTGCGGCCATTTCAAGCGCTGTATCAAGGCGCTGGAACTCGCTTTCCTTAAGCAAGCGCTTCGTCATGCGCAGCGCTTCCGGCGGCTTGCGGGAGATTTTGGTCGCCATTTTGCGCGCAGCGTCCATGAGGTCATCGAAAGGCACGACATGGGAAATCAGGCCGATTTCTTTAGCTTCTTCAGCGTCGATCACGTCGCCGGTAAACGTCATCTCGAACGCTTTGGAACGGCCAACCAAGCGCGGCAAGTACCAAGACCCGCCATCACCTGGAATAATACCCAGGTTCACAAACACTTCGCCGAACTGGGCGGAATCTGCAGCAATCCGAATGTCGCACATCATGGCCAGATCGCAGCCGGCGCCGATGGCATGGCCGTTAACGGCGGCGATGATCGGCACTTCGACTTTGTCCAGAGCCAGCGGAATGCGCTGGATGCCTTCACGATACCAATGGCGCGTTGCAAATGGCTGCTTCTGCATTTCGGGCGCGCGGGCGGCCATGTTTTTGACGTCACCGCCGGATGAAAACGCGGTGCCAGCGCCCGTTAGGATCACGCAAGAGACGTCATGGTCTTTGGCGACCATCTCTGCAATTTCCTCAAAGCGCGCGACGACTTCTGGCGCAGACACGGCATTGCGGATGTCAGGGCGGTTAATCGTCCAGGTGACGACGCGGCCTTCTTTTTCGTAGAGAACGCTATCTTGGCTCATGGGGCTTCCTTAAGTATTTGGATTGTTGGGGTTTTTAGCTCAAGCCAGCCGATATGTTGAATCGGGGCCCGGCGGTGAATCGGGGCAGGCGACCTCGCCGCGCTCCCACATGGCCAGCAGGTGGGACAATACGGATCGCCCGGCAGCCCGGTGCAGGTTTTCGTCAACATCCGCATACATCACCTTGACCATGGCAGGGATGCTCATGGCACCGCCGGAAAGGCACTGGCGGATTTGCTCTTCGCGGGCCTCCCGGTGGTCAATGAAGGCTTGGACGAAATTCTTTGGGTCTTCAATCGGGCCGCCATGGCCAGGATAGTAGACAGTCTCATCCCGTCCCAGCATTCGGCGCAGGCTCGCCATATAGTCATTCATGTCGCCGTCAGGTGGGGAGACGATTGAAGTTGACCAGCCCATCACATGATCACCGGACAACATGACGTTGTCTTCTTTCAGGGCGAAGCATAGGTGGTTCGAGATGTGACCTGGCGTGAAGAGCGCTTCCAGCGTCCAGCCATCGCCTTCAATCAAGCCTCCGTCCGGCACGGTATGGTCGGGCTTGAAATTGCGGTCGCCGCCCTCTGGCGAATCAAATGGCCAGTCCCGCCTGGAACCGACGCCGTGGGGGCCATAGCCATATGTCGGCGCGCCGGTGGTTGCTTTCAGGTCTGGAACGCCGGGGGAATGATCATTATGGGTGTGCGTGACGATGATATGCGTCACCGTTTCGCCTTCTACCGCGCGCATGATAGCGGCTGTGTGTTCTGGCGATACCGGCCCCGGATCAACGACGCCGACTTTGCCTTTGCCAACGATATAAGTGTTCGTGCCTTTAAAGGTGAACATCGAAGGGTTGGGCGACGTTACGCGGCGGAGCAGTGGCGTCAATTGCACGACCTCGCCAGCTTCAGCGTCAAACGTGCGGTTGAACGGTATCGGTTGGGCCATAGCCAGAGAATCCTGAGCGGTTGCGCTTTAACGCGAAAGCGGCATCCTGCCGGTCTGACGCGCCCCGATCAAGCGGCGCCGAATTAGGATGTGCCAGGATGCTTCTGCTTAAACCAAACTGCGAATGCTGTGATGCGAATTTGCCGCCAGATGCTGTAGACGCCCTGATTTGCTCATTCGAATGCACCTTTTGCGCAGACTGCGTTGAGAACCGGTTGCGCGGTGGCAAATGCCCCAACTGTGGCGGTGATTTTGTCCCCCGACCCATCCGTCCGGCAAATAAACTTGAGAAATTCCCTGCATCATCTGAACGCGTGTTGAAGGCGCATCCAGGCTGTAAAACCTAACGAAATCGCCTCGATTTAGCAGCCTCCCCTCGCTTTTTGATTTTGGGGCTGGCCTAGATAGCTGAGAAAGGCTATGCAGGTCATATGGTTAGGATGCGTCGGCGGAGTAGGCTTCCGCGAAGTATTCAGATTGAGCTGATCAAGTATTTCGTTGCAGGTTCGACGGCGCGCTCAGCCGCC
>JBDQJI010000087.1:0-16809 GCA_040263875.1 Alphaproteobacteria bacterium
ACGATGTTCTCCGCGGTGGTCTTGGCAATGACCAGGTGCAGGGCTCCGACGGCGATGACCAGATTTCAGGCGATGCTGGTGACGACATCCTCTCCGGCGGGCTTGGTAATGACATCATCATTGGCGGCGACGGGACCGATACCCTTGATCTGAGCGCGCGAGATCAGGCGTTCACTGTTGTTCTGGTCACAGGCAGCGCGCGCCTGACGGCTGGCGGTGAGAACGATATTGTCAGCACTATTGAAAATGTGATCGGCACGAATTTTGACGATGAAATCATCGCCAATATTGGGGAAGAGCGGATTGAAGGCGGGCTTGGGAACGATAATATCCGAGGCCTTCAGGGAGATGACGTCCTCGTAGGCAGCGGTGGCGATGACACGCTTGACGGCGGTGTCGGTAATGACACGCTCGAAGGCGGCGACGGCAGAGATATCGTGAGCTACGAGAATGAAGCCGCTGGCTTCAATATCAATCTCACCACATTGCAGGCGGTCGCTAGCGATGCCAGCCAAACGGATACATTCGTCGACGTTTTTGAATCGGTCATTGGGTCGAACTTCAACGACATCATCACTGGCTCAGCCGCAGACGATGTTTTGTTAGGCTTCGAGGGCGCTGACCGTATCATTGGTGGCAGCGGCGACGATGTGCTGTTCGGCGGTAATGGCGAGAACCGGATGTTCGGGAATTCCGGTAATGACGCACTGAACGGCGGCGCAGACGCCGACCAAATGAGCGGCCAGGGCGGGGATGACATCCTGAACGGTGCCCAGGGCGATGACATCCTTCGCGGCGGCGATGGCATTGATAGCATCAGAGCAGGTGAAGGCGATGACACAGTCTTCGGGGATGCAGGAGACGACGAAATAGCTGGCGGCGATGGTGCAGATACCATCGAAGGCGGTGATGGAATCGACGCAATCTCGGGCAACGCTGGCGATGATATTATCGATGGCGGCGATGGAGACGATGAAATCTCCGCTGGCACTGGCGATGACACCATTGATGGCGGCGACGGCGTGGATATCTACAATCTTCAGTCCGAGACAGTTGGCTTCACTGTCGACCTGCAAGCAGGCACAGCAACGGCGAACGATGCCAGCCAAACCGACACGCTCACCAATATTGAAGCCATCACTGCCACTAACTTCGATGATACAATCACCGGCTAAGACGGTAATGACATCGTCCGTGGGTTTGACGGCAACGACCGTGAGATCGGCGGTGCGGGCGATGATGTTCTGAATGGCGGCAGCGGCAACGATCGGCTCTTTGGCCAATCTGGCGACGACGTACTGAACGGCGGTCGCGATGACGACATGCTAAGCGGCCAATCCGGCGATGACGTGCTGAATGGCGGTGCCGGCGATGACGTTATGTTCGGCGGCTCCGGTCGGAACAGCGCTGAAGGCGGCGAAGGCGAGGATCAATATACCGGCGGTGCAGACGTTGATCTGGTCGCAGGCGGCGATGGCGACGACGAACTCGACGGCGCTGCGGGCGATGACACACTGAGTGGCGGTGCTGGACGGGACCGGCTTGTTGGCGGTGGCGGCAATGACATAATCAGAGGCGGTGCGGACGGCGATTTGATCTTCGGAAATGCTGGCGGCGATATCATTGACGGCGGTGACGGCAATGACATTCTGCTGGGTCAGAGCGGCGACGATAGCCTGCGCGGCGGCACTGGCACCGACCAATTCATCATCACAGCAAACTCCGGCGTCAACGTTGTTGAGGACTTTGAAGCAGGTGCGGGTGTTGGTGATTTCCTAGATGTCAAAGCGCTTGGTTTCGCAGACGCAGCTGCCGTAATCGCTGCAATGACGACAGACTCAAGTGGCGATGCAACGCTGACGGCGAACGGCGCGACCGTGATCCTGCGTGGGGTGCAGATCGCAGCGCTCGATGCAGACGACATTCTGGCAAACACCAATGGCCCAATTGGCGGCAATACCGATGACACGATCAATGGTACTGCCGGGGCAGACACATTAGACGGCGGTGACGGCGACGATACCGTGAATGGCGATGCTGGCGACGATCAATTGAGTGGCAGCGATGGCGAAGATGAACTCAATGGCGGTGCGGGGAATGATTCTCTGTTTGGTGGCAACGGAACCGACGTACTGAACGGAGATGCAGGCAACGATACTCTGCAAGGTGATAAAGGCGGCGACTTCGTCAATGGCGCAGATGGCGATGACAAAATCATCTGGAACAACGGCGATGGTAGTGATCGCAATGATGGCGGAGCTGGGACCGATAGCTTAGAAGTCCGTGCCGAAACTGCGCCCGGCGGTGGCTTCCAGATCGTCGGCGCTGTTGGCGGCGAAGCCGTGCTGGATCGGCTGACAGCCAACCCGTTCACACTGACCAACTCCACGATTGAGCGGATTGATGTGTTTGGTGGTGATGGCGTCGAGACGCTGTTCCTGAACGACCTCGCTGGTACAGATGTCGGGATCGTCGGCTTCAATGGCGGCGCTAGCAATGACATCGCTGATGCGATCAACGGCAACATCTCGTTGGAGTTTGAAGGCGGGGTCGGCAATGACACAGCGCTCGGCGGCAATGCGGCTGACGTGATGAATGGCGGCGAAGGCGCAGACTCCCTGCAAGGCTTCAGCGGCGATGACATCCTTGACGGCGGGGTTGGCGATGACTTCCTAACCGGCGGTGCCGGTGCTGATCAGATGGAAGGCGGCGACGGCAATGACTTCCTGAACGGCGGCGGAGACAATGACTTTATTTTGGGCGGTGCGGGTGACGACCGCTTGTTTGGCATTGCCGGTAATGACCGGATCGTCGGAGGTGCGGGTGACGACAGCATCGAAGGCGGCGATGGCGACGATACATTTGTGTACGACAGCGGTGCCGACGTCATCACCGATTTTGTGGCGGGTGTCGGCATAGTCGATGTTATCGACCTGACTGCATTCAACTTCACGAACATTTCCACCGTCTTGGCGCTCACAACAGACACTGCCGGCGGCGCACGAGTGAACTTGTCAGCAGTGGATACGTTATTGCTGGAAGGCGTTGCGAAAGCTGACTTGGACGCTGATGACTTCCTGATCTAATTCGCGGCTACAATCCGCAACCAGAGAACACTAGGGATTAGTCACTTCGATAGACTTCTCAAACCACCACCTAAAAAGCAAAACTGCGACGTTGGGCGGCGTCCGGTTGCTGACCCTGTAATTTACAGAAAATGAGGCCCTGACCCATTGCTCGACGCACTGGCACTGCCCAAAATGATAAGCTGGACGGCACGAACAATGCCGACATCATCACCGGACTTGGCGGGAATGATCTGCTGGACGGGCTTGCAGGTTTCGACCAGATTAGCGACGGCGAAGGGAATGACAGAATTGTTGGCGGTGCCGGCAATGACTCATTAGATGGCGGTGCGGGCAATGACCGGATATTCGGCAATTCTGGGATTAACCGGATACGGGGTGGTGACGGGAATGACAACGTAAATGGCGGCAGTGGCGACGACATCTTCCAAGGCGGCGCAGGCAATGACCGCATGGTCGGCGGTCTCGGCCTTGACCATATGCTGGGCGAATCCGGCAATGATCGGATGTTCGGCAATAGCGGCAATGACATCATTATTGGCGGCGACGGCGATGACTTCCTGCTTGGCCAATCTGGCAATGATTTCCTAAGCGGCGAAAACGGCAATGACGCACTGAATGGCGGCTTTGGCAATGATGCAATTCAAAGCGGCGATGGCAACGATAGAGTGATCGGCGGCGCTGGTGACGATGACATCAGGGGCGACGCTGGCGATGACGAGCTTTTCGGCAATTCCGGCGAAGACACCATAAGCGGCGGCGATGGCAACGATTTCATAATCGGCCAAAGCGGTGAAGATACGCTGAGCGGCGGTGCCGGCGTAGACGTGTTTGTAGCCTCTGCTGGCCAGGGCATCGACACGATCACCGACTTCCAGGCCGGAATAGATAAGATTGATCTAACCTCGCTGGGCTTCTCATCTCCAGCGGCAGCCCTCTCCCGCGTATTTTCGCAGGCCAATGGCGATGCCGCGATCCGCGTCTTAAAGGGCCAATTCAACTTCAACGGCGTAAAAAGCTTTGAACTAACCGAAATCGATTTTCTGACAGATCCTGCAAACCGCCTGGCGCGACCCTCGAGTACTGGTAGCAGCACGTCTACTCCGCAAGGCACTGCTGGTGCAGATACCCTTGTCGGCAGGGCCGGGGCAGACACATTGGATGGCCTTGCAGGCGACGATGTGCTGACCGGCGCTGGCGGCGATGACACAATCAACGGCGGGGCTGGTAATGACCTCATGGTCCATAACCTGGGCGACGGCGAAGATATAATGGATGGTGGTGCAGGACGGGACACAGTTCAGGTCAACGGCAGCATCACAGAAGGTGCCACCTTTGATTTGGCCGCAGCAAACGCCGACGCCGTGCGCTTTCAAGGCGTTAATTCGACCACAGGCAAGATTGAAATCACGAACACCGAAGTGATTGAAGTGAATGGCGGCGGATTCACCGAAACTCTATCTATCAACGATATGTCAGCCTCGCCCGTTCAAGAGGTGGTCTTCAATGGCGGCGGCGGTAATGATAACGCGAATGCCGAGAGTACAAATGTAAAACTGACATTCCTCGGCGGTGCTGGAAATGACACAGCCCTTGGTGCCCGCGGTGCCGACAATCTCCGCGGCGGCGATGGCGATGACATTCTGCAGGGCCGCGATGGGGATGACCGCATTATCGGCGACAATGGCAATGACCAGATCACCGGCGACCGCGGCAATGACTTCATAGGCGGAAATTTCGGCAATGACGACCTAAGCGGCGGCGATGGGGATGACCAACTCATCGGCAATCATGGTGACGATATACTGAATGCTGGCAATGGGAATGACTTTCTCTATGGCGGCGTTGGGGACGATGATTTCACAGGTGGCGACGGCAATGATCGCTTCTTAGCGGGTGCAGGAACAGACGTCATCCAGGATTTCCGCGCCGGAGCTGGCGTCGTTGATCAGCTTGACCTGACACCATTTACATTCACGAACTTGGCGGACATTCAGGCGATTACATCCGATACCGCTGGGGGTGCCGTTATCTAGATTTCGGCAACGGATACGATCCGTCTTGTTGGTGTCACTGAAGCGAGCCTAGTGGAAGACGATTTCATTTTTTAGGCAGCTGCGGGCGCGCGCAGCTGATCGATCAAATCATCCACGCCATTTACAGCTAGATGGTCACCAAGGTCCTCAAAATGCGTGAGCATCCGCTCGATCATGCGGGACTGGAAACGGGCTCGGTCCATCTCACAATCCTCAAAGCCAAGGTCTTTGGCGGTGGAAATTGCTGCTATAATCAGTTCAGTCGACCGCTCAGGCGTCTTCGCCATTTGGCAAAGTTCTTGAACGCCAAGGGTTCCGGCGTCGTGGATTAACGAACGCGCAACATCCAACCTTAGCCCTGCAAGATTAGCCATTGCGTGCTCAAAGAACGCAAAATCGCCAGAGACCAGGCCGCGGACAGCGAGATTGCAAGATAACCTCTCCGCCTGCACAAGGTGCGCCACCATCTCTGCCGGGTCGGCGTGTTCATCCGCTAAGCTGATAAACGCCCGCTCCTCTGCCTGCGCAATGATATCTGCCGCGGGTCCGGCGGCAGGTCCTTCCGGCTGCTCAGCTCCTGCAGCACATGATCTGAGACCAGCGTGATCATCCGCACTAACACTGCCGGCGGTACGTCCATGCGCCGCGCCAGTGGTGCCTGGACGCGATCACTATCAGTAAACTTGTCTAAGGCAGTCATCATGCCGGTTTCGGTTGGGCTGCTGCCTGCATTCGCCAACAGCGTCGCGACCGTCTTTTCATCGCCGTGATCAATCAGCGCATCACTCAAAACCGGGCCGACTTGGTGGCGGGTCGCCATGGCGCAGAGCTTGGCCTGCCCTTCACTCGCCGCAAGTTCCGCCAAGTCTGCGTCAGACAATGCGCGCAAGAACCGCAGCACGGGCACTGCTACATCATCCACATCCCGCGCTAGGGCTAGCGCTACGTCCTTCGGCAGGTCCGGCTCATGCTGCAATTGCTGCGATACGGCTTTGCGCACCCTGATCGCTGCATCATGGGCGAAAATACGCAGGATTTCCTCGACCATGTTTGTGGCCGCGGGATCAAGCGCCTTCGACTTGAACAGCTCCGTAATCTTAATCGCAGTTTGTTCTCGGTTTTCCGAAGATGGATCAAGGACAAGGTTGTTGGCATCGGCGACGGTCAAACTGCTCATGGCGCATCCCAGTTCAGGAGGTTCACCAGATAATGCAGCGAACTGCGTTGTGCCTACGTTAAGGCGGAAATCGTCAATTTGATGGGATTGCAGCGGGAATTGCGGCGGCCACAGCTTCAATGATCTCATCAATCTCCGCATCCGTAGCGATAAAGGGCGGAGCAAGCACGATGTGGTCACCATGCACGCCGTCAATTGTACCAGGCATTGGATACACTACAACGCCGCGCGCCATGGCTTCCGCCTTGACCCGCTGATTGAGCTTCAGGGCCGGGTCAAACGGTGCCTTCGAATCTCGGTCTGTGACCAATTCAACACCCTGCAAAAGCCCCCTGCCCCGGATATCACCAACATTCGGGTGTTGCCCAAGCTTGGCCTCCAGTCCGGCCATAAGTCGCTGGCCTTGGCGCGATACGGCGGCGAGTAGATTGTCTGACCGGAGCGTCTTCTGCACGGCCAGCGCTGCGGCGCAGGCGATGGGGTGACCCAGATACGTGTGTCCATGCTGAAACCCACCAGACCCAAGCTTGAGAGCATCCGCGATATGGTCCGCAGACAGCATTGCCCCAATCGGCTGGTAGCCACCGCCCAGGCCTTTCGCCACGGTAATGATATCGGGCGCTACGCCCTCATCCGATATTGCAAACATCGCGCCGCAACGCCCGCCACCACACATGATCTCATCAGCGATAAAGAGCACGCCATATTGGTCACAAATCTCGCGGATACGGCGGAAATATCCTGGCGCTGGAGGCGCTGAGCCCAACGTAGCGCCCACGACCGGTTCTGCAATGAAAGCGGCGACGGTTTCTGGCCCAAGCCGTAGCAGTTCAGTTTCAAGTTCATTAGCAACCCGGAGGCTATAGGCCTCTAGCGTTTCATCGTCCCGCTGGTCACGATAGGCATAGCAAGGGGCAATGTGGCTCGCCGCATCCATCAAAAGCGGCTTATAGGGCGCCTGACGCATCGCATTGCCGCCAACGGCTAGGGCACCCAAAGTATTGCCGTGATAGCTCTGCCGTCGCGCCACGAACCGGTATCGCTCGGGCTGCCCGATTTCTAGGAAATACTGGCGGGCGAGCTTCAAGGCGGATTCAACCGCTTCAGATCCACTGGAAACGAAGAAAGCATGGGAAAGATCGCCCGGCGCGTCTTCTAACAACGCGTCGGCTAATGCCTCCATCGCGTCATGAGTGAAGGAGCCTGTATGGAGATATTGCAGGCGGTCAATTGCTTCATGCATTGCAGCCAGGATCGCTGGATGACTATGGCCAAGGCAGGATACAGCGGCACCACCAGCGGCATCGATGAAATTACTGCCGTCTTCTGTGAAGATGCGCACGCCCTCGGCACGGACTGCCTTTGGCGGCGGTGCGGCTAGATTCCGATGTAGAACTTTGCTCATATCATCCTCTCCCCAATGACGTCGCTGATGATACTCTACCTAAGCCCAATTTAACGAGAGAGCTTCGGATGGTTGATCTACCGCTTGATGACGTCACCCGTTTTGGCCTGCATTCTCGCGTGCCAAGCCCCGCCTATGCCCGTGAACTTATTACTTTGGCGGAGGAAACTGGCCTGACCAGTATCGCTGTTGGCGATCATCTAGCGTTCGCGTTGCCCATTGATGATTCCATTTTGGGCCTCGGCATGATCGCTACGCTTTCGGAGAAAATCACGATTGCGACCTCGGTTTATCTACTGCCATTGCGCCATCCAGCCCTTGTCGCCAAGCAGACGATTACCCTCGCCCGCATGGCGCCGGGCCGATTCATCTTTGGCGTAGGTGTCGGCGGTGAATTTCCGGGCGAGTTCGCACTTGCCGGCATTCCACACAACGAACGGGGCGCGCGGCTGAACGAAGGTATTGAGATCGTCCGGAAATTATGGACCGGTGAACCGGTTGCCCATGAGGGCAGATTCTACAGCTTCCCGGAAACACAGCTTCGCCCTGCACCAGAACCAGCAGGCGGTCCGCCCATCTGGGTTGGTGGGCGCTCTAAGGCAGCAATAAAACGGGCGGCCACGCTTTGCGATGGATGGATTTCCTACGTCGTGACGCCAGAACAATATCGTGAGGGCCTGGAAGAGATCGCGCGGGAGTATGCTACCTCAGGGCGGGGTCTTTCGTCATATGGGACCGCCCACCTGCTATTCTGTCGCCTGGATGACACCTATGAGGCCGCCTTCGACAGTGCCAATGCGCTGTTATCTGAGCGCTACGCTATGGATTTCAGCAGGGCAACCAAGCGCTATGTCGCCCTTGGATCACCACAGGATGTCGCGGAAAAGCTGTCCGAGTTTCATAAAGCAGGCGTACGCTTCTTTGAATTTGATTTCCTTGGAACGCCAGAAGAACGGGTTGCACAAACTCGCCGCTTCGCTGAAGAAGTCCGCCCACTGCTTGATTTTGAATGGACGCAACCATGATCTTTGTTCTGCCTGGCGTATTGCCAACAAGTCTCCTCAATAAGCTGAAAGCAGCATTTGATGCAGGCTCATTCGTGGATGGCGCTCAAACGGTTGGCTCTACCAATATTAAGCAAAAGCGCAACGAGGAGATTCAAACCTCTAGTGCGCTACGTAAAGAGCTTTCAGACGAAGTTCGGCAGGCGCTTCTGGCCCATAGTGACTTCAACCTAATTGCCCAACCGAAGCGCGTCGGCGATATCCTATTGAGCCGGTACCGCCAAGGCATGTTCTATGGCGATCACATCGACGATACCGTTATGGGCCGAGCCAGCGGCAACATCTGGCGATCAGATCTTTCATTCACATTGTTTCTAGCTGATCCTGATAGCTATGAGGGCGGTGAGCTTGAGCTGAACACAGATATGCGGCCAGAAAAGTTCAAGCTGCCATTCGGCTATATGGTGATATATTCAACACTCGTGCTGCACCGGGTTAATCCAGTTATCAGCGGCGAGCGGCGGGCAATGGTAGGATGGGCGCAGAGCATGGTGCGCGACCCGAACCAGCGGCAGGTACTGCTGGACATCGCGCAATCCATTGGTTTCATGCAAAATAACACCCGCGAAGGAACAGAACACCCTGAAGCCATCCGCCTGCAAAAAGCCTACACGAACCTCCTACGAATGTGGGGTGAAATTTAGAACACCGCCGCGCAGTGCTGCATCGGCTTCTGGCGTATAAGCGCCATCGGGTTGATGCAGAACAAGGCCGGCGGCTAACGCCAGCCTGCCGCCCCTGGCTTTCCGTCCGTGCACAATCACCCTACGCGCAGCTTCGCCTGCTTTAGGCCATAGCGGAAACACTGTCAGGCCGCCAAAATCATTTGCAGCAACAGCCGTCAGAATATCGCCCAGCCGGTCAGCCCGGTGAATGATTGTTAGCCCGCCACCTGATCTCAAGGCTGCCGCTGCGGCCCGCATCCAGTCATCCAAGCGTGCTGGGCCTTCAATCGTCGCGATGCGCTTAGCCGGATCCATGCCAGCATCATTGCCACCATCCGCCAAATATGGCGGATTCATCATCACCTGATCATAGGTGCCAGCATCTGTGGGCAAATCCAGAACGTTACCCTGCAGGCACCGAACCCGGCCTTGAAAGCCATTCAGGTGGATATTCTCCAGTCCAAGGGCTGCAAATTCTATCTGTAACTCAACGCCATCAACCTGCGCATCGTTGACCCGGGCGGCCAATGCCAAGGCTGCCGCTGCTACGCCTGTGCCCAAATCCAATGCTCGTTGGCCTGGCTGTAAGGGCGTGGCGGCTGCAAGCAATGCAGCATCGATGGCGACACGGTAGCCACGCTTCGGCTGTTTTAAGCGCAACCGCCCGCCAAGCCATGCGTCTTCCGATGTCTCAAAGGCTGTCAAGACGCTGGTTTCATTGGATCATTGGTTTCAAGCACCCAACGTGCGCGGCTGGCATCCTCGCTCGCAGTTAACACGCGGCGTGGAATAGCAACGCCAGAACCCTCCAACATGTGAGTGTTAAGGTCCGCCAACACAGCTTCGATCCCGGCGTCCGCCAGTGTCGCAATCGCCCAGGAAGCGCGGACCGGGTCGCCCGTTCGTAGAACTTCTTGCATAGCCTTACTCTCCGCGACGCTTAGGACCGTTGACCAGCATGACTGTCAGCATATGCTCAGCCCCACACGGGCATTATTTCACAGGCGCCCTCTGGAGTTCCAGCGTTGAACCACGCCGCACCATCAGATCCTGCGCCAACAGATGCGCTTTCACGCCTGGCCAATATGCTGGAAAGCGACATGGTTAGCGTGAACCGTGAGATTGTCGCACGGATGCATAGTCCCGTCGCGCTCATCCCAGAACTCGCCGGACATATCGTTGCCGCCGGGGGCAAACGCCTCCGCCCACTGTTAACGCTGGCGACAGCCCGCATGTGCGACTACACGGGCGAGCACCATATTGGCCTCGCCGCGTGCGTTGAATTCATCCATACAGCTACCTTGCTGCATGATGACGTAGTGGACGAAAGCGATCTCCGTCGTGGTCAAGCCTCCGCCAATGCGCTCTGGGGCAACCAGGCGAGCGTTCTGGTGGGTGATTTTCTGTTTAGCCGATCATTCCAGCTGATGGTTGATGCCGGGTCACTTGAGGTCTTGCGCATTCTAGCCAACGCGTCTGCCACCATCGCCGAGGGCGAAGTGCTGCAGCTGACGACAGCGAACGACCCGGCGACGACGGAAGCTGCGTATTTTGACGTCATTCGCGGCAAGACCGCAGCGCTCTTCGCCGCTGCATCCCGCGTTGGTCCCGTTATTGCCGGGCGACCAGATGCAGATGCGGATAACCTAGAAGCTTATGGCATGAATCTCGGCCTCGCCTTCCAGATCGTCGATGATGTGCTGGATTACAACGCAGACCAGGGCGCACTTGGCAAAACCGTCGGCGATGATTTCCGCGAAGGCAAAGCTACCTTGCCAGTTCTGCTGGCCTATGCTCGCGGCGATGAGACAGAGCGCACATTCTGGCGCCGGGTGATTGAAGACCTGGATCAGAAGGACGGCGACTTGGAGCAGGCGCTTAGCTTGATGCAAGCGCGCGACGCGATTACGGATTCCGCTAAGGCTGCAACACGCTGCGCTGAGGATGCCAAACAAGCACTGCTAGCCGTTGATGGCGAGAGCGAATTGGCTGAAACGCTAGCGGATGTCGCCGACTTCTGCGTTTCGAGGGCCTATTGAACGGCGCGCCGATTCTGGCTTCTAAACCACAACGGCTGACCGCCGTTCTGGCGCTTATTTTCGCGACAGTTCTTTGGGGCGGCTGGTTTCCAGTAACCCGACTTGGCGTCACCAGCGGCGCCATCACGGCGTGGGATATGCCGCTGCTGCGCTGTTCCGCTGGCGCCATTGTGTTGCTGCCAATTGTACTGCGACATGGCTTCAAAGCCGGTAATGCGAGCTGGTTCGGCACTCTGATCATATTGGCAACGCTATCTGGCCCATTCGCGCTGGGTATTGGCTATGGCATCCAATTTGCGCCATCTGCTCATGCCGCGATCTTCGTACCAGGGTGCTTTCCTGCACTCGTATTCGCGATCGGTATCATCTTCCTTGGCGACAAAGCTTCGCCCAGGCGGTTTCTAGGCCTCGGTGCTGTCATCCTTGGCGTCGTGATCATAGGCTGGGTGGCGCTGTCCACTGGTAACGCAGGTGCCTTCCAGGGCTATCTGGCATTCCATGCCTGCGCGTGGATGTGGGCCATATACACCGTAGTTGTGCGGATCACCGGCTTATCGCCCTGGCATTCACTCGCGATCACGCATGTGGGCGCAGCCGCTGTGTATGGGCCTATCTGGCTGCTTGTGGGCGACAGCGGCCTGACCACCTTGCCATTGCCGGAACTCGCCTTTCAGATCGGCTATCACGGTGTGCTGAATGGCCTCGTCGCGATGTTTTTATACGTCTATGGCATCCGCATTTTGGGCGCTTCAGAGGCTGCAATCTTCGCTGCGTTGGTGCCCTGTTTCGCTGCAGTCCTTGCCTGGCCGCTCACTGGCGAGGCCATTGGGCCAGCGGAAGCGCTGGCAATCCTATCGGTTACGATAGGAATTGCCCTCGTGTCCGGCGCTAAGCTGCCTTGGGCAGGCGGACACCGATCATGATATCGCGGGTCACCAGTTCAGCCAGCTGATCGGCACTCCAATCATCCGTGCCCTCCGGGCGCATCGGCAGGACCAGATAGCGGAGGTCAGCAGTGCTGTCGTGCACTTCAATCGTCGTACTGTCTGGCAGTTCGGTGCCGAATTCAGCCAGCACCTGACGCGGCTCTTTCACAACACGGCTGCGATAAGCGCGCTTTTTGTACCATGCAGGCGGCATCCCTAAGATCACCCGGGGATAGCAGGAACACAGCGTGCAGACGATAACGTGATGCCGATCAGCCGTATCAGCGACAACTTTCACCTCGGGGTTATGGTCCAACTTGGTGACGCCCATTTCGGCAAGCGCCGGTTTGGGGTCCGCGATCAGGCGGGCACGATAGGCTTCATCTGTCCAGGCGCGGGCGATGATGCGGGAGCCAGCGACGGGGGTGCGGCTATCCATTTCGTCGATTTGCGTCTGAATAGCGTCAGCCGTCAGCACGCCCTTCTCGACCAGCAATTCACGAATCGCCTGCTCTAGAATTTCGTACTCGCCGATGGCTTCAACATCTTCAATCGGCGCGTGGTCTTCGTGGTGATGGTGACCATCATGGGGCATCTGTCATCTCCCTCAGGCTGGGCTCAGCCAGTGTTCATAAATATCGGCGGCGATCTCGTCCGGGCCGTCCTCGCCCCAAACCTCGCGCCATTCAAATACGACGTCATAGAGCGGCAGCTCAGCAGCGTCCTTGTAATAGGCGAGTTCTTCCGGGTTCTTGTAGAGGCCTATCATCTGTCGCACGCGACCTTTGCAGCCCCGCACGAACGTCGGCGTGCGGCAATGGCCCGTGTGGTCCCGGTCATCCACCAGCACGAGATCACCCGGCTGGAACTTTGGTGTGGCGGTCATTCGGCGGCCTCCGTAGTTGTATCCCATTTGGCGGCAGTTGCGCGGACATCCACTAACTTCGCCGCAAGTTCATCGGCTGAAATCACACCATTTGCGACCAATTTTTCCGCTAGCAATTCGACCCAGCGGTCAAAATACTCAGCCTGATCAGACGCTGTTTTAAGCGCTAGTTGCGTTTCCAAGAACGTTTCACGCGCAGCACCATCAGTCCTTGGCAGGAGCTGCAGTAATGCGTCAACGCGCTTTTCGTAGAGTGTCAATTCCCGCTCTGCGGACATGGTCTGCGATCCCTTGAATTCGCCAAAATCGTATGGGGGTTGAGAGGTCTGCGCAAGTCGGCATGATCATGGAGAAACATGCGCACAGAGGAGGCCAGAATGACCGAGCGGGCGACGACGAAATTGAGGCAGATGATTGCGGGACCAGAACTAGCAGTGCTCCCGGGCGTCGCCGATGCGCTGAACGCGCGGCTGGTCGCTTCTGAGGGATTCGACGGCATCTATATGACGGGCGCTGGTACATCCGCCAATCGCCTGGGGATGCCCGATGTCGGCCTGCTGACAATGTCCGAGATGGTGGATAATGCCGGCCGTATCGCTGACGCTTCCGGCCTGCCACTGCTGGCAGACGCCGATACAGGCTGGGGCGGACCGCTGAACGTGCGCCGCACCGTGCAGGCCTATGAACGCGCAGGCGTGGCCGGCATCCACCTAGAGGACCAGGAATGGCCAAAGCGTTGCGGCCATCTGGCAGGCAAGGCCGTTATCAGCCAGGAGGACATGGTGGCGAAAATCAAAGCAGCCGTTGATGCCCGGAAGGACGAAGATTTCCAGATTGTCGCCCGGTCTGATGCGCTGGCAGTTGAAGGCTGGAATGCGATGCTTGATCGCGCCCATGCTTGTGAGGAAGCGGGTGCTGACGTGCTGTTCCTAGAAGCAATGACGACGATGGAACAGCTTGAAGAAGCGCCAAAGCTGTTTGAGAAACCGCTGCTCTACAACATGGCCTCCAGCGGTAAGACGCCATTCCTACCAACCTCGAAAATTCAGGAAATGGGCTTTGGCATTGTCATTTATCCGAACTTCGTGGTGCTGGCTGCCATCCCCGCGATCCAACGAACATTGCGCCATCTGAAAGAAACCGGTGATGTGGCAGCCCTCGCCAATGACATCACATCCTTCCAAGAATTCTTTGACCTTATGGGCATGGATGAGGTGAAGGAACTGGAAGAGCGGTACGTAACAGATGAAACCCGACGGGCCGGTTATTGATAATGGCACTGCTGCAAGGCCTACCGGCCCTTCCCCTGCCAGATGGTGTTCGTTCGGCCTACATCAAAGGCGTCAACGGCCTGGACATGCACTACCTGGAGGCGGGGGAGCGGTCGCGGCCGCTGATTTTGCTGCTGCATGGGTTCCCGGAACTGGCATTCTCCTGGCGCAACCTCATGGTCCCGCTGGCTGAACAGGGCTTCCACGTTATCGCGCCTGATCAGCGTGGCTATGGGCGAACGACTGGATGGTCTGATGCCTATGACCAAGACCTTTTCACAAGCCGCATGCCGAACCTGGTACGGGACGCCATGGGACTGATTTTCCGACTAGGCCACGATCATGCAGTGCACGTGATCGGCCATGATTTCGGAGCTTCAGTTGCTGGGTGGGCTGGGCTACTCCGCCCCGATATCTTCCGCCAAATCACGGTTATGAGCGCACCGTTCGCAAGCCCGGCTGCATTGCCCCTCGGCGCGCCTGACGCTGCCGCAGATGATATCGCCACAGCACTGCTAGCCCTATCCCGCCCACGCAAACATTACCAACACTACTATTCTACCCGAACCGCTAATCAGGACATGATGACTGCACCTGCTGGGCTGCACGCGTTCATGCGGGCATACTTCCATATGAAAAGCGCCGATTGGGCCGGAAACACACCGCACATTTTGGACGACTGGACGGCCAGTTCAATCGCGCAAATGCCCACATATTATGTGATGGATGCAGCCGATAGCATGCCGGAGGCAGTCGCAGGCGCTATGCCGGATGACCGCGAGATAGCGGGCTCTGCATGGATGACGGAATCCTCTCTCGCAACATACACAACTGAATACGCCCGAACCGGATTCCAAGGCGGACTTAACTGGTATCGCTGCAGATTTGAGAATGCCTATAACCGTGAGCTGCAAGTCTATGCAGGCAAGCCGATGGCAGCACCCCTGGCTTTTATCGCCGGCGCCCAGGACTGGGGCGTACGCCAAACACCGGGCGCTTTGGAGGCCATGGAAAATCGCGGGTCGGTAGACTATCGCGGCACACATCTCATCAGCGGTGCTGGCCACTGGGTGCAGCAAGAGCAAACTGAAGCGGTGCTGATGCTGCTCAAGGAATCATTGAAGCCTTAAAGCAAAACCCCCGGCAACCGCTGGGCTGCCGGGGGGTCTCTTAACCGCCGCTATGGGCCGCCACTCTATGAGAAGAAGTGGAAGTCCGAAGCGTTTAGTGAGCTTGCGTTGGTGAACGCCAGAGTGAGTTCTGTACCAGCGCCGAAGTCGATCACTGTGTCGTGCCCAACTTGCTGAAGCATTGGTACGAGTGCAGCGAAGTCTGCTGGACCACCGTTCACGAAGCGAACGAAGTCCTGCGTCGGATCGAAATCCTCAACCCTGTCTTCATCCGAAACACCAACATTGAACAAGAAGACATCCCGGCCAGAACCGCCCGTGAGGCTGTCAGACCCGGCAGCGCCAAACAACACATCGTTGCCATCATCGCCGAACATGCGGTCATTACCGCCACCGCCGTTCAGGATATCGCGATCACCGCCGCCGTGGATGACATCATCCCCGCCAGAACCAATAAGACGATCTAAACCGTTGTCGCCAGTGATAAAGTCATTGCCTTTACCGCCGTTGATCCGATCATTGCCTTCGTTGCCGTAGAGCTTATCCCGACCGTTGCCGCCCAGCAGCTCATCGTCGCCAGCATCGCCGACGCTCAAAACACCAAGGTCGAAGTTTGACGTTACCGTGCCCGCGCCGACTGCTTGTGGTCCACCACCGATATCGATGCTGACAATCTCGACTGCGTCGATATCATTGCCGAAGTTATTATTGTCGAAAAGATTATCGAAGCCCAGAAGGCCTTCTGATACGACGATCAGGTCGTCTCTGGCGTCAATCGCCATGGTATTTGCTCCTTACAGCTCAGCCCCATTAGCTGATGAATTGGCCCCACGCCGTTAAGGCGCGAGGACGCCCTGTCCTGGGCGACCGCACGCTGAACGGCTGGCCTGTGCTGCGAGCATTGCGCATCAGTTCGAACGCCGCGTCCTGCATTGCAGTTGCTGACGATCACTCCGCATCGCAGGAACGGTGATGCAACGCGCCCTAGTTGTTTAGTCCCGGAGATTTATGGTGCACTCTTTTCCCAAGTTTGGAAGGACGCATTATGGGACAGGTACTTCACGGGAGCGCCCGCACGACAGCGGCGATCCGTCGAGCAATACAAGATAGTCAAGAGAGCCTGA